>NZ_JAPHNL010000275.1 GCF_026274175.1 Streptomyces beihaiensis
GACATCGGCGGGGGTCGGGTAGACGCCGTACGGAGCCTTCGCCGCCGCCAGCTCCACCACATGCGAGACGATCTCGATCCCCGCCGTCTCCTTGAGATACGAGCGGGCGATGGCGCCCAGCGCCACCCGCGCCGCCGTCTCCCGCGCGGACGCCCGCTCCAGGATCGGACGCGCCTCGTCGAAGCCGTACTTCTGCATGCCCGCCAGATCCGCGTGGCCGGGCCGCGGCCGGGTCAGCGGGGCGTTGCGTGCCAGGTCCTCAAGGACCTCCGGATCGACCGGGTCGGCGGCCATGACCTGTTCCCACTTCGGCCACTCCGTGTTCCCGACCATCACCGCGACCGGCGAACCGAGCGTGAGACCGTGCCGCACACCACCCAGGAAGGTGACCTCGTCACGCTCGAACTTCATCCGAGCCCCGCGGCCATGGCCCAGACGCCGCCGTGCCAGGTGGTCCGCCACCATCTCCGTGGTGACCGGAACGCCGGCGGGAAGCCCCTCCAGCGTCGCCACGAGTGCGGGGCCGTGCGACTCCCCCGCCGTCAGCCAGCGCAACCTGCTCAACGGTGCTCCTCATGCTCGCGCTCTGCGTACGCCTCTGCGGGCGGGCCCCGGGTGTGCGGCCCGCGCCGCCCTGTGTCCCCGATCCTCCCATGCCGAGGGGTGCGCGCGTCTTCGGTGTCCGGCCTGCGGACCTTCGGCCGGGCGGGATTCAGCCCAGCGCCGCGCGGCCGGCCGCGCGCATCGCGTCGAGCACCGGCCGCCGGTCGCCGGTGAACTGCTCGAACTGGAAGACCGCCTGGTGGACGAGGAGGTCGAGGCCGCTGAGCACGGAGCCGCCGCGCTGCTGCCACGCGGCCGCGAGCGGTGTCGGCCACGGGTCGTAGACCACGTCGAAGAGCGTGCCCACCCGCTGCGGCAGCCGTGCCGCGAGGTCGTCGGTGGTGCCCTTCGGCGTCGTGGAGATCACCAGCGGGGCGTCGAAGGCGTGCGCGGCGTCCGCCCAGTCGGCGGTGCGCACCCGCACGCCGAGCCGGTCGCCCCATCCGCGCATCTCGTCGGCGCGACGCTCGCTGCGCACATACGCCGTCACCTCGCCGGAACAGATCCGGGAGAGCGCGGCGAGCGCGGAGGACGCGGTGGCTCCCGCGCCGAGGATCGCCGCGGACTCGGTCTTCTCGACGCCGCGTTCACGCAGCGCCGCGACGAGTCCCGGGATGTCGGTGTTGTCGCCGACGCGCCGTCCGTCGGGGCGGAGCACGACGGTGTTGACGGCCTCCACGGACCGCGCGGTGCCGGTGATCTCGTCGAGCAGCGGGATCACCGCCCGCTTCAGCGGCATCGTCAGTGACAGCCCCGCCCACTCGGGCCCGAGCCCGGCGAAGAACCCCGGCAGGGCGGCCTCGTCGATGTCGAAGCGGTCGTACGTCCAGTCGTCGAGGCCCAGCGCCGCGTACGCCGCGTTGTGCAGCTGCGGCGAGAGGGAGTGGGCGATGGGCGACCCGAGTACGGCCGCCCTGCGCTTTCCTGCCATCGGTGTCTGCTCAGTCCTTGTTCTGCTGCGCGTTCCACTCGTCGACCAGCTTCTGGTGCTCGGCGTTGGTCTTGGTGAACTTGCTGGTCTTCCCGTCCATCGAGATGAAGTAGTACCAGCCGTCGTGGGTCGGGTCGAGGGCGCCCTTGAGAGCGTCCTCACCGGGGTTGCCGATGGGCCCGGGCGGCAGGCCCTTGTGGTAGTAGGTGTTGTACGGGTTGTCGTCCTTGCGCAGCTCGGTCAGGCTCAGGTTGATCTTGCTCTGGTTCTTCACGTAGTTGTACGTGGAGTCGAACTCGAGCCTGCCGTAGGTCTGCGGGTTGTTCGGCTTGAGGCGGTTGTAGACGACCTCGGCCATCTTGCGGAAGTCGTCGTGGCTGGTGCCCTCGGCCTGGGCGAGACTGGCGACCGTGATCAGCTGCCAGGGGCCGTCGAGGCCGAGGCTCTTCGCCTTCTGCTCGACTCCGAGCTCGTCGTACATGTCGGTGGCCCGCGAGACCATGTCCTTGAGCACGGCGTCGGGCTTCTGCCCCTTGGCGACGCCGTAGCTGGAGGGGAAGAGGAAGCCTTCCAGCGGGTCCTTCGTGTGGGGGTGGTCGAGTGCCCAGTCGGGCAGGCCGAGCTTCTTGTAGTCCTTCTTCGCCGCCTTCGCCGTGGTGCCCTCGGGCACCTTCAGACGGTCGTCGATCATCTTGTAGATCTTGGCGTTGCGGGTGCCCTCGGGGATGGTGAGGTTGGCGCGGCTCTTCGGGCTGAGCAGCAGGTCGACGGCGCTCGCGGCCGACATGTGTTTTTGCAGCAGATAGGCGCCGGCCTGGATCGACTTGCCCTTCGGGTTGGACGTCTGTGCCGCGACGAAGGCGTCGACGCTCTCGACGACGCCCGCCTCCTTGAGCTGCCTGCCGATCGCGTAGCCGCCGGAGTTCTTGGCGATGACCACGGTGACGGTCTCGCCGTTGCCGTCGCCCGACCAGTCCGGGGGCGAGGCGAAACGGTCCTGGTAGAACTGGTAGCCGAAGTAGCCGACGCCGCCGACACCGGCGGCGAAGATCACCGTCAGGACGAGGCAGGCACAGCCGCTGCGGCGCTTCTTGGGCTTGCGCCCGCCGCGCCCGCGCCGGGCTCCGCGGCCGCCGTCCCGCTCGTACTCGTCGTCCTCGTCGCCGTCGTCGCCGCCCGCGAAGAACGCGTGCTCGCCCTGGTCGGGGCCCGGGTCCCAGTCCGTCTCCGGCTCAGGGTCGCGGCGCCGGCCCGGCGGCTCGGGCGGCGGGTAGGCACCGGGGGTGTCGTAGTAGTCCGGCTGTTCGCCGTTGTACGCGGCGTTCTGGCCGGTGCCGTAGGGGTCCGCGGGGTCGGCGGCGTACGGGTACTGCGCCTGGGCAGGGGCCTGACCGGTGGTGTCCCAGCCGCCCTGGGGGTACTGCTGGGAACCGTCGTAGCCCTGCTGGTCGTACATCTGCTGGCCGTAGCCCGGGTGCTGGGGCTGCTGCGGCTGCTGGCCCGTGCCCCAGTCACCGCCGTACGCCTGCTGAGGCTGGTGCTGCTGGTACGGCTGCTGCGGGTAGTACTGCCCCTGGCCGCCGTGGACAGTCTGACCGTCGCCGGTCTGCTGTCCCCATCCCTGATCGCCGTAGAGCGGGTCCTCGGGATGCCACGGTGCGGGACCTTGGCCCCGGCCATACTCAGTCATCGATCCCCTACGAGCCGCGAGGCGGGGCCGCTCCACGCTCGGGCACGGCAGCCGATCCGCCTCATGATGCTGTGCGGCGGCTGTTCGAACGCCGCCGGTCGCGCGGAACGTTACCGTATCGCGATCAGATGACCACTTCGACGCCCTCACCGGGAGCCTCGCCCGACGCCCGTTCGGACTCCAGAGCCTGCTGCAGAATGACGACGGCCGCGGCCTGATCGATGACAGAGCGGCCCTTTTTGGACTTCACGCCCGAGGCGCGCAGCCCCTGGCTCGCCGTGACTGTGGTCATCCTCTCGTCGATGAGCCGCACCGGGACCGGCGCGATGCCGCGGGCGAGCTCCTGGGTGAAGCTGCGGACCTTGGCGGCCGCCGGGCCCTCGCCACCCTTGAGGGAGCGGGGCAGGCCGACGACCACCTCGATCGGCTCGTACTCCTCGACGAGTTGACGCAGTCGCCGGTGGGCGGCCGGGACGTCACGCCCCGGCACCGTCTCGACCGGGGTGGCGAGAATCCCGTCGGGGTCGCAGGACGCGACCCCGATCCGGGCGTCCCCGACGTCGATCGCCAGGCGGCGGCCTCTGCGCATCAGCCGGCCGTCTCCGCGACGAGGCGCTCCACGGCGTCGATGGCGTCGCCGACGGCGGCCGGGTTCTGGCCGCCGCCCTGGGCGACGTCCGGCTTGCCGCCGCCACCGCCACCGAGCGTCTTGGCGGCGGAACGGACCAGGTCACCGGCCTTGAGGCCGCGCTCGCGGGCGGCTTCGTTGGTGGCGATGACCGTGAGCGGCTTGCCGCCCACGGTGGTGAACAGGGCGACGACCGCGGCGCGGCCGCCCTGGATGCGGCCCCGGACGTCGAGGACCAGCTTGCGCAGGTCGTCGGCGCTCGTGCCGTCCGGGACCTGGCCGGTGACGACGGCGATGCCGCGGACGTCCTTGGCGGAGTCGACGAGACCGGCGGCGGCCTGGAGTACCTTCTCCGCCCGGAACTTCTCGATCTCCTTCTCGGCGTCCTTCAGCTTGCCGAGCATCGTGGAGATCTTCTCCGGCAGTTCCTCGGCGCGGCCCTTGACCAGCTCCTGGAGCTGGGCGACGACCGTGTGCTCCCTGGCGAGGAAGTTGTACGCGTCGACGCCGACCAGGGCCTCGATGCGGCGCACGCCGGAGCCGATGGACGACTCGCCGAGCAGCTTGACCAGGCCGAGCTGGGCGGTGTTGTGCACGTGGGTGCCGCCGCACAGCTCCTTGGAGAAGTCGCCGATGGTGACGACACGGACGCGCTCGCCGTACTTCTCGCCGAACTCGGCGATGGCGCCCTGCTTCTTGGCGTCCTCGATGCCCATGACCTCGGCCTGGACGTCGAGTTCGCGGGCGAGCACCTCGTTGATCTTCTGCTCGACGTCCGTCATCACGGTCGTCGGCACGGCCGAAGGCGAGCCGAAGTCGAAGCGGAAGCGGCCCGGCTGGTTCTCCGAACCGGCCTGGGCGGCCGTCGGGCCGAGCGCGTCACGCAGCGCCTGGTGGGTGAGGTGGGTGGCGGAGTGGGCGCGGGCGATGGCGCGGCGCCGGGTCACGTCGATGACGGCCTGGGCCGGGGCCCCGACGGTGACCTCGCCGACCTGGACGACGCCCTTGTGGACGTAGACGCCCGGGACCGGCTTCTGGCAGTCGCGGACCTCCACGACCGCCCCGTTGTCGAGCTTGATGCGGCCGGTGTCGCCGATCTGGCCGCCGCCCTCGGCGTAGAAGGGGGTGCGGTCGAGGACGACCTCGACCTCGTCGCCCTCGGTGGCGGCCGGGGACGAGACACCGTTCACCAGCAGGCCGACGACGCGGGACTCGCCCTGGGTGTCGGTGTAGCCGATGAAGTCGGTGGCACCGGCGGCGTCCGCGATCTCCCGGTAGGCGCCCAGGTCGGCGTGGCCGGTCTTCTTGGCCTGGGCGTCGGCCTTGGCGCGCTCCCGCTGCTCCTTCATCAGGCGGCGGAAGCCGTCCTCGTCCACGGTCAGGCCCTGCTCGGCGGCCATCTCCAGGGTGAGGTCGATCGGGAAGCCCCAGGTGTCGTGGAGCAGGAACGCCTGGTCGCCGGGGAGGACCGTCTTGCCGGCGGCCTTGGTCTCGGTGACGGCGGTGTCGAGGATGTTGGTGCCGCCCCTGAGGGCCTTGAGGAAGGCGGCCTCCTCGGCGAGGGCGACGGCCTCGATGCGCTTGCGGTCGGTGATCAGCTCCGGGTACTGCTGCCCCATCGTCTTGATGACGACGTCGAGCAGCTCGCCGACGACCGGCCCGGTGGCGCCGAGGATGCGCATATTGCGGATGGCGCGGCGCATGATGCGGCGCAGTACGTAGCCACGGCCCTCGTTGCCCGGCGTGACGCCGTCGCCGATGAGCATCGTCGACGTACGCAGGTGGTCGGCGACGACGCGCAGCGAGACGTCCGTGTCGTGCTTGTCGCCGTAGCGCACGCCCGTGAGCTCGGTGGCCTTGTCGATGACGACGCGCAGGGTGTCGGTCTCGTACATGTTCTGCACGCCCTGCAGGATCATGGCGAGACGTTCGAGGCCGAGGCCGGTGTCGATGTTCTTGCTCGGCAGGTCGCCGAGGATCTCGAAGTCCTCCTTGCCGATACCGGCGCCCCGCTCGTACTGCATGAAGACCAGGTTCCAGATCTCCACGTACCGCTCGTCGTTGACGGCGGGGCCGCCCTCGGCGCCGAACTCGGGGCCACGGTCGTAGTTGATCTCGGAGCACGGACCGCACGGGCCCGGCACGCCCATGGACCAGAAGTTGTCCTTCTTGCCCAGGCGCTGGATGCGCTCGGCGGGCACGCCGACGACGTCCTTCCAGATGTTCTCGGCCTCGTCGTCGTCCTGGTAGACGGTGATCCAGAGCTTCTCCGGGTCCAGGCCGTAGCCGCCCTGGTCCTGGGCGGAGGTGAGCAGCTCCCAGGCCAGCTTGATGGCGCCTTCCTTGAAGTAGTCACCGAAGGAGAAGTTGCCGCACATCTGGAAGAACGTGCCGTGGCGGGTGGTCTTGCCGACCTCTTCGATGTCCGGGGTGCGCACGCATTTCTGCACGGACGTGGCGCGCGGGGCGGGCGGCTTGACCTCACCGAGGAAGTACGGCTTGAACGGGACCATGCCCGCGTTCACCAGCAGCAGAGTCGGGTCGTCCGCGATGAGCGACGCCGAGGGCACGACCTTGTGGCCACGCTCCTCGAAGAAGCTCAGCCAGCGGCGACGGATTTCAGCCGACTCCATCAG
The DNA here is from genome assembly GCF_026274175.1 of Streptomyces beihaiensis. Classification (GTDB taxonomy): domain Bacteria; phylum Actinomycetota; class Actinomycetes; order Streptomycetales; family Streptomycetaceae; genus Streptomyces; species Streptomyces beihaiensis. The sequence goes on from NZ_JAPHNL010000275.1 coordinate 6,489, forward strand.
TGGTCCTCATTCCGGTTGTTGTGCGGGTCGTGGTGCGGGGCCCTCGAGACCTCGGTGGCCTCGAGGTACTTCGGTTGCTCGGTCTTGAAGGTGTTCTCGACGGCCGCGAAGCGGCGCTGCGCGGGCAGCGCTCCGATCTCGGCGTCCACCGGGTCGTTCAGGCCCAGCGCGTCACCGAGTTCGGCCTCGCGCTCGGCCATGTTGTCGCGGACGTCGAGGGCGAAGTCCTTGAGCCGGTGGCCCGCCTCGACCGCCTTGTTCGCGGCCTGCGCGGCGAGGCTCTCCGGGGTCAGCTGCCTGAGCTTCCGGTTGACCTTGGTGGTGGCCCACACGCCGGCGGCGGCGCCCGCGGTGAACCAGAACGTACGGCGGAACATCGCTCGGTTCAGTCCCTCGAATTCCGGTCGGTCCTGTTGGTCCGGGCGGCGCGATCGCTCCGCCCCGCACGGCGCGCGCCCGGGACCGTGCGGCCCACGATCACGGTACGTCGCCGCTGCTTGGCGGGCACGTCCTTATTGCGGCCGCCGATGGCCCTGCGCACCCCGTAGCCGAAGGCGGCCACCTTGACCAGCGGCCCGCCGAAGGTGGAGGCCACGGTCGAGGAGAGCGCCGACGCGTTCGACGTGACTTCCTGGACGTCCGAGGCGATCGAGTCGACCCGGTCGATCTGGGTCTGCGCGGAGCGTACGGCGGTGGAGGCGTCGGCGAGAAGCGGGACGGCCTGCTCTGTCACGTCGGCGACCAGTTTGGTGGTGGCCCGCAGCGTCTGGGCGAGCCGCGCGAGCGCGACCGCGAGAAACGAGACCAGGATCGCCCAGAACACGGCCACCAGGATCCCGGCCACCTCGCCACCGGACACGTGTGCACCGCCCCTTGCTTGTCACTGGCTCGAGAAGTCGTCCCATGAGCCTATCGCGCCGGACCACGGGCTCCGTACCGGATTCGACGCGCGCGCGGGAGCGGTCGCCGGGCGGCCGGATCGACCAGGCCGATTGTACGGAGTGCGTACAACTGGGTACGCTCCGTGCCCTATGCGACGCACTTCGCGCCCCCACTCCCTCACGGCCGCTCCCCCGCGCCCCGGCAACCTCCCCCATGAACTGAACCGTTTCGTCGGGCGGTCCGCGGAGCTCGCCGCCTTCGACTGCGCGCTGTCGGCGACGCGCCTGGTCACCGTCACCGGCTCCGGCGGCGTCGGCAAGTCCAGGCTCGTCGCGCACGCGCTCGCCCGGACCGCCGCCGACGCGGCGCCCGCGGACGGGGTGTGGCGGGTGGAGCTCGCCCCGGTCCGCCGGGAGGAACTCGTCGAGCACGCCGTCGTGGAGGCGCTCGGTCTGACCGACCACACACCGCGCCCGCCGCGCCAGGTTCTCGTGGACCATCTCGCGGAGCGCAGGCTGCTGCTCGTCGTGGACGGCTTCGAGCACCTGGTCGACGCGTGCGCCGCGCTGTTACGGGACCTGCTGCGCGCGGCACCGGGCCTGCGCGTGGTCGCCGTCGGACGCAGGCCGCTGGCCCTGGAGGGCGAGCGGCTGTTCCCGCTGGCCCCGCTGACGGCCGCGGACGCGGTGGAACTGTTCGCCGACCGGGCGGCCGCGCTGCTGCCCGGCTTCGACCTGGACGACGGCTGCCGGGACGACGTCCTCGAGGTCTGCCGCCGCCTCGACTGCCTGCCGCTGTCGGTGGAACTGGCGGCGGGGCGGTTGCGGGCGCTGTCGCCCCGCCGTCTGCTCGAACGGCTCGACGACCGGTTCCGGCTGCTCACGGGCGGCGGCCGGGACGCGCTGCCGCGCCACCAGACACTGCGTACGACGATCGGCTGGAGCCATGAGCTGTGCACGCCGGCGGAGCGGCTGCTGTGGGCGCGGCTCTCGGTGTTCTGCGGCCCGTTCGACCTGGAGGCGGCCGAGTACGTGTGCAGTGGCGAGGACCTTCCCGCGGACACGGTCCTTGACACGCTCGACGAGCTCCTCGCCCAGTCCGTGGTGGCGCGCGAGGAGACCCCGGCCGGGGTGCGCTACCGGATGCTGGACACGGTGCGCGCGTACGGCGCCGAGTGGCTGGCCGGCATCGGCGACCAAGGCCGCATGCAAAGCCGGCACCGGGACTGGTACCTGGGCATGGCCACCTGGTGCGAGCTGGAGTGGTTCTCGCCGCGGCAGAGCGCGGTGGCGGCCCGGGTCGAAGCGGAGCTGCCCAATCTGCGGGCCGCTCTGGAGTTCTGCCTGACGGAGCCGGGCCAGACGCATCTCGGCCAGTATCTGGCGGGCACCTTGTGGTTCTACTGGTCGGGCTGCGGCCGCCTCTCGGAGGGGCGGCACTGGCTGGACCGCAGCATCGCCCTGGACCGCGGCGACGCCGATGGCGACGAGGAGGCGGGTCACGGCGAGGCGGGCGGTCAGGGCGAGCACGGCGGCGCACGGCTCAAGGCACTGTGGGTGCTCGGCTACGTGGCGATCCTCCAGGGCGACACCGTGCCCGCACTGGCGGCGCTCCAGGAGTGCCACGACGCGGCGGAGCGCGGCGGCGACGCCACTGCGCTCGCGTACGCCGTGCACCGCACCGGGTGTCTGGCGCTGGTCACGGACGACCTGCCGCGCGCGGAGCGGCTGCTGCGGGACGCGCTCGTGCGCTACCGGGAGATCGGCGAGCTGAACAGCAACGTCCTGATGGGCCAGGTCGAGCTGGCGATGACGGTGGCGTTCCGGGGCGATCTGGCCCAGGCCGCGGCGCTGTGCGAGGACGTGCGGCAGGTGTGCGAGGACCACGGGGAGCGCTGGACCCTCGCGTACGCGCTCTATGTGCTCGCGTACGCGGACTGGGCCGAGGGCCGGCTCGCGCGTGCCCGTGCGCTGCTGGAGCGGTGTCTGGCGATCGACCACGAGTTCCACGACCTGCTCGGCACGGTGCTCGCCGTCGAGCTGCTCGCGCTGGTCACGGTGGCCGAGGGGGACGCCGCGGAGGCCGCGGTGCTGCAGGGCGCGGCAGCGCGGATCTGGCCGTCGGTGGGCCTGCCGTTGTTCGGTTCCGCCCACTACAACGCGCCGCACGCGCTGTGCGAGGCGAAGGCCCGCGAGGCGCTGGGCGACGCGCGGTTCGAGGAGCTGACGCGGGCGGGTGAGCGGCTCGGCCACGACGAGGCGGTGTCCCGGGCGCTGCGCAACGCGAACCCGCCGCCTCCCCGACCGCGAGCGGTGGGGAGACGGCGGGCTGAGACGCAGGTGGTACTACATCCGCTCTCCGCTGAGGGAGATCCCGGTACGGGAGGTCAGCGGGCGTAGTACTCGACGACGAGCTGCTCGTCGCAGACCACGGGGATCTCCTTGCGGTTCGGGTCACGGTCCAGGCGGAAGGCCAGGGCCTTCAGGTTGACCTGGAGGTAACGCGGGGTCTCGCCCTCGGGGGCGAAGCCGCCCTCACGCGCGACCTGGAACAGCGGCTTGTTGCGGCTGCGCTCGCGGACCATCACGACGTCGTCGGGACGGACACGGAACGAGGGCTTGTCGACCTTCTGGCCGTTGACCTCGATGTGGCCGTGGACGACCATCTGCCGGGCCTGGTAGATGGTGCGGGCGATGCCCGAACGCAGCACCAGGGCGTCGAGGCGACGCTCGAGCTCGACGACGAGCGCCTCACCCGTCTTGCCCTCGACCTTCTTGGCGCGGTCGTAGGCGCGGGCGAGCTGCTTCTCGCTGATGTCGTACTGGGCGCGCAGACGCTGCTTCTCGAGCAGGCGGACCTTGTAGTCCGAGTTCTGCTTGCGGCCGCGGCCGTGCTCGCCCGGCGGGTAGGGGCGGGCCTCGAAGTACTTGACGGCCTTGGGGGTCAGCGCGATGCCGAGGGCACGCGACTTCTTGACCTTGGGGCGGGACTGGTTCGCCATGGAACCGACACCTCATGTTTCTGATCTGAATACGGCTTCACCAGGGTTTCGGGAGGTCGCATCCGCAGCCCGGGAAACCCACGTCGTCCTGACGGACGGGTGGGCAGCCGCTCCCAGGTCTGGGCACATACGTGCAGCACGCGAGTGGCCCACCGGCCGCTTCCCGGGTCCTCACGGAACCGGGGCGGTGGCGGGCTGCCCGCGACACCTTTCGACGGTGCGCGACGCTCCTGGATCCCCTGTGCCTCGCGGTTCGGGGGATCCGGCTGGATGTCTCGCTCTGGTGTCGCCCGTCTCCCTTTCGGGATGTCGGGCACGAGACGCAGCGCTGCGGGGAGTCTACCGGATGCGGCGCAGTGGCCCGAACCCGCCTCGGCTCCCGCGCGTGCGGGAGCCCACCCGGTGACACAGCCGCCCCGGGCGGGCGCTCATCCGCCCCCTTCGCCCCGCAACCGCTCACGCACCCGCTCCACCACGTCGGCGTACCTGGCCTCCGCCCCGTACCGGGTGGGCCGGTAGTACCGGCGGCCGGCGATCGCGTCGGGCGCGTACTGCTGCGCCGCGATCCCGCCGGGCACGTCGTGCGGATACACGTAGCCCTGGGCGTGGCCGAGCTTGGCGGCGCCCTTGTAGTGGCCGTCGCGCAGGTGTGGCGGCACGGGTCCGGCCAGGCCGCCGCGGACGTCCTCCATGGCGGCGCCGATCGCGGTGGTGGCGGCGTTGGACTTGGGTGCGAGTGCCAGCGCGATCGTGGCGTGGCTGAGGGTGAGCGCCGCCTCGGGAAAGCCGATCATGGCGACGGCCTGGGCGGCGGCGACCGCGGTGGGCAGCGCCGTGGGGTCGGCGAGGCCGATGTCCTCGCTCGCCGAGATCATCAGGCGGCGGGCGATGAACCGCGGGTCCTCGCCCGCTTCGATCATGCGCGCCAGATAGTGCAGCGCCGCGTCCACGTCCGAGCCGCGGATCGATTTGATCAGGGCACTGGCGACGTCGTAGTGCTGGTCGCCGTCCCGGTCGTACGTCACCGCCGCGCGGTTGACCGACTCCTCGACGCTCTCGAGGGTGATGGTCTCCTCGCCCTTGTCGATGGCCGCCCCCGCCGCGGCCTCCAGTGCGGTCAGGGCGCGGCGGGCGTCGCCGCCGGCGACGCGCAGCAGGTGTTCCTCGGCGTCCGCGTCCAGGGTGAGGGCTCCGGCCAGGCCCCGCTCCTCGGTGAGCGCCCGTGCGAGCAGCCCGCGCAGGTCGTCGTCGGTGAGCGGTTCGAGGGTGAGCAGGAGGGAGCGGGAGAGCAGCGGCGAGATCACCGAGAAGTACGGGTTCTCCGTGGTCGCCGCGATCAGCGTGACCCAGCGGTTCTCCACCGCGGGCAGCAGCGAGTCCTGCTGGGCCTTGCTGAAGCGGTGGATCTCGTCGAGGAAGAGGACGGTCTCCTTGCCGTGCCCGCCCATCGCGCGCCGGGCGCCCTCGATGACGGAGCGGACCTCCTTGACTCCCGCGGTGATCGCGGAGAGCTCGACGAACCGCTTGTTCGTGGCCTTGGAGACGACGTACGCCAGCGTCGTCTTGCCGATGCCGGGCGGGCCCCAGAGGATCACCGAGGAGGCTCCGGCGGGTCCGGCGCCGCCCTCGCCGACCAGTCGGCGCAGCGGCGATCCGCGCCCCAGCAGATGCTGCTGACCGACGACCTCGTCGAGGGTGCGCGGGCGCATCCGGACCGCCAGGGGACTGGCGGACGGGTCCTTCTCCTGGCGGTCTTCGGCAGCGGCGGTGAACAGGTCGGGCTCCACGTCGAAAACCCTATGTCACCCCACTGACAACGCCCCCCGGGCCCGGTCGGGCCCGGGTCGGCGGGTCCCGGTCAGGCCCAGAGCTTGTCGCCCCAGCGCGTGAAGATCAGGACGACGATGATGCCGATGTGCAGGACGGGCACGGCCCAGGTGAAGTCCTCGAAGAAGGTCTTCAGCCAGCGCGGCGACGGCAGGAACCCGTGGCGGATGTTGAAGGATGTGACATACCAGAACATCAGGATGGTGGCGACCCACGCCAGGGAGCACCACAGGCACAGCGCGTTGATCCGGTACAGGGACTCGAACTGCAGCCACGAGACGAAGCAGACGCCGAACAGGCAGCCCGCGTTGAACGTCAGCCAGTACCAGCGCGGGAAGCGGGCACCGGTGAGCAGGCTCATGCCGACGCAGATCACGATCCCATAGGCGACAAGGCCCAGCATCGGGTTGGGGAAGCCGAAGACGGACGCCTGGGCGCTCTTCATGATGTCGCCGCAGGAGATGACCGGGTTGATGGAACAACCGGGCTGGAAGTGCGGGTTCTCCGCGAGCTTGATCTTGTCGATCGTGATGACCCACGCGGCGAGCAGCCCCGCCGCCCCGGTGATCACCAGGAGCAGTGCGAAGGCGCGGCTGCCGCCGCGGGCGGTCGGGGCCGGGCCCGCGGGGCCGGTGCCGTGGGTGACGCTGTCGCTTGCTGAGGTCGTCTGGCTCATCACGCCGATCCATAGGTGAGTGGTCTGGGGCCCGCGGGCAGGGCCATTCTGCCGCACGGACCCCGGTGCTCACCGTTGGTTGTGGATAAGCGTGACCTCGGGCGGGATCAGCCGGCCAGGCGGCGTGTGAGCTCGGCCACAACCTCGTCGACCGCGACCGCGTCCTGCTCGCCCGACTCCATGTCCTTGACCTGGACGACGCCTTCGGCGAGGTCCCGCTCGCCCGCGACGAGCGCGTACCGCGCCCCCGACCGGTTGGCGTTCTTCATGGCGCCCTTGAGGCCCTTGCCGCCGAAGGAGAAGTCGGCCGAGACCCCGGCCTTGCGCAGCTCGGTCACCTTGGCGAACAGCACGCGCCGTGCCTCGTCGCCGAGCGGCACCGCGAACACGCTGGTCGCGGCGGGCAGTTCGAGCTCGACGCCCTCGGCCTGCAGGGCGAGCACGGTCCGGTCGACGCCGAGGGCCCAGCCGACGGACGGCAGGGAGGGGCCGCCGATCATCTCGGACAGCCCGTCGTAGCGGCCGCCGCCGCCCACCGCGGACTGCGAGCCGAGGCCGTCGTGGACGAACTCGAAGGTCGTACGGGTGTAGTAGTCGAGGCCGCGGACCAGCTTCGGGTCGTCCTCGTAGACGACGCCCTCGGCGGTCAGCAGTTCGCGCACCTGCTCGTGGTACGCCTTGCACCCGTCGCACAGGTAGTCGCGCAGCAGGGGTGCGTCGGTGAGCTGCTTCTGCACGTCCGGCCGCTTGTCGTCGAGGACGCGCAGCGGGTTGATCTCGGCGCGGCGCAGCGTGTCCTCGTCGAGGTCGAGGCCGCGCAGGAAGTCCTGCAGGGCGGCCCGGTAGACGGGGCGGCACTCCTTGTCGCCGAGCGAGTTCAGCAGGATACGGAAGTTCCTGAGGCCCAGCGAGCGGTACGCCTGGTCGGCCAGGATGATCAGCTCGGCGTCCAGGACCGGGTCCTCGGCGCCGATGGCCTCGGCTCCGACCTGCGAGAAGTGGCGGTAGCGGCCCTTCTGCGGGCGCTCGTAGCGGTAGTACGAGCCCGAGTACCAGAGCTTGACCGGGAGGTTGCCCGCCTTGTGGAGGTTGGCCTCCAGGGCGGCGCGCAGCACGGAGGCGGTGCCCTCGGGGCGCAGCGCCAGCTTGTCGCCGCCCTTGGTCTCGAAGGCGTACATCTCCTTGGTGACGATGTCGGTGGACTCGCCGACACCGCGCGCGAACAGCTCGACGTTCTCGAAGCCCGGCGTCTCGACGTATCCGTAGCCGGAGCGGCGCAGCGGCGCGGCGATCGCCTCGCGCACCGCGAGGTAGGTGGCGGAGTCGGGGGGCAGGAGGTCGTAGGTGCCCTTGGGGGCCTGGAAGGTACTCACGGGAAGAGTCTCGTCACATTCCTCGTCGGGGAGCCTCGGTGGAGGCTTCCTGGCCGGCGGCCACCTGCCGCAGATACGGGTTGGTGGCGCGTTCCCGGCCGATGGTCGTCTGGGGGCCGTGTCCGGACAGCACCACGGTCGAGTCGTCGAGCGGCAGGCACACGCGGGCCAGCGATTCGACCATGTCGTCCATGGAGCCACCGGGAAGGTCGGTGCGTCCGACGGAGCCGGCGAAGAGCAGATCGCCCGAGAAGAACACCGACGGGATGTCGGCGCCGGCGGGGGCCTCGGGCATCTGGAAGGTCACCGACCCCTTGGTATGGCCCGGGGCGTGGGCGACGGAGAAGTCGAGCCCGGCCAGCTTCAGGGCGGCGCCGTCGGTCAGCTCCCGCACGTCGTCCGGCTCCCCCACGGTGAGCTCGCCCATGAGCGGCATGCCGATGGTGCGGCCGATGCCCTTCTCCGGGTCGCTCATCATGTAGCGGTCGGACGGGTGGATCCACGCGGGCACGTCGTGCGCGCCGCAGACCGGCACGACCGAGGCGACATGGTCGATGTGCCCGTGGGTGAGGATCACGGCGGCCGGCTTGAGCCGGTGCTTCTTCAGCGCGTCCTCGACTCCCTGGGCGGCCTGGTGGCCCGGGTCGATGATCACGCACTCCTCGCCTGCGGCGGGGGCGACCAGGTAACAGTTGGTGCCCCAGGCCCCGGCCGGGAACCCGGCAATCAGCACGATCGTCCTTCGTGTGTCGTCGTAACAGTGGAATGCGGCAGTTCAGAGCCTACCGGCGCTGCCGATTCCACAGCGAACCCATATACGGTACGGGGCACCAGCCCACGGCCCGTAACCACGGTCACGACACGTACGAGGAGAAGACCCGGTGGTCAGCAAGGATCAGCGGCAGCGTCAGCTCGCCCGGGAGAAGTTCCTGCGCCAGCAGCAGCGGCGCGAGGCGGCGCGGCGCAAGGCCCGCATGCGCAACACCGTGATCGCCTCGGTGGTCGCGGTCGCCCTGCTCGGCGCGGGCGGCGCGTACGCCGCCGGGGCCTTCAAGAGCGACAGCAAGGACAAGACGGACACGGCGGGCGCGAGCGCGACGCCGAGCCCGACGGCCTCCAAGGGCCCCGACCCGTGCGCCAAGCCCGCCGCGGGCAAGGCGAAGTCGGCGACCTGGAAGAAGGAGCCGGCGATGACGATCGACAAGTCGGCGTCCTACACGATGAAGCTCGCCACGACGTGCGGTGACATCGACATCGCCCTGAAGGCGAAGGCCGCGCCGCACACGGTGAACTCGTTCGACTACCTCGCGGGCAAGGGCTTCTTCGACCACACCAAGTGCCACCGCCTGACCACCCAGGGCATCTACGTGCTGCAGTGCGGCGACCCGACGGGCACCGGCCAGGGCGGTCCCGGCTACACGATCCCGGACGAGAACCTGAAGGACTCCTCGCTGAAGAAGGCGAAGAAGGTCCAGGGCACGCAGCTGTACACGTACCCGGCGGGCACCGTCGCGATGGCCAACACCGGCCAGAAGCACTCCGGCGGCAGCCAGTTCTTCCTCGTGTACAAGGACAGCGAACTCCCGGCCACCTACACCCCGTTCGGCACCATCTCGGACTCGGGCATGAAGGTCCTGAAGAAGATCGCCAAGGCGGGTGCGCAGCCCGCGGACCAGACGGGCAACACGGCGCCGAACGCGACCGTGGTGATCAACAAGGCGACGGTGACCAAGTCCTGACGTCGTGCCCCGCTGTGACCCGTAGAACGCCAAATTTCGGTCGCGCTGGATGCGGACAGCCGCGCCGCCGGTCGCCTATGTTGGCGGTGACGAAACTGTGGACGATGTCCGGGGGCCCACGAGTCCCCCGCAGGCATCATGTGGAGGAGGCGCTGTGAGCAGCGACCCGTGGGGCCGTGTCGACGAGACGGGCACCGTGTACGTGCGTAACGCCGACGGCACCGAGCGTGAAGTCGGCTCCTGGAAGGCCGGTTCCCCTGACGAGGCGCTGGCCTACTTCAAGCGCAAGTACGACGGTCTGGTCGTCGAGATCGGGCTCCTCGAGCGCCGGGTGCGGACGACGGACCTGTCGTCCAAGGACGCCATGACGGCGATCGGTCACCTGCGTGACCAGGTGACGGACGCGCACGCCGTCGGGGATCTGGACGCGCTCGTCAAGCGGCTCGACAAGCTGGTGGAGACCGTCGAGTCGCGCCGCGAGGAGCGCAAGGCCCAGAAGGCCAAGCAGACCGACGAGGCGCGGCACGCCAAGGAGGCGCTGGTCGCCGAGGCGGAGGAACTCGCCGGGTCCGAGCAGTGGCGGGCGGCCGGTGAGCGGCTGCGTGCCCTGGTGGACACCTGGAAGGGTCTGCCTCGCCTGGACCGCAAGTCGGACGACGAGCTGTGGCATCGCTTCTCGCATGCCCGCTCGGCGTTCTCCAAGCGCCGCAAGGCCCACTTCGCCGCGCTCGACGCGCAGCGCGAGGAGGCCCGCAAGGCCAAGGAGAAGCTGGTCGCCGAGGCGCAGGAGTTGCAGAACTCGACGGACTGGGGCGCCACCGCGGCCCGTTACCGCGAGCTGATGACCGAGTGGAAGGCCGCGGGCCGCGCCCAGCGCGAGCACGAGGACGACCTGTGGAACCGCTTCCGCGGCGCCCAGGACGTGTTCTTCGCGGCGCGCGGCGAGGTCTTCGCGGAGCGTGACGCGGAGCAGTCGGAGAACCTGAAGCTCAAGGAGGAGCTGGCCGAGGAGGCCGAGAAGCTCCTTCCGGTCGGGGACCTGAAGGCGGCGCGTTCCGCCTTCCGCTCGATCAATGAGCGGTGGGAGGCGATCGGCCATGTGCCGCGCGACGCCCGGCCGAAGGTCGAGGGCCGGATGCACGCGGTGGAGCGCGCCATCCAGGACGCCGAGGAGGCCGAGTGGCGCCGGACGAACCCGGAGGCACGCGCGCGTGCGGCGGGTCTGACCGGTCAGCTGCAGGCGGCCGTCGACAAGCTCAAGGGGCAGGTCGAACAGGCCCGCGCCCAGGGCAACAACGCGAAGGCCGACAAGCTCCAGCGCGAGCTGGACGGTCGGCAGGCGCTGCTCGACCAGGCCCTCAAGGGGCTTGAGGAGTTCGGCGGCTGAAGCCACCACTCCGTACGTGAAGGGGGCCCGGTACCTGTTCGGTGCCGGCCCCCTTCACGTACGTGTGCGCGGTGCTCAGGGCCTGCGGGCCGACGTCACCCGGTACACGTCGTAGACGCCCTCCACGCCCCGTACGGCCTTCAGGACGTGGCCCAGGTGCTTGGGGTCGCCCATCTCGAAGGTGAAGCGGGACGTGGCGACCCGGTCGCGGGAGGTCTGGACGGCCGCGGACAGGATGTTGACGTGCTGGTCCGACAGGACGCGGGTCACGTCGGACAGGAGGCGGGAGCGGTCCAGGGCCTCGACCTGGATGGCGACCAGGAAGACCGAGGACTGCGTGGGCGCCCACTCGACTTCGAGAATGCGTTCGGGCTCGCGGGAGAGCGACTCCACGTTGACGCAGTCGCTGCGGTGGACCGAGACGCCGCTGCCGCGCGTGACGAAGCCGATGATCGGGTCGCCGGGGACGGGTGTGCAGCAGCGCGCGAGCTTGACCCACACGTCGTCGACACCCTTGACGACCACGCCCGGGTCGGCGCTGGAACGGCGCTTGGTACGGCCGCGTGAGGGCGGTGCGCTCTCGGCGATGTCCTCGTTGGCCGCCTCTTCGCCGCCCAGCGCCTGCACCAGCTTCTGCACGACGGACTGCGCGGTGACGTGGCCCTCACCGATGGCCGCGTACAGGGACGAGATGTCCGGGTAGCGCATCTCGTGGGCCAGGGTGACGAGGGAGTCGCCGGTGAGGATGCGCTGGATCGGCAGGTTCTGCTTGCGCATGGCGCGCGCGATGGCGTCCTTGCCCTGCTCGATCGCCTCGTCGCGGCGCTCCTTGGAGAACCAGGCGCGGATCTTGTTGCGGGCGCGCGGCGACTTGACGAAGCCGAGCCAGTCGCGGGACGGGCCCGCACCGTCGGCCTTGGAGGTGAAGACCTCCACCAGGTCGCCGTTGTCGAGGGTCGATTCGAGGGGCACCAGGCGTCCGTTGACGCGCGCCCCTATGGTGCGGTGGCCGACCTCGGTGTGAACGGCGTACGCGAAGTCCACCGGGGTCGCGCCGGCGGGCAGCGCTATGACGTCGCCCTTGGGGGTGAAGACGAAGACCTCGTTGCGCGACAGGTCGAAGCGCAGGGACTCCAGGAACTCGCCCGGGTCCTCCGTCTCCTTCTGCCAGTCGAGCAACTGGCGCAGCCACGCCATGTCGTTGAGGTGCTCGTCCTTGCCCTTGCCGGACGACTTGGGGGCGTCGGTGCGCACCTTGGAGGCGCCCGCGACGGCCTCCTGCTTGTACTTCCAGTGCGCGGCGATGCCGTACTCGGCGCGGCGGTGCATGTCGAACGTGCGGATCTGCAGCTCGACCGGCTTGCCGCTGGGCCCGATGACCGTCGTGTGCAGCGACTGGTACATGTTGAACTTGGGCATCGCGATGTAGTCCTTGAACCGCCCCGGAACCGGGTTCCAGCGGGCGTGGACGGTACCCAGTGCCGCGTAGCAGTCGCGGACCGTGTCGACGAGGACACGGATGCCCACCAGGTCGTAGATCTCGGCGAAGTCGCGACCCCGCACGATCATCTTCTGGTAGACGCTGTAGTAGTGCTTCGGGCGGCCGGTGACGGTCGCCTTGATGCGGGCGGCGCGCAGGTCGGCCTGGACCTCGTCGGTCACTATGGCGAGGTATTCGTCGCGCTTGGGCGCGCGCTCGGCCACGAGCCGCACGATCTCGTCGTACATCTTCGGGTAGAGGATCGCGAAGGCGAGGTCCTCCAGTTCCCACTTGATGGTGTTCATGCCCAGGCGGTGGGCGAGCGGCGCGTAGATCTCCAGGGTCTCGCGCGCCTTCTTCTCCTGCTTCTCGCGCTTGAGGTAGCGCATGGTGCGCATGTTGTGCAGGCGGTCGGCCAGCTTGATGACCAGGACACGCGGGTCCTTGGCCATGGCGACGACCATCTTGCGGACGGTCTCGGCCTGCGCGGCCTCGCCGAACTTGACCTTGTCGAGCTTGGTGACGCCGTCGACGAGCAGGGCGACCTGGTCGCCGAAGTCGCGGCGCAGGGTGTCCAGGCCGTACTCGGTGTCCTCGACGGTGTCGTGCAGCAGGCCCGCCATGAGGGTGGCCGGGTCCATGCCGAGTTCGGCGAGGATCGTGGTGACGGCGAGCGGGTGCGTGATGTAAGGGTCGCCGCTCTTGCGCTTCTGGCCGCGGTGCCAGCGCTCGGCCACCTGGTAGGCACGCTCGATCTGGCGCAGCGTCGCCGTCTCGATCTTGGGGTCGTTGCTGCGCACTATCCGCAGCAGCGGCTCGAGGACCGGGTTGTACGGGTTCGAGCGCTGCACGCCGAGCCGGGCCAGACGGGCGCGGACGCGGTTGGAGGAGCCGGAGCGCGCGGTCGGCTGGTTCGCGGCCGGGCGGACGGTGGGCGGCGGCGTGGGCCGGGGCCGCTCGGCCGGGGGCCGCGGCTCGGCGGCGGGGCTCGGTGCGGGGGCGGACGGCTCGGGCTTGGCGGCGGGCGTGCCGGAGGCGCTCTGCGCCGTGCTCGCGGGCCCCGCGGACTTCGCCGGCCGCGAGGGCTCGGCAGGCGTGGCGGGGGCCGCCGCGGGCCGGGCAGCGGCCTGCTGGTCGGCCTTGGCGGCGGTGAGTGGCTTGGCCTCGTCTGGCAACGGCGCTCCTCGTGCGCGTCGGGTCCCCCGTTCAGGTCCCGGAAAGCCCATGGTAGCGATCCATGCCCGCCGCTCGCCTCCGACCGGTGGGACGCTCTCGTACCAGGAGCAACGCGGGAGGCGGGCGGCGGATTCCGCCGGGCTCCCGCGACGGGCTCAGACGACGAGAAGCGAGTCCAGCGGGGCACCCTCCAGCGCCGTGAGCAGGCGGTCGCGGCCGGGCAGGAAGCCCAGTTCCATCAGCACGGCGACGCCCGCGACCTCGGCTCCGGCGCGGCGCACCAGGTGGAGGGCTGCCTCGGCGGTGCCCCCGGTGGCCAGGACGTCGTCGATGACCATGACCCGGTCGTCGGCGACCAGGTCCTCGGCGTGCACCTCGATCTCGGCGGAGCCGTACTCAAGGTCGTAGGACTGGCTGAGCGTGGCGCCGGGGAGCTTGCCCGCCTTGCGTACGGGGATGAATCCCAGGCCCGCGCGGACGGCGACGGGGGCGCCGAGGATGAACCCGCGCGCCTCCAGGCCGACGACCTTGGTGGCGCCGCGGCGCACGCAGAGGTCGGCGAGCGTGTCCGTGAGGACGGTGAAGGCCGACGGGTCGGCGAGGAGCGGGGTGATGTCCTTGAAGAGGACGCCGGGCTCCGGGTAGTCCGGAACATCGCGGATACGGCTGAGGAGCAGCTCCTTGATGTCGGTCATGTCTGCACCTCGGGAATCGGTGATCGTGCTGGTCAGGGGCGTGCGCGCAGTCGACAACCCTAGCAGCGGCGCCGGGCCGGGCACGACGCGGGCGCCAGGGCCTCGACGGCTCCTGGCGCCCGGTGTGCGCGGCGGTCGCGGATCAGCCGGAGGCGCGGATCAGCGGCGCTTGCCGGAGGGGCGGCCGCGGCCGCGGTTGCGGGCCGGCTGGTTGCGCGGTCCCGCGCCCGCGGGGGCGGCGGAGTCCTCCGGCACGTCGTCGCCCGTCTGCGGGGCGTCCGGCTGGTGGCCGAGCACGGCGGCCGTCTCGGCCTGGGCCGCGGCGGCGGCGCGCTTGGCGAGCACCCGCTTCTTGAGCGCCCTCATCTTCGGCTCGCGCTCCTTGAGGTCGGCGACCAGCGGCGTGGCGATGAAGATCGACGAGTACGCACCGGCGGCCAGGCCGACGAAGAGCGAGAGCGAGATGTCGTTCAGCATGCCGGCGCCGAGGAAGCCGCCGCCGATGAAGAGCAGACCGGCCACGGGCAGCAGCGCCACCACGGTGGTGTTGATCGACCGGACCAGGGTGGAGTTGATCGACTTGTTGGCGATCTCGCTGTAGGTCCAGCGGGTCTGCTTCTCGATGCCCTTCGACTGCTCCTTGAGCGAGTCGAAGACGACGACCGTGTCGTACAGCGAGTAACCGAGGATGGTGAGCAGACCGATCACCGTGCCCGGCGTGACCTCGAAGCCCACCAGGGCGTAGATCCCGACGGTGATGGTGATGTCGTGGATGAGCGCGACGAGCGCGGCGACCGCCATCCGCCATTCGAACGCGATGGCCAGGTAGATCACCACGAGGATCATGAAGATCGCCAAGCCCTGCCACGCCTTGTTGGCGATCGTCTGACCCCAGCTGGGGCCGACCAGGTCGGCGTTGATGTCGTCGGCCTTGACGCCCATGTCCTTGGACAGGGCGTCCTTGACCTTGTCCGACTGGCTGGTGTCGAGCCCGGCGACCTGGATGCGCAGGGCGCCGGTGCCGAGCTTCTGGACGACGGCGTCGTGGCCCGACGCGTCCGTGGCGTACTTCTCCGCCTGGTGCACCGAGACGCTGGTCTTGGGCGTCGTGAAGACGGCGCCGCCCTGGAACTCGATGCCCTGGTTCAGCCCCCGCACCGCCAGGCCGACGATGGCCGTGATGGTGATCAGGATCGAGATGCCGTACCAGATCTTGCGCTTGGCGATGAAGTCGTAGCCGACCTCACCGCGGTAGAGCTTGGCGCCGAAATGGCCGAGCTTCGACATCTCAGGCCTCCTTCGGGTCGACGGGGCCGGCGGCGGGGGTGCTGGCGCGGCGGGAACGGCGCAGCGGCGGCTTGGCGCCCAGGCGCTTGGGGTCGAGCCCCGACCACTTGTGTCCGCTGGTGAAGAACTTCTTCCGGGCCAGGATCGTCATCAGCGGCTTCGTGAAGAGGAAGACCACGACGACGTCGAGCACGGTGGTCAGGCCGAGCGTGAACGCGAAGCCCTGCACCTTGCCGACGGTCACGACGTACAGCACCGCGGCCGCGAGGAACGACACGAAGTCGGAGACGAGGATGGTGCGCCGGGCGCGCGGCCAGGCACGTGCCACGGCGGGCTGCACCGAGCGGCCCTCGCGGATCTCGTCTCTGATCCGTTCGAAGAAGACGATGAACGAGTCCGCTGTGATACCGATGGCGACGATCGCACCGGAGACGGCCGGCAGGTTCAGCGCGAAGCCGATGGCCGGGCCGAGCAGCGTCATGATCGTGTAGGTGAGGACCGCGGAGGTCAGCAGCGAGGCGATGGCGATGAGCGACAGGCCCCGGTAGTAGACCACCAGGTAGATGATGACCAGCGCCAGGCCGATGGCGCCGGCGATCAGGCCCGCGTCCAGCTGCTCGCCACCGAGCTCGGGGGTCACCGAGGTGACGCTCTGCTCGTGGAAGGTGAGCGGCAGGGCGCCGTACGACAGCACGTTGGCCAGGTCCTGCGCGGACTGCTGGGTGAAGCTGCCGGAGATCTCTGCGTTGGCGCTGAGCGTCTCGCTGACGCTGGGGGCGGAGACCACGTCGCCGTCGAGCACGATGGCGAACCGGTTCATCGGGTCCTGCTGCGACTTCAGCTTGGTCGTCGTCGCGGCGAACTTCTTGGAGCCGGAGCCGGTGAAGTCCATGTTGACGACCCACTGGCCGGACTGCTGGTTGATGACCGCCTGGGCCTTCTTGACGTCCTTGCCGTTCACCTCGGAGGGGCCGAGGATGTACTTCTCCCACTGGCCCTGCGAGTTCTTGCCGCAGGCCACGATGGTGTCGGTGGGCTTGGTGCCCTCGTTGACCCTGGTACGGGCGGCCTGGTCCGTGCAGTCGAGGTCCGTGAACTTCTTCTCCAGGGCCGACGTCTGCGCGCTGCCCGCGCTGCTGCTCGCCGACGGGGTCGGCGACGTGCTCGGGGACGCCTTGCCGCCACCGCTCGCGGAGGCGCTGGGCTTCGCGTCGGCCTTGAGGGCGTCGGTGACGGCCCGGCCCTGCGAGGTCGGGGACGCGGTCGTGGACGGCTTGGCCGAGGAGGACGCCTTGTCCGTGGCCTTGCCGCCGGCCTTGCCGCTGGAGGAGGCGCTCGGGGACGGGCTCGCCGTGGACTTCCCGGAGGGCGCGCCGGCGGCGACCGTGAGGACGGGCCGGAAGTAGAGCTGCGCGGTCGTACCGACCTGCTCGCGCGCCTGCTTCTCGTTGGTGCCCCGGGGAATGTTGACGATGATGTTCCGGTTGCCCTGCGTCTGGACCTCGGACTCGGACACACCCATGCCGTTGACACGGCGCTCGATGATGTCCGCCGCCGTGTTCATGTTGGTCTTGTTGATCGCGTTGGGCTTGCCCGGCTCGTTCTGGGCGGCCAGCGTGATGCTGGTGCCGCCCGCGAGGTCGATGCCGAGGCGCGGCGTGAACGACTTGGCGCCGAACATGCCGGCGACAAGGGCCACGACGATGATCGCGATCAGCGCCAGAGCGCGCCCCGGCTTGCTCTGGGCACCTGCCCCTCGGCTCCTTCTAGGTGCTGCCACCTTCTCGTACTCCCTCTCCATCCGTCCGGCATCGGGGATGCGTGCGCGGACGGCCATGAAATGGATGAGACACCACGCGGGTCGCGCGCGGCCCCCGGCCCGCGGGGGCACGAGCGGGCCCCCACGACCGCCGGATGCGACTACTTGGCGTCGGACTCGCCGTCGTCGGTCTTCTTCGGCTCGGCGTCGTCGGCCTTGTCGGCCTCGGCGGGCTTGTCGGCCTCGGCGGCCTCGTCCTTCTTGCCGAGGTCGACGCGCGAGTCGTCACCGGCGGTGGTCTCGTCGGTCTCGGTGAGGGAGGACGCGTCGTCCGGCACGACGGCGTCGGTCAGCTCGTCGTCCGAGGACTCCGGGCCGTGCACGATGCGGTTGTACTCTTCGTCGGTCAGCACGGCGCCGATCGAGTTCTTGGCGAACATGAGGTGGACGCCGGGGCCGGCGTCGAGGAGGACGGTGTCCTCGTTGACCTCCTTGACCGTGGCGTACATGCCCCCGATCGTGCGGACGCCGGAACCGGGCTGCATCTCATTGCGCATCTGCGCGGCCTGCTGCTGCTTCCTCTTGGCAGACCGGGTCATCAGGAACATGGCCCCGATGAGCACAATGAACGGGAGGAGGGTCACGAGACTCACGGGTGGGAACTTCCTTCAGGCGACCGCGCGGGAGTGCGGCCTGGTCGGTTTGGGGGTTGCGGTCGTCGATAAGGACGACGTCGGCGGAGTCTAAGCGAGTCCGCACTCTGGGAACAACGCCCAGCATGGCACTGAGGTTCCAGCCCCGGCGAGTACGCGCGCCGTCACGCGCCGAACAGGCCCTGCTGTCCACCGCCCCCCGGTGCCGCCTGGGGGCGGGTGAGGCCCAGGTGGTCCCATGCGGCGGGGGTGGCGACCCGGCCCCTGGGAGTCCTGGCCAGCAGGCCCTCGCGGACCAGGAACGGCTCGGCCACCTCCTCGACCGTCTCCCGCTCCTCCCCCACGGCCACGGCCAGCGTGGACAGGCCCACCGGGCCGCCGCCGAACAGCTTGAGCAGCGCTTCGAGGACCGCGCGGTCGAGACGGTCCAGGCCACGGCCGTCCACCTCGTACACCCCGAGCGCGGCCGCGGCGATGTCACGGGTGATCTCACCGTCGGCCTTGACCTGCGCATAGTCGCGTACGCGGCGCAGCAGACGGTTGGCGATACGGGGCGTGCCGCGCGAGCGCCCGGCGATCTCCGCGGCCCCGGCCGTGTCGATCGCCACGTCGAGCAGATGCGCGGAGCGGTGGATCACCCGCTCCAGTTCGGCGGGCTCGTAGAACTCCATGTGCGCGGTGAAGCCGAAGCGGTCGCGCAGCGGGGGCGGCAGCAGACCCGCGCGCGTGGTGGCGCCGACGAGCGTGAAGGGCGGCAGTTCGAGCGGGATGGCGGTGGCGCCGGGGCCCTTGCCGACGATGACGTCGACGCGGAAGTCCTCCATCGCCATGTAGAGCATTTCCTCGGCCGGCCGGGACATCCGGTGGATCTCGTCGAGGAAGAGGACCTCGCCCTCCTGGAGGGAGGAGAGGATCGCGGCGAGGTCGCCCGCGTGCTGGATGGCCGGGCCGCTGGTGATCCGGATCGGCGCGCTCATCTCCGCGGCGATGATCATGGAGAGGGTGGTCTTGCCGAGACCCGGGGCGCCGGACAGCAGGACGTGGTCGGCGGTGGCCCCGCGCGCGCGTGCCGCACGCAGCACCAGGTCGAGCTGTTCCCTGACCTTCTCCTGGCCGATGAACTCGTCCAGCTCCTTGGGGCGCAGGGCCGCTTCCACGGCCTGGTCCTCACGGTCGGCGGAGGCACCGACGAGCCGGTCGGGCCCCGGTGCGGCGGCGTCGGTCGTCTCGTCCCAGTTCATGCGGTGTGCCTCGCGTTACGGGTGGGCGGTCTGCGGATCTGCGGGTCTGCGGGCTCGGGCCCGGTGCGGTGGCTAGCGGGTGCGGTTGAGCGTCTGCAGGGCCGCCTTCAACAGCTGCCCGACCTGCGGGGTGCCGCCGGCGGACTCGGCCTGCGGGGCCACCGCGGCGACCGCCTCGTCGGCCTCGCGGGTCGCGTAGCCCAGGCCGATGAGGGCGGCGTGCAGCTGCTCCCGCCAGCCGGTGGTGACAGCGGTGCCGATCGCGGGGCCGGCGGCACCGACGGGCTCGCCGAGGCGGTCCTTGAGCTCCAGGAGGAGCTTCTGGGCGCCCTTCTTGCCGATGCCGGGGACGGCGGTGAGGGACTTCTCGTCCCCGGTGGAGACGGCTCTGCGCAGCGCGTCGGGGCTGTGCACGGCGAGCATGGCCTGGGCGAGGCGGGGGCCGACGCCGCTGGCCGTCTGGAGCAGCTCGAACGTCTGGCGCTCGTCGTCGTCGGCGAAGCCGTACAGGGTGAGCGAGTCCTCGCGGACGACCAGGGAAGTGGCGAGCTTGGCCTGCTGGCCGACCCGGAGCGTGGACAGCGTGTTCGGCGTGCACTGGACAGCCATGCCGACGCCGCCGACCTCCACCACCGCGGCGTCCGGGGCGAGGGCGGCGACGGGGCCGCTGACGAAGGCGATCATGCGGTTCGGCCTTTCGATGCGTGCAGCGCTACGGCTTGCTGGAGGCGGTTGGCGGCGGGGGCGCGCCAGATGTGGCAGATGGCGAGGGCGAGCGCGTCGGCGGCGTCGGCGGGCCTGGGCGGCGCGTCGAGTCTGAGCAGCCGGGTCACCATGGCGCCCACCTGGGCCTTGTCGGCGCGGCCGCTGCCGGTGACCGCGGCCTTGACCTCGCTCGGGGTGTGCAGGGCGACGGGGATGCCGCGCCGCGACGCGCACAGCATGGCGACGGCACTGGCCTGGGCGGTGCCCATCACCGTACGCACATTGTGCTGGCTGAACACCCGCTCCACGGCGAGGACTTCGGGGCGGTGCTCGTCGAGCCACCGCTCGATGCCGCGCTCGATGGCGACGAGCCGGTGGCCGAGCTCGGCGTCGGCGGGGGTGCGCACGACACCGACGCCCCGCATGGTCAGGGGCCGTCCCGCGATCCCCTCGACCACGCCGACACCGCACCGGGTGAGACCCGGATCCACGCCGAGCACGCGCACGCTGCTCCCCCAACCGTCGATCGACTGTTCGTGCAGGCTATCGGCTGCCACCGACAAAGCGACGGGCCGACGGGGTGTGTCCCGTCGGCCCGTCGTACGAACCGGTCGACCCGCCCTGGTCGCCCGCGCCGGTCAGGCGTCGACCTTCTCCATGACCTCGTCGGAGACGTCGAAGTTGGCGAAGACGTTCTGCACGTCGTCGCTGTCCTCGAGGGCGTCGATCAGCTTGAAGATCTTGCGCGCGCCGTCCTCGTCCAGCTCGATCTGCATGGTCGGGACGAAGTTGGAGTCGGCGGAGTCGTAGTCGATCCCGGCCTCCTGCAGCGCGGTGCGGACCGCGACCAGGTCGGTGGCCTCGGAGAGCACCTCGAAGGACTCGCCCAGGTCGTTGACCTCCTCGGCGCCCGCCTCGAGCACGGCGCCCAGGACGTCGTCCTCGGACAGCTCGCCCTTGGGGACGATCACCACGCCCTTGCGGTTGAACAGGTACGACACGGAGCCCGGGTCGGCCATCGAGCCGCCGTTGCGCGTCATGGCGACGCGGACGTCCGAGGCGGCGCGGTTGCGGTTGTCGGTGAGGCACTCGATGAGCACCGCGACGCCGTTGGGACCGTAGCCCTCGTACATGATCGTCTCGTAGTCGGCGCCGCCGGCCTCGAGGCCCGCGCCGCGCTTGACGGCCGAGTCGATGTTCTTGTTCGGGACCGACTGCTTCTTCGCCTTCTGGATGGCGTCGAACAGCGTCGGGTTGCCGTCCGGGTCGGCGCCGCCCGTGCGCGCCGCGACCTCGATGTTCTTGATCAGCTTCGCGAAGAGCTTGCCGCGCTTGGCATCGATCACGGCCTTCTTGTGCTTCGTCGTGGCCCATTTAGAGTGGCCGGACATCTGCCTGTCTCCTTCGCGTAACCAACCTCAGTAGGACGTCAGAGATCCTACAAGGATCCCGAGGCGCCCTTCGCCCGCACCATCTCCACGAACAGCGCGTGGATGCGGTGGTCGCCCGTCAGCTCCGGATGGAACGACGTCGCGAGGGCGTTGCCCTGGCGCACGGCGACGATGTGCCCCTCGTGCTCGGCGAGCACCTCGACGTCGGCGCCCACGGACTCCACCCAGGGCGCGCGGATGAAGACGCCCTCGACCGGGTCGCCGTCGACGCCGCGCACGGCGACGGACGCCTCGAAGGACTCGTTCTGGCGGCCGAAGGCGTTGCGGCGCACGATCATGTCGATGCCGCCGACGGTCTCCTGGCCCGAGCGCGGGTCGAGGATCTTGTCGGCGAGCATGATCATGCCCGCGCAGGTGCCGTAGACGGGCATTCCGTCGCGCACGCGCGCGCGGAGCGGTTCCATCACGCCGAAGAGGTGGGCCAGCTTGGAGATGGTGGTCGACTCGCCGCCGGGCACGACCAGGCCGTCGACCTCTGCCAGTTCCTCGGGGCGCCGCACCGGCCTGGCCACGGCGTCGGCCGTGGCCAGGGCGATGAGGTGCTCCCGTACGTCGCCCTGGAGCGCCAGGACTCCGATGACGGGGGTGGTGCTCATGAGTGCTTACCAGCCCCGGTTCGCGTAGCGCTCGGCCTCGGGCAGGGTGTCGCAGTTGATGCCGACCATGGCCTCGCCGAGGTTGCGGGAGGCGTCCGCGACGATCTTCGGGTCGTCGTAGAACGTGGTGGCCTTCACGATGGCGGCGGCGCGCTTGGCCGGGTCGCCGGACTTGAAGATGCCGGAGCCGACGAAGACGCCCTCGGCGCCGAGCTGGCGCATCAGGGCGGCGTCGGCCGGGGTGGCCACGCCACCGGCGGAGAACAGCACCACGGGGAGCTTGCCGAGCTCGGCGACCTCCTTGACCAGCTCGAACGGGGCGCGCAGTTCCTTGGCGGCGGCGTAGATCTCGTTGTTGTCGCAGCCGCGCAGCTTGGCGATCTCGCCCTTGATCTGGCGCAGGTGGCGGACGGCCTCGACGACGTTGCCGGTGCCGGCCTCGCCCTTGGAGCGGATCATCGCGGCGCCCTCGGCGATGCGGCGCAGCGCCTCGCCGAGGTTGGTGGCGCCGCAGACGAACGGCGTGGTGAAGGCCCACTTGTCGGAGTGGTTGACCTCGTCGGCCGGGGTGAGCACCTCGGACTCGTCGATGTAGTCGACGCCGAGCGACTGCAGGACCTGGGCCTCGACGAAGTGGCCGATGCGCGACTTGGCCATCACGGGGATGGAGACGGCGTCGATGATGCCCTCGATCATGTCCGGGTCGGACATGCGGGCCACGCCGCCGTCCTTGCGGATGTCGGCGGGGACCCGCTCCAGGGCCATGACGGCGACGGCGCCCGCGTCCTCGGCGATCTTCGCCTGCTCGGGCGTGACGACGTCCATGATCACGCCGCCCTTGAGCTGCTCGGCCATGCCGCGCTTCACGCGCGCGGTGCCGGTGGCGGGGGCCTCGTTGGTCTGCGGGGTGCTGGTGGACACGGGTGACCTCACTCGAAAAACGCTGAGACGCGGTGCGCCCCGTGCGGGGCGCCGGTGTGCACCACGAGGTAACCCGTGGGGAGCAGGCCACTGCAAGGGCCAATGGGCAAGCCGTGGCCCCTTTTGCCCGGCGGGCTACGCGTTCGCGCGGTCGGCGAGTGCCACCGGCGGCTCGTCGTCCATCTCGAACGCGAGCGGGAACGGGGCGTGGCCGGCCAGCCGGAACCAGCGCACCGTGCGGTGGCGGCGCAGCGCGCGGGCGGCGCGGACCGCGTCGTTGTGGAAGCGGCGCGCCATGGGCACGCGCCGGACGGCCTGGGCGAGCTCCTCCGTGGCGTCCTCGCCGCCGGGGGCCTCCCGGACCACCGCGACCTGTCCCGGCTCGCTGAAGACCGCGCGCAGGGCCTGGCTGAGTTCGCTCTCGGCGACCTCGCGGTGCTCCTCCTCGGCCTGTCGAGCGGCGTGCGCGGCCTCGCACAGGACGATCGAGGCGGCAGGGTCGAGCACGCCGGACGTGGCCAGCTCCTGAGCCACGGACGCCCGCCGCAGCAGCTGGGCGTCCAGCGCGGCTCGTGCGGCGTCGATACGGGCGTGCAGGCGGTCGAGGCGGCCCGCGGTCCAGCTCAGGTAGAGGCCGATCGCGAAGAGCGCGACGGCGATCCAGATCAGGGTGACGGTCACGGGCGGCAAGGCTACCGTCGCGGCGCGCGGTCACCTGCCGCCGGTCAGTCGCGGGCGGCCCGCCGTTCGGCCCCCGCGAGCCCGAACCGTGCCCGCAGCCCCGTGCGCTCGTCGGTCGCCACCGCCGCCGCTCCCTGGGTGACCGTCTCGTAGACGGAGAGGATGTCGGCGCCGACCGTCGACCAGTCGAAGCGGCGGACGTGCTTGCTGCCGCGCTCGCTCAGCTCGGTGCGGCGCTCCGGGTCGGCAAGGAGTCGCAGCGCGGCACCGGCGAGCGCGTCGGCGTCCTCGTTGGCGAACAGCTCGCCCGCCGTGCCCTGGTCGAGTACCTGTGCGAAGGCGTCCAGGTCGGAGGCGAGGACCGGGGCGCCCGCCGACATCGCCTCGACGAGGATGATGCCGAAGGACTCGCCGCCGGTGTTCGGGGCGACGTACACGTCGACGCTGGCGAGCAGCCGTGCCTTGTCCTCGTCGCTGACCATGCCGAGGAATTCGACGCGCCCACGCATCTCCTTCGGAAGGGACGCGACGGCCTCCTCCTCGTCGCCGCGGCCCGCCACGAGGAGCCGGGTGTCGGGCCGCTCGGCGAGGATCTTCGGCAGCGCCTTCATGAGGACGGGCAGCCCCTTGCGGGGTTCGTCGATGCGGCCGATGAAGCCGATCGTCCCTCCCTGCCACTCGGGCCTCGGTTCGGCGCGGGCGAAGAAGTCGACGTCCACTCCGTTGGGGATGACGACCGCGTCGCCGCCCAGGTGCTCGACCAGGGTGCGGCGCGCGTACTCGCTGACCGCGATGCGCGCGCTGATCTTCTCCAGGGCGGCCTGGAGGATCGGGTACGCGGCGATCATGGCGCGCGAGCGGGGGTTGGAGGTGTGGAAGGTGGCGACGATGGGCCCCTGGGCCGCCCAGCAGGTCAGCAGCCCGAGCGACGGCGAGGTGGGCTCGTGGATGTGGACCACGTCGAAGGTGCCGTCGTGCAGCCAGCGGCGTGTGCGCGCGGCGCTGAGGAACCCGAAGTTCAGGCGGGCCACCGAGCCGTTGTACGGGACGGGGACCGCGCGGCCCGCCGAGACCACGTACGGCGGCAGCGGAGTGTCGTCGTCGGCTGGGGCCAGGACGGACACCTCGTGCCCCTGGCGGATGAGATGCTCCGCCAGGTCGCGGATGTGGAACTGGACGCCGCCCGGCACGTCCCACGCGTACGGGCAGACGATTCCGATCCTCATGCCGGCCGCTCCCCGGGGGTCTCAGCGGTCCCGCCGGGCCCGTCGCCTTCCAGGTCGGCGATCCACAAGCGTTGCAGCATGTGCCAGTCCTCCGGATGGTCCGCGATCCCCGTGGCGAAGGCGTCGGCCAGCGCCTGTGTCATGACAGACGTCTTCTCGGCCCTGGTGCCTGTCCGCGGTACGTCGATCGGCGGGTGGACGCGGCCCCGCATGACGGGCGAGGAGTCGTACCAGAGGGTGACCGGCAGCAGCGGCGCGCCGGTCTGCTGGGCGAGCATGGCGGGCCCGGCGGGCATGCGGGCCGTCTCGCCGAAGAACTTCACCTCGACGCCGGAGGCGGACAGGTCGCGGTCGGCGACCAGGCAGACCAGACCGCCCGCGCGCAGCCGCCGGGCGAGCGTTCCGAAGGCCGCGCCGCCGGTGTGCGGCAGGACCTCCATGCCGAGGCTCTCGCGGTAGGCGACGAAACGGTCGTAGAGGGTCTCCGGCCTGAGCCGCTCCGCGACCGTCGTGAACGGCGTCTCCAGCTTCGTGGTCACCCAGGCGCCCGCCAGGTCGTAGTTGCCCATGTGCGGCAGGGCGAGGATGACGCCCTTGCCGGAGGCGAGGCCGTCGGTGAGGTGGTGCACGTCCTCGGGCGCGAAGCCGTCCTTGACCCGCTCGCGGCTCCAGGAGGGCAGCCGGAACGACTCCATCCAGTAGCGCAGGTACGAGCGCATACCCGCTCGGGACAGCTCCCTGAGCCGCTGCGGCGTGGCGTCGGGCACCACGCGCGCGAGGTTGGCCTCAAGGCGCAGCACACCCTTGCCACGCTTCTTCCAGGCGGTGTCGGCGATGGCGCGGCCCAGGCGCGCGGCGACGGGCTCCGGCAGCTTCTTGACGCCGGCCCAGCCGAGGCCGTAGAGCGTGTCGGCCACCCGTTCCTGTACGCCGCTCACGAGGCGGCCTCCTCCTGCCGGGCGGCGGCCTCGGCCTCGGCCTCGGCGGACTCACGGCGCACCGTCACCACGCGCTGCAACAGGGTCACCAGGCTGCCCACGGCGACGATCCACAGGGCGACCGGCAGCAGGTATTGGATGCCGGGCACGCCGAACTTGTGCAGTCCGGCGAAGCCGGCCGCGACGAGCGAGATGACGAGCCGCTCGGCGCGCTCGACCAGGCCGTTGACGGCGACGGGCAGGCCGATCGACTCGCCTCGCGCCTTGGTGTACGACACGACCTGGCCGCTGGCGAGGCAGAAGATCGACACGGCGCACAGCACGTTGTCGTCGCCGCCGCCCGCGTACCACAGGGCGAGGCCGCCGAAGATGGCGCTGTCGGCGACCCGGTCGAGCGTGGAGTCCAGGAAGGCGCCCCAGCGGCTGGAACGGCCGAGCTGGCGCGCCATGTTCCCGTCGACGAGGTCGGAGAAGACGAACAGCGTGATGACGACGGTGCCCCAGAAGAACTCGCCGCGCGGGAAGAAGACCAGTGCGCCCGCCACCACCCCGGCGGTGCCCAGGAGCGTCACCGTGTCGGGACTGACCCCGCGACGGATGAGAAACGCGGCGAACGGCGTGAGAACACGCGTGAAGAACGCACGCGCGTACTTGTTCAGCATGGCCTTCCCGGGGGTCGGTGCCGTGCGGCCCCTCTGGCCACCGGCTGGCCCATCGTAGCCACGCGGACGCGGCGACGCGGGGCGGGCACCCGGCACGCCGCCCGCACGCGCGGGCGATCTCGTACGACGTATGGACGCACGGTGACCCGAGTGGAAAGCTCGAAGACACCGCGGGCGTCGCCGAGGCCGCCTGAACACGCGGGGTCGCGCGTCCGCGCCGTGCAGCGTCCCACAAGGACCACCTCACCGAGGAAACAACCGGGAGGAAGCCATGGGCGACAAGGCGAACGCACATCCCGGAGCCGCCGGCAGGGCGGCGACGGCCGACCATCCCTCGTCCGTACGGAATGTGGTGCTGGTCGGCCACAGCGGATCGGGCAAGACGACTCTGGTGGAGGCCCTCGCGCTGACCGCGGGGGCGGTGAACCGGGCGGGCCGTGTCGAGGACGGCACCAGCGTCTCGGACTACGACGAGATCGAGCACCGTCAGCAGCGCTCGGTCCAGCTCTCCCTCGTCCCTGTGGAATGGGGCGGCTGCAAGATCAATCTTCTGGACACCCCCGGATACGCCGACTTCGTCGGGGAACTACGGGCCGGTCTGCGCGCCGCGGACGCGGCCCTTTTCGTCGTTTCGGCGGCCGACGGGATCGACGGCTCGACCCAGTTGCTGTGGGAGGAGTGCGCGGCCGTCGGCATGCCCCGCGCGATCGTCGTCACGCACCTGGAGTCGGCCCGCTCCGACTTCGAGGAGATGACGCGCAGCTGCGCGACGGCCTTCGGCGGCGACGATCCGGACGCGGTGCTGCCGCTGTACCTGCCGCTGCGAGGTGAGGCCGCGGCCGACGGGCACGCACCGGTGAAGGGCCTGGTGGGGCTGCTGACGCAGCGCCTGTTCGACTACGCGTCGGGGGAACGCGTGGAGTCCGAGCCGGAGGCCGGGCAGCTGCCGTCCATCGAGGAGGCACGCAACCGTCTGATCGAGGGGATCATCGCCGAGAGCGAGGACGAGACCCTCATGGACCGCTATCTGGGCGGCGAGGAGATCGACGTCAAGACGCTCGTCCAGGATCTCGAGCGCGCCGTCGCGCGGGGTGTGTTCCACCCGGTGCTCGCCGCCGCCCCGGCCGCGGACGGCGCTCGCCAGGGCATCGGCACGGTCGAACTGCTCGAACTGATCACCGGAGGTTTTCCGACGCCTTTGGAGCGCACCGCCCCGACGGTGACCGCGCGGGACGGCACCGAGCGGCCGGTCGCGGCCTGCGATCCCGGCGGGCCGCTGGTCGCGGAGGTCGTGAAGACCTCGTCCGACCCGTACGTGGGGCGGGTGTCGCTGGTGCGGGTCTTCTCCGGCACGCTGCGACCGGACGAGACGGCGCACGTGTCCGGGCACGGCCTGACCGACCACGAGCACGAGGCCCGCGCGCTGCACGAGGCGGACGAGCGGATCGGCGCGCTCTCGGTCCCGTTCGGCAAGCAGCAGCGCACTCTCGCGCAGTGCATCGCCGGTGATCTGGCGTGCGTGGCGAAGCTGAACCGCGCCGAGACCGGTGACACGCTCTCGCCGAAGGACGACCCGCTGCTGATGACACCGTGGGACATGCCGGACCCGCTGCTGCCGCTGGCCGTCCAGGCGCACAGCAAGGCCGACGAGGACAAGCTGTCGCAGGGCCTGTCGCGCCTTGTCGCGGAGGACCCGACGATGCGTCTGGAGCAGAACCAGGACACCCACCAGGTGGTGCTGTGGTGCCTGGGAGAGGCACACGCGGAGGTGGCACTGGAGCGGCTGCGCAGCCGGTACGGGGTGCAGGTCGACGTCGTACCGCACCGGGTCTCCCTTCGGGAGACCTTCGCCGACCGGGCGACGGGCCGCGGGCGGCACGTGAAGCAGTCCGGAGGACACGGCCAGTACGCGATCTGCGAGATCGAGGTGGAGCCACTGCCCGGCGGTTCGGGCATCGAGTTCGTGGACAAGGTCGTCGGCGGCGCGGTTCCCCGGCAGTTCATCCCGTCCGTGGAGAAGGGCGTACGGGCACAGGCGGCGAAGGGTGTCGCGGCCGGCTATCCGCTCATCGACGTGCGGGTGACGCTGCTCGACGGGAAGGCGCACTCGGTCGACTCGTCCGACGCGGCGTTCCAGACGGCCGGCGCGCTCGCGCTGCGGGAGGCCGCGGCCGACGCCCGTATCCATCTGCTCGAACCGGTGGCCGAGGTGCGGGTGCTGGTCGGCGACGCCTACGTGGGACCGGTGATGAGTGACCTGTCGGGGCGGCGCGGCCGCGTCGTGGGCACCGAGCAGGCGCCGGGCGGACGCACGCTGATCCATGCCGACGTGCCGGAGATCGAGATCGGCCGGTACGCCGTGGATCTGCGGTCGTTGTCGCACGGCACGGCGACGTTCAGCCGCCACTACGCACGGCACGAGCCGATGCCGGCGCAGCTGAGCGAGCGGATCCGCGAACAGGCCCAGGAGGCGGTGGCGTAGCGGTCGTCCGCGCAGGCCGCCGGCACGCCGTCCGCCCGTGCGGGGCGGGCGGCTTCGGCCGTTGTGAGGTCTGTGTCGGTAGCGGCCGCTACGCTGGTCGACGATCAGCGCGGTTGCCGTCGGCATCGTGGTGCCGAGGACGTCGCACTGCTCAACAGGTGTGCGGGGCAAGGAAGTCGGGAAGAGCCGCAGCAGCGAAGTGGTGCGGCGTTGGGGGCGGCGATGGCGGACGAGGCATTCGATTTCAGGCCGGGCGCGCAGGTTCCGTTGCAGGGGTCGGCGGGGCAGACCGCGGCGACCTTCGCCATCGCGTCGGCGGCGTACCGCGACGACCCGGTGACGAAGATCGAGGACGCCAACAACGACTGGCACAAGACCGAGATAAGCAAGGGCTGGTCGTCGCTGTTCGCGCCGAACCTCGGCGAGGCGTTCTCGCGGGCGGTGCAGGTGCGCATGCTGGGCGGCGGGCGCAAGCCGCTCATCCAGTCGTTCGGCACCGAACCGCAGGTCGTGGTGGAGCACTGCCTGGCGGCGAACCGCATTCGCCGCGAGCGCGACGCGCTGCTGACCGTGGTGACGGTGGTGTTCGGCTTCCTGGCCCTGCCCGGCTTCGCGCTGTGGACGGCCGCGTTCCAGCTGCGCCGCACCAACAGCAACCGGGTGGCGCAGGCCGAGAAGGAGGTGAAGGAGACCGCGGACAAGTCCGCGAAGGAGAAGCGGGAGGCGCGCGCCAAGGAGCGCAAGGTGCGCGGCCGCGCGGCGCTGACCACCTCGATCCTGGCCGTCGTCGGCGTGCTGGCTCTGATCCTGGTGATCCGCCTGCCGATGAACGGCGTACTGGCCTGGTACCTGCGCCTGTCGCTCGTCGCGCCCGTCGTCGGCGGCTACTGGGCGCGCCGGATCTGCGAGCGCACCGCACAGGACCTGCGCGACCGGTGGGACGGCCTGCTCTCGGGCGGCGGCGTCGGCGCGAAGATCCCCGAGGCGGTGCCCGGCAGCCCCGGCGAGACGGCGGCCGAACAGCTGCGCCAGAGCCTGGCCCGGCTCTCGGCGGAGCAGCAGTCCAACGCGGTGTTCTACGCGGGCCCCAAGGGCATCCTGGGCATGGGCACGCGGTGGGGCAGCTGGCAGCTCGCCGAGGACCTGGTCCCGCGGGAGCGGGGCAAGGAGATCCACCCGTTCCGCAGCTGGGACGTGATACGCGCGATCCACGACCAGCTCCGCATGCTGGAGCGCGGACCGCTGCACACGGGCGGTTTCCCGACCCCGTCGATACGGCACTGGATCGTCTCGCCGATCGGTGAGAACGCGAAGGCTGTGGCCCGCCCGTCCGGCGAGGACGTCGAGGCGTACGAGATCAAGCAGCACGAGATACAGCGGATCTGCAACGAGCAGCAGTTCGGCGGCGGTGACCGGCACTACCTGGGCGTGCAGTTCACGCTCTGGGACGGACAGCTGGTGATCACCATGCTGATCACGGTCACCGTGCTCCACGAGACGCTGCGCATCGAGGTGACCGGGCATGCCCTGGGCCCGGTGAACTCGCTGTTCACGTCGAAGCCGGAGCCCAAGACGAAGGAGGTCGCCAAGTCCCTGAAGTTCTGGGAGACCACGACGAAGACGCTGCCGTTGACAGACCAGGACGAGGCGGTACGGATCGCACTGCGCGCCCCCTTCAGCTGGTATCCGCCGCTCCTCGACCACCTGGGCGGCAAGCTGACGCTGCCCGAGCCGTTCGGGCTTCGGCACGCGTGGGCGGACCAGCCCTGGCGCCACCGCTTCATGGCGGACGACGCGCTGCGCACCGCGACGCCGGTGCTGCGCGTGGTGCACGCGGCGGCGTTCCGGGTCCTGGAGGAGAACGGCGTGGACACCGAGAAGTTCGGCACTCGTTCCGGCGTCCTCAGCGGCCTGGTCCAGGACGCGACCCCGAAGAAGGCGGACCTGTACGACGCGTAGGCGCGGGGCCGGGGCTCAGTCCTCGGGCCATGCCTTCGCCAGCGCCGTGCGGGTGTCCGCGAGCATCTGCGGCAGCACCTTGGTGTGGCCGACGACCGGCATGAAGTTCGTGTCGCCGCCCCACCGGGGCACGACGTGCTGGTGCAGGTGGGCGGCGATGCCCGCGCCCGCGACGGCGCCCTGGTTCATGCCGATGTTGAAGCCGTGCGCACCCGACGCGGCGCGCAGCGCGGTCATGGCGCGCTTGGTGAACAGGGCGAGCTCGGCGGTCTCGGCGTCGTCGAGGTCCGTGTAGTCGGCGACGTGCCGGTAGGGCAGGACCATCATGTGCCCGCCGTTGTACGGGTACAGGTTGAGGATGGCGAAGACGTGCTCGCCGCGCGCCACGATCAGGGCGTCCTCGTCGGTCTTGGCCGGAGCGGCGCAGAACGGGCAGCCGTCGTCGGCGCCGGGGCCCGTCGGTTTGCCCTCGCCCTGGATGTAGGCGATGCGGTGCGGGGTCCACAGACGCCCGAATCCGTCCGGTTCTCCCACGGGACCGATCTGCTGCTCCGGCTCACTCGTCATGCTGTGCAGCATATGGCGTCACCCCGGCGGGACGGGCCGCCGGGGTGACGTCCTGACGTGCGCTGTGACGTGCCGCCGTCAGACCTGGGTGCGCTCCTCGACGACCTTCGCGATCTTCGCGATGGCGTCGTCGACCGGAATCCCGTTCTCCTGCGAGCCGTCGCGGTAGCGGAAGGACACGCAGCCGTTGTTCATGTCCTCGTCGCCCGCGATGACCATGAAGGGCACCTTGGCCTTCTGCTGGTTGCGGATCTTCTTCTGCATGCGGTCCGACGACGCGTCGACCTCGACCCGCAGGCCCTGGGCGCGCGCCTGCTCGGCGAACTTCTCCAGGTACGGGACGTGCGCGTCACCGATCGGGATGCCGACGGCCTGGACCGGGGCCAGCCACGCCGGGAACGCGCCGGCGTAGTGCTCCAGGAGCACGCCGAAGAACCGCTCGATGGAGCCGAACAGGGCGCGGTGCAGCATGACGGGCTGCTGGCGCGAGCCGTCCGCCGCCGTGTACTCGAGGCCGAACCGCTTGGGCTGGTTGAAGTCGACCTGAAGGGTCGACATCTGCCAGGAGCGGCCGATCGCGTCCTTGGCCTGGACGGAGATCTTCGGCCCGTAGTAGGCGGCGCCGCCCGGGTCGGGCACCAGCGGCAGGCTCTGCTTCTCCGCGGCCAGCCGCAGCGCCTCGGTGGCCTCCGCCCAGTCCTCGTCCGAGCCGATGAACTTGTCCGACTCCGGGTCGCGGGTGGACAGCTCCAGCTCGAACTCGGTCAGGCCGTAGTCGCGCAGCAGGTCCAGGACGAAGGTGAGGAGCTTGTCGAGCTCCTCGGGCATCTGCTCCTTGGTGCAATAGATGTGCGAGTCGTCCTGGGTGAAGCCGCGCGAGCGGGTCAGGCCGTGCACCACGCCCGACTTCTCGTACCGGTACACGGTCCCGAACTCGAAGAGGCGCAGCGGCAGTTCACGGTAAGAACGGCCGCGCGACTTGAAGATCAGGTTGTGCATCGGGCAGTTCATCGCCTTGAGGCGGTAGTTCTGCTCGTCGAACTGGATGGGCGGGAACATGCCGTCCGAGTAGTGCGGCAGGTGCCCCGAGGTCTCGAAGAGGTGCTCCTTCGAGATGTGCGGGGTGTTCACGAACTCGTAGCCGGACGCCTCGTGGCGGCGGCGCGAGTAGTCCTCCATGACCTTGCGGACCACGCCGCCCTTGGGGTGGAAGACCGCGAGGCCGGGACCGAGCTCGTCGGGGAAGGAGAACAGGTCGAGCTCGGCGCCCAGTTTGCGGTGGTCGCGCTTCTCGGCCTCGGCGAGGAACTCCAGGTGGGCCTTGAGCTCGTCCTTGGACGGCCAGGCGGTGCCGTAGATGCGCTGCAGCATCGGGTTCTTCTCGCTGCCGCGCCAGTAGGCTCCGCCGGTGCGCATCAGCTTGAACGCCGGGATGTTGCGGGTGGTGGGCAGGTGCGGGCCTCGGCAGAGGTCCTTCCAGCACAGCTCGCCGGTCTTGGCGTCGAGGTTGTCGTAGATGGTCAGCTCGCCGCCGCCCACCTCGGCGTCGGCGCCGTCGGCGGCCTGCGCCGCGTTGCCCTTCAGGCCGATGAGTTCCAGCTTGTACGGCTCGTCGGCGAGTTCGACGCGGGCGTCTTCATCGGTGGTCAGGCGGCGCGAGAAGCGCTGCCCCCGCTTCTGGATCTCCTGCATCTTCTTCTCGATGCGCTTGAGGTCCTCGGGGGTGAAGGGCTCCTTGACGTCGAAGTCGTAGTAGAAGCCGTCGCGGATGGGCGGGCCGATGCCGAGCTTGGCCTCGGGGAACAGCTCCTGCACGGCCTGCGCCATCACGTGCGCGGTGGAGTGGCGCAGGATGTTCAGCCCGTCCTCGGAGGAGAGCTCGACCGGCTCGACCTCCTCGCCGTCCTTCACCTGGTACGCGAGGTCCCTCAGCTCGCCGCTCACGCGGGCCGCGACGACGGTGCGCTCACCGGCGAAGAGCTCTGCGGCCGTAGTGCCCGCCGTCACCACGCGCTCTTCCCGCTCGGAATCGCGTTGGATGATCACACGGACGTCTGACACCGGTCTCTCCTGCCTGAAGGGGAATGCCGCGCCATTACCTGTGACGCGCGCTCCAGGAATCGTACCGAGTCGACAGGGCCGCGGGCGAAACGGTTATGACGGGCCCCCTCCGGGGTCCCCGTCACCCCCGCCGTCGTCCGCGTCGTCGTCCCTCTCGCACCACGCCTCCTCGATGAACGCCGTGATCTGCGCGGTGTCCTGGAGCGACTTCATCAGGCGGTCCCGTTCGGCGTCCTCCACCTGTACCGGTACGACGCCGCTCGCCCCGGTCAGCCGCCGGAAACCGCCCCGGCTCTCCAGGCGCCCGTGCACCCGGATCGGCAGGCCCACGAGGTGGGCGTGGCCGGCGATCCGGTACGCCTCCTCGTCCAGGGTCATCCGTACGTGCGGCACCTCGGCGCCCGCGATGACGCGCAGCCGCACCGTGCCTGGCCCCCGCGGGCCCCGGCGCCGCATCCGGGCGACGGTGCCGGTGATCCGCACCGGCACGGCGGGCTCGGCGCGCAGGTAGCGGGCCCCGGCCTCACGCAGCACGCCCAGGTCGCCGGGCGAGAACTCGACGGGGTCGTCGCCGTCGGTGCATTCGGCGGGCACCCCGGCGGCGGGCGCCCAGGCCACCCCGACGCGCGCGCCCTCGGCTCCGCTCACCAGCGCGATCAGCGCCTCGGTCAGTTCGCGGCTGGCCCCGGCGGCGACGGCCGCGTCGAAGGCGTCCATGCCGCCGGTGGCCCGCCGGTAGTCGATGGCCTCGCGCACCGCGTA
>NZ_JAPHNL010000276.1 GCF_026274175.1 Streptomyces beihaiensis
CCTGGCCGCCGGTGTCCATGTCGGTGTAGAGCCACCAGTGGTTGTAGCTGGTGTCGTTGCCGACCTTCGTGCCCCACTCCTTGCAGAACACGTAGTTCGTGCCCGCGTTGAGGGTTCCGCCGTGGTCGCGGCCCGGCGCCGACGCGTAGGTGGTCACCCAGTACTTGCTGGAGGAGCCGCCGCTGCCGCTGCTCGTGCCGGTTCCGCCGTCCCAGGAGCAGGTGGGGATGGTGGTGCCGGAGTTGTCCTTGGCCTGGTCGTTGCCCCATTTGGAGAGGTAGTAGGCGGAGACGTAGTCCTGGCCGCCGGTGTCCATGTCGGTGTAGAGCCACCAGTGGTTGTAGCTGGTGTCGTTGCCGACCTTCGTGCCCCACACCTTGCAGAACACGTAGTTCGTCCCGGCGTACAGGGTTCCGCCGTGGTCGCGGCCCGCGGCGTTGCTGAAGGTGTCCACCCAGTACGAGCCCGAGGGCTTCGTCGAGCCGCCCGGGTCACCGCCGGTGGTGCCCTCCGCCGTGCCGTCGCACAGCGGGTCACTCGGGTGGTTGTTGTACCAGAGGTACGAGCAGCCCGTGGTGCACCCGCCGCTGCCGCAGCCGTCCGTGCCGTGCACCGCCTGGGCGTTGGCGACGTGCGCGTCCACCACGGAGGGGTCGGAGGTGAGCCCGGCCATCCGGTGCGCGCCCACGTACCCGGACGTGCTCATGTTCGCCACGTTCGCGGGAGTCCCGGACTGCGACTCCTGCACGATCTTCCCGTGTCCGATGTACATCGCCACGTGGTCCACGCCGTGGGAGCCGGACCAGAACACCAGGTCACCGGGGAGCAGCGCCCCGATGCCGGCGGACGCGCTGATGGTCCTGGCCACGTGGTACGTGCTGCTGTACTGGCCGCCGGCGGTGCCACCGGAGAGATAGTTCTCCTGCCCCGTGACCGCGTACCACAGCCAGTGCACGAAACCGGAGCAGTCGTAGCCCTTCACATTGCTGTCGTTGCCGGCGTAGTAGGTGCCGTCCGAGAAACCGTACGAGGCGCCGGGGTGCGGGCCGTGGCCCCCGCCGTAGCTGTACCGGATGTTGTGCGCGACCGCCTGACAGGCCAGTTCGATGGCCTTCTCGGCCTCGACGGTCGGGGGCGTCACGTCGGTGTAGGTGGGGCAGCTGCCGCTGGCGGCCCGTGCCGCGGGCGCGCTCAACTGGACGAGCAGGCCGGTGAGCAGGGCGCAGATCGCCGCGAGGGCGAACGCGCGGAAGGCGTGGGATCTTCGGGTGGGCGGTGTTGCGGATATCGGTGGAGCCATGGAATGTGCCGGCCTTTCGCCTCGGTCGAGTCTCCGGGGCGAAAGGTCCGCCGTGCCCACCGTTTCCCCCCGAACACAGTGGTTTCGGCCGGATGTTACGCCTGAGCACAGACGAGCACCACCCGATGGCGACGGCGTTCGGCCGATGTCACCGGGTGGTGGTCTGCTGTTCGCTTCCCGTACCGGGCCCCGGCCCGACCCGATTGGTCTGAACCACTCCATGCTGTCGGGCGAGGGCCGGGTGCACCGTGGGTGACGAGTGGTGCCGGCGCTTGCCTTCAGGTCTCGAACGAGGTGGGCGGATCGACGGGCGGGCCGGGGCAATGCGCCCTTCCGGCGCCGGATTCGCGTGAGGTGCACCGTATTTCCGCGAGGTCTCAACTCGGAAAAGACCCTCGTCCAAACCTGCGTTCGATCTTGCCCCGCTCACAGAGAGTGGACTATACCTGTCGGCGTCCGGCCCTCGACCGCACTCGGGAACAGGTCGGAGCCATGGGAAGGGGGGATTTCGGCGGAAGGCGCCGAACGCGTCGACGGCCGTATATCTCTGCCGGAACAGGCTTTCCGCACCACTCAGCTTCATCACCACTCAGTACCACTCAGCACTTCATCACCACTCAGCTTCATTGGGGCCGGGGAAGCCTTCCCGGCACAACACAGCACATCACCGCGGTGCCGGGGAGGATCCGGTTCACCGCCTGAGTCCTGGAGAAGGCGAGGACTTGAGCATGGGATCCACTTCAGCCCACGACGGTGCCGGTGTCGGACGCCGCGACCTGATCAAGCGTTCCGCCGCGCTCGGCCTGGTCGGCGTTCCGGCCATGGGCTTCCTGTCGGCGTGCGCCAGCGGGAGCGGTTCGAACGGCAACAAGGTCAAGAAGGGCACCAAGTCCAAGAAGAACCCGCTCGCGGTCAACGAGTCGGCGCCGCTGTCGGTGGTCATCTTCGACGGCGGTTTCGGCACCAAGTACGCCAAGGACGCCACGGACCAGTTCCACAAGAACTTCCCGAAGGCGAAGGTCGACTTCCACACCACGCAGAAGATCCAGTCGGAGCTGCAGCCGAAGTTCAACGGCGGCACCCCGCCGGACCTGATCGACAACTCCGGCGCCGAGCAGATGGACATGGGCGTCCTGTCGTCCAAGAAGCAGCTGACCGACCTGACGCCGCTGCTCGACGCGCCGTCGTACGACGACCCGAGCAAGAAGGTCCGCGACACGCTGCGGCCAGGCATCGTCGAGATGGGCCAGTTCGACGGTGCCCCGGTCTGGGTCCTGTACTACGCGTACACGACGTACGGCGTCTGGTACTCCAAGACGAACCTGGGCAAGCTCGACCTCGAGTACCCCAAGACGTGGGACGAGATGCTCGCCGCGTGTGCGAAGGCGAAGAAGAAGGGGATCGCCGGCTGGACGTACGCGGGCAAGTACCCGTACTACATCCCGTTCTCGCTCTACCCGTTCATCGGCAAGATCGGCGGCCGCGAGGTTCTCGACGCGATCGACAACCTGGAGCCCAACGCCTGGAAGCACCCGGCCGTCAAGGCCGCCTTCGACGCGTACTACGAGCTCTACAAGAAGGGCTACATCCTCAAGGGCACGCCCGGTCTCGACCACATCGGTTCGCAGACCGAGTGGGCCAAGGGCAAGGCCCTGTTCATCCCGAACGGCTCCTGGGTGGAGAACGAGTCCGCGAACGTCATCCCGAAGGACTTCCAGCTCTCGGTCGGCGCCCCGTCCTCCCTGGACAGCGGCGACAAGATGCCGTTCGGCACGATCTGGGCCTCCGGCGGTGAGCCGTACATCGTCCCGGCCAAGGGCAAGAACCCCGAGGGCGCCATGGAGACGCTGCGCATCATGCTCAGCGAGGAGTACTCCAAGAACACCAGCAAGCTGGTCAAGACGCTCACCGCGTTCAACGGCGGCACCACGGGCTACCAGCTGACCCCGGGCATGGAGTCGGCCGTCGCGGCGCTCAAGCTGGCGGGCGACAACGTCCTCAACCCGCGCCTGCAGGACTGGTACAACAAGCTCGAGAAGGAGCAGATCGGCGTCGCCTGTCTGGGCGAGATGATGGCCGGCCGCATGACCCCCGCCGAAGCCATCAAGAAGATCCAGGCATACGCGGACGCGACGGCCAAGGACCAGTCCATCACGCACTACAAGCACCAGTAACCAGCGGGCCACGGAGCAACGCGTGCACAAGCGTCATCAGCGTCGGCACCCGCACAGCGATCGGGGTCGGTAACCATGCAACACGGCAAGTACCGGTTCATCGTGGGGTTCTTGGTGGCCCCTTTGGTGTTGTACGCCGTCTTTGTCATCTGGCCGTTCATCCAGTCGATCTACTATTCGTTCACCGACTGGACCGGCCTGAGTCCCGACTTCAAGATGGTCGGTTTCGCCAACTACACCCGCATGTTCCACGACGACGTCTTCTGGAAGTCGCTGGAGCACAGCGTGTACTTCGTGGTGCTGCTGCCGCTGGTGACGCTGAGCCTCGCGCTGTTCTTCGCCTTCATGCTCAATGTCGGGGGGCGGCGGCGCAAAGGCGCCGCCGTCACCGGCGTGCGCGGCGCGGGGTTCTACAAGATCGCGTACTTCTTCCCGCAGGTCCTCTCGATCGCCATCGTGGCATTGCTCTTCCGGTTCGCGTACAACCCGAACGACGGCGCCTTCAACGGGGCGCTCAAGGCCGTCGGCATCACCTGGCAGCCCGAGTGGCTCGGCGACCCGAAACTCGCCCTGTGGGCGGTCATGGCGGTCCTGGTCTGGTCCACCGTCGGATTCTTCGTGGTGCTGTTCTCGGCCGGAATGGCCTCCATCCCCAAGGACTTCTACGAGGCGGCCCTCCTGGACGGCGCGGGCCGTGCCACCACGTTCTTCAAGATCACGCTTCCGCTGCTGTGGGACACCATCCAGTCCGGCTGGGTCTACATGGGCATCATGGCGCTGGGCGCCGAGGCGTTCGCCACGGTGCAGATCATGACCGTCGGGCCGGGTGGCCCCGCGTACTCGACGACCGTCCTGCCGTTGTACGTCTACCAGTCGGCGTTCCGGGACGCGAACGCCGCCTACGCGACCACCATCGGGGTCGCCCTCCTCATCGTCACACTGCTGTTCGCGGCGGTCGTGATGCGTCTTGGCCGGCGCGAACGGCTGGAGTACTGATGAAGACCACTGAAACCCCTGACACTCCGCCCTCCGCCGCGCCGGGATCCGACAGCGCCACCGGCGGCGGCGTCCCCGGCCCCGGCCGACGCGTCTCCAAGGACGACAGCGCCCCGGAGGGGAAGAAGGCCAAGAGCACCGAGGGCGGTGTCCTGAACGTCTTCTCCCACGGCATGCTCATCCTCTGGGCGTTCATGGTCGTGCTGCCTCTGCTGTGGGCCGTCATGACGTCGTTCAAGGACGACGGCTCCATCTTCGGCTCGCCCTGGTCGCTGCCGCACAAGCTGCACTTCGAGAACTGGTCGCGGGCCTGGAACCAGGCCCACATGAGCGACTACTTCGCCAACACGATCATCGTGGTCGGCTTCTCGCTGCTCGGCACGCTGGTGCTCGGCTCGATGGTGGCGTACGTGCTCGCCCGCTTCGACTTCCCGGGCAACCGGTTCATCTACTACCTGTTCGTCGCGGGCATGAGCTTCCCGATCATGCTGGCGCTCGTGCCGCTGTTCTACGTGCTCAACAACATGGGCCTGCTGAACACGCTGCCCGGCCTGATCCTGACGTACATCGCGTACTCGCTGCCGTTCACCGTGTTCTTCCTGACGTCGTTCTTCCGTACGCTGCCGACCTCCATCGCCGAGGCCGCGTTCGTCGACGGCGCCTCGCACACCCGGACGTTCTTCCAGATCATGCTGCCGATGGCGAGGCCGGGTCTGATCAGCGTCGGCATCTTCAACTTCCTCGGGCAGTGGAACCAGTACATGCTGCCCACGGTCCTCAACACCGACCCGGACAAGAAGGTGCTCTCCCAGGGCCTGGTGGAACTCGCCACCAGCCAGGGCTACAAGGGCGACTGGTCCGGTCTGTTCGCCGGTCTGGTGATGGCGATGCTGCCGGTGCTCGCGGCGTACATCGTCTTCCAGCGCCAGGTGGTGCAGGGCCTCACGGCGGGCGCCCTGAAGTAGCGCGGGCGACACGTCGCGCACGTCGGGCGGTCCGGCCCCGGAGGGACATCCTCCGGGGCCGGACCGCTGTGTGTGCGCCTGGACACGTACCGGAATCGATTTCCGTCAAGGACTTGACTGCGGCAACCCCTTCAGCGGAGCTTGGAGTTCATAACTTGTACATGGACCGGTCACGCTCAGTGTGTCCGGTACCACGGACGGTCCACCACTCGGTGGACCGCCGGTCATAGAGGGCTAAAGGGTGTGGGTCAATGGAGACTCCGGGGTCGCAGTCGTCGCTGCATCGGGCCAATCTGGAGCGGGTCGTCCGTGCCGTGCGGCTCGCGGGTTCGCTCACGCAGGCGGAGATCGCGAGGACGACCGGCCTTTCGGCGGCGACCGTCTCCAACATCGTCCGCGAACTCAGGGACAGCGGTACCGTCGAGGTCACGCCCACCTCGTCCGGCGGACGCAGGGCCCGCAGCGTCTCGCTCAGCGGTGACGCGGGCATCGTGATCGGCGTCGACTTCGGCCACACCCACCTGCGCGTCGCGCTCGGCAACCTGGCCCACCAGGTCCTCGCCGAGGAGTCCGAGCCGCTCGACGTGGACGCGTCCGCCGCCCAGGGCTTCGACCGCGCCGAGCAGCTGATCGACCGGCTCGTGGCCGCGACCGGCGTCGACCGGGCCAAGCTCGCCGGGGTCGGTCTCGGCGTGCCGGGCCCCATCGACGTGGAGAGCGGCACCCTCGGCTCCACCTCGATCCTGCCGGGCTGGACCGGCACCCGGCCGGCCCAGGAGCTGGGGCGGCGGCTCGGCGTCCCGGTGCACGTCGACAACGACGCCAACCTGGGAGCCCTCGGCGAACTGGTCTGGGGGAGCGGCCGGGGCGTCAAGGACCTCGCGTACATCAAGGTGGCCAGCGGTGTCGGCGCCGGGCTCGTGATCGACGGCAAGATCTACCGGGGGCCCGGCGGCACCGCGGGCGAGATCGGGCACATCACGCTCGACGAGTCGGGCCCCGTGTGCCGCTGCGGCAACCGCGGCTGCCTGGAGACCTTCGCGGCGGCCCGGCACGTGCTGCCGCTGCTCCAGCCGAGCCACGGGACGGATCTGACCATGGAGGGCATGGTCAGGCTCGCGCGCGACGGCGACCCGGGATGCCGCCGCGTGGTCGCCGACGTGGGCCGGCACATCGGATCCGGCGTCGCCAGCCTCTGCAATCTTCTCAACCCAAGCCGGGTCGTCCTCGGCGGCGATCTCGCGGAGGCCGGAGAGCTGATCCTGGGGCCCATCAGGGAGTCCGTGGGCCGCTACGCGATCCCCAGCGCGGCGCGTCAACTCTCCATCCTGCCCGGGTCGTTGGGTGGTCGTGCGGAGGTACTGGGGGCGCTCGCGCTAGCCCTCGGCGAGATGGGCGATTCGACCCTTCTGGACGGCGGTGTCGAGGTCGGGGCTCCCGCATTCACTTAGAGAACGCATGACGTCGTTGCCATCTCGTTAAGTTTTTACTTCTTGACGACATAGATGCGGCCGAGTTGACTCAGGGCTACCTCGGCCGCAATGTCGCGGCCTCGTCAGGGAGGTTTTCACCAGATGAACAAGCGTCTGCGCGGCGTGACCATCGCCGCCGCTGTCACCACGATGGCCGTGTCGCTCGCAGCTTGCGGTAAGGCCGGCGGTGGCGACTCCGCGGCCAAGGGCAGCAGCACCAAGATCGGTCTGCTCCTTCCGGAGAACAAGACCGCCCGCTACGAGGCTCTGGACAAGCCGCAGTTCGAGAAGGCCGTCAAGGACGCCTGCTCGAGCTGCGACGTCGTCTACAACAACGCCGTCTCTGACGTCTCCAAGCAGAAGCAGCAGTTCGACCAGCTGATAGCCGACGGCGTCAAGGTCATCGCCCTCGACCCGGTGGACGCCGAGAAGGCCGCCTCCTGGGTGAAGACCGCCCAGTCGAAGAAGGTGAAGGTCGTCGCCTACGACCGCGCCATCGCCGGTGCCGACGCCTACGTGAGCTTCGACAACACCAAGGTCGGTGAGCTCCAGGGGCAGGCTCTGCTCGACGCTCTCGGCTCCAAGGCGTCCTCCGCCAACGTCGTGATGATCAACGGTGACGAGAAGGACCCGAACGCCGCCCTGTTCAAGGCCGGCGCGCACAAGGCGCTCGACGGCAAGGTCGGCAAGATCGCCTACGAGGCGTCCGGCGAGTGGGACCCGAAGATCGCCGGTGAGAAGATGGCCGCCGCCATCTCCTCGGTCGGCAAGAGCAAGATCGACGCCGTCTACTCCGCCAACGACGGCATGGCCGGCGGTATCGTCACGGCCCTGCAGAACGCCGGCATCAAGGGCATCCCGGTCAGCGGCCAGGACGCCGAGCTCGCGGGCATCCAGCGCATCGTCGCGGGCACCCAGACGTTCACGATCTACAAGTCTCCGCTGCAGGAGGCCCCGGTCGCCGCCCAGTTCGCCGTCAACCTGCTCAAGGGCAAGAGCATCGGCGCGCAGAGCACGACCGACGGTGTGCCGTCCACGCTGCTCAAGCCGGTCGTGGTCAACAAGAGCAACATCGAGTCCACGGTCGTCAAGGACGGCATCTACAAGGTCTCCGACATCTGCACCGCGGACCTCAAGTCCAAGTGCGCCGCGTTGGGCATCAAGTAGCCGATCCCGCCGAGGAGCCGTCCGGCGGCAGGTCGCCCCGCGCGACGCCCTGACCGCCCGCCTCGCTCCCGGCGGCCCCCGGCGCCCCGACCCGCGTGCGGCCCGCGTCCGCACCGCGGCGGGGCGCCCCCCCGGCGGCCCGAGCCGCCCTCCGGAAGCCCCTCGACGACGCGTCGGGACACGGCTTCCCCCCTCACCGTCCGGCACCCCGCCGACCACAGGACCCCGCTGTCGTAGGGGTGCCGGGCGAGTCCCCCTCAGAGAGCTTTGGCGCTGCACCGGCGGCGCGTTACGCCCGCCCGGCCAGGCGGCGAAGGAGTTGGTTCACGTGTCACAGGCGCCCGTGCTGGCGCTGCGTGGGATCTTCAAGCGATTCGGAGCGGTCCAGGTCCTCTCCGGCGTCGATCTCGAAGTCCGTGCAGGTGAAGTCGTCGCCCTGGTCGGCGACAACGGTGCAGGAAAGTCCACGCTGGTCAAGACGATCACCGGCGTCCACCCCATCGACGAGGGAACCATCGAGTGGGAGGGCGCGCCGGTCCAGATCAACCGGCCGCACGACTCGCAGAACCTCGGTATCGCGACCGTCTACCAGGACCTCGCGCTCTGCGACAACCTCGACGTCGTCGCCAACCTGTTCCTCGGCCGAGAGATCAAGAAGGGTGGCGTCCTCGACGAGGTGGCCATGGAGAAGCGGGCCAACGACCTGCTCTCCACCCTCTCCATCCGCATCCCCAGCGTCCGGATCCCCGTCGCCGCTCTCTCCGGCGGCCAGCGGCAGGTCGTCGCCATCGCCCGCGCGCTGGTCGGCGACCCCAAGATCGTGATCCTGGACGAGCCGACCGCGGCCCTCGGCGTGGAGCAGACCGCACAGGTCCTCGACCTGGTCGAGCGGCTGCGCGAGCGGGGCCTCGGTGTCATCCTCATCAGCCACAACATGGCCGACGTGAAGGCTGTGGCCGACACCGTGGCCGTGCTGCGTCTGGGTCGCAACAACGGCACCTTCCTGGTGGCCGACACCAGTCACGAAGAGATCATCGCCGCGATCACCGGTGCCACGGACAACGCCGTGACCCGTCGCCAGAGCCGCGGTGCGGAGGCAGCGAAGTGAGCAAGAGCCCCCAGAACACCAGCGAGGCCCCGGTGCCCGAACCGCGCTCGGAGGCCGTTGCCGACGAGACCGCCGTCACCGAGACCCCGGCCGCCGGGGCCGTCCCCGTCGGGGACCCCCGCCTCCTCGTCCGCGACCAGGGCTTCAAGGGATACGTCGAGGAGTTCCGGCGCAAGATCCGCTCGGGCGAACTCGGCTCCCTGCCGGTCATCGTCGGCCTGATCGTCATCGGCACCGTCTTCCAGGCGCTGACCGGCAACTTCATC
The DNA here is from genome assembly GCF_026274175.1 of Streptomyces beihaiensis. Taxonomy (GTDB): domain Bacteria; phylum Actinomycetota; class Actinomycetes; order Streptomycetales; family Streptomycetaceae; genus Streptomyces; species Streptomyces beihaiensis. Next base: position 9,449 of record NZ_JAPHNL010000276.1, read on the forward strand.
ACGCCGTACAACCTCGACCAGATCACGCTCTACGCCGTTGGCCCCGGCATCATGGCCACCGGCATCGTCTTCGTGCTGCTGCTCGGCGAGATCGACCTCGCCGTCGGTTCGGTGGCGGGACTCGCCGGATCCGTGTGGGGCGTGCTCGGCGCGCACATGCCGGACTCGCTCGCCATCGTGCTCGGCATCCTGTCCGGCACCGTCATCGGCGCCTTCCACGGCATCGTCTTCGCCAAGATCGGTGTGCCCGCGTTCGTCGTGACCCTCGCCGGCTTCCTCGGCTGGGCCGGCATGCAGACCTGGGTGATGGGTGACAAGTCCACCATCACCACCCCGATCGGCAGCTTCGTCAACGACCTCACCAAGTACTACTTCTCCGACGTGGCCGCCGCCTACGGTCTCGCCCTCGTCGTCGTCGTGGCGTTCTACCTCGCCCAGCTGCGCGACCACCACCGCCGCAAGGCTGCCGGGCTGGCCCACCGCGCGCAGAGCGAGATGATCCTGCGGACGGCGCTCGTCGCGGTGCTGGTCTTCGTCGCCGCGTACGGCTTCAACCAGGAGCAGGGGCTGCCCCTCTCGCTGGTGATCTTCCTGGCGATCCTGCTGTTCACCGACTTCGTACTGCGCCGCACCACGTACGGCCGCCAGGTCTTCGCGGTCGGCGGCGGCAGCGAGGCGGCTCGCCGCGCCGGTATCAGCGTGGCGTGGATCCGCATCTCGGTCTTCATGATCTCCGGCACGCTCGGCGCGATCGGCGGCCTGTTCCTCGCCTCCGCGACGGGCGGCGCCGACCGCTCCCTCGGCGGCGGCAACCAGCTCATGATGGTCATCGCCGCGGCGGTCATCGGCGGTACGTCCCTGTTCGGCGGACGCGGCAAGGTCTGGTCGGCGCTGCTCGGCATCCTGGTCATCCAGTCGATCGTCCAGGGGCTCAACCAGCTCAACCTGTCCTCGAACGCGATCCAGTACATGATCACCGGTGCTGTGCTGCTGATCGCTGTGATCATCGACTCGATCTCCCGCAAGACCCAGAGGTCGGCGGGCCGCGGCTGACGGCCGTACAACAGACTGACGGTGCCCGGCGGCAAAGGCGACGCCGGGCACCGTCATGCGTGCGCTCTCTCGCCCCTGACCGAGCGTTCCCCCGACGGGGGCCGCCGATCGCGTGACATGGAACGCACGGCCCGCCCGATGCCCGAACCCGGGGAACATTAGACTCGACGGACCCGGCATGCTCGAAACAGCCAGGTCCCAGGACCGGCAAGAACAGCTCTATCGCAAGGAGGCACGGGTGCCGCTGCTGACCCGCATCACGGGACCGCGCGATCTGGACCGGCTCAGCCTGGAGCAGCTGGATCAGCTGGCGGGAGAGATCCGGACCTTCCTCGTCGACGCGGTTTCCAAGACCGGCGGCCACCTCGGCCCCAACCTCGGCGTCGTCGAGCTGACCCTCGCCCTGCACCGCGTCTTCGAGTCCCCCAAGGACCGGGTCCTGTGGGACACCGGCCACCAGTCCTACGTGCACAAGCTGCTCACCGGCCGCCAGGACTTCGCCAAGCTGAAGATGAAGGGCGGCCTGTCCGGCTACCCGTCGCGGGCCGAGTCCGAGCACGACGTGATCGAGAACTCGCACGCCTCCACCGTCCTGGGCTGGGCGGACGGCCTGGCCAAGGCCAACCAGCTGCGCGGCCGCGGAGACGACCACGTCGTCGCGGTCATCGGTGACGGGGCGCTCACCGGCGGTATGGCCTGGGAGGCACTGAACAACATCGCGGCGGCCAAGGACCGCCCCCTGGTCATCGTCGTCAACGACAACGAGCGCTCGTACGCGCCCACGATCGGCGGCCTCGCCGACCACCTGGCCACCTTGCGCACCACCAACGGCTACGAGCGCTTCCTGGCCCGCGGCAAGGACATCCTGGAGCGCACCCCGGTCGTCGGGAAACCGATCTACGAGACCCTCCACGGCGCCAAGAAGGGCCTGAAGGACTTCATCTCGCCGCAGGGCATGTTCGAGGACCTCGGCCTCAAGTACGTCGGTCCGATCGACGGCCACGACCTGGAGGCCCTGGAGTCGGCCCTGATGCGCGCCAAGCGGTTCGGCGGCCCGGTCATCGTGCACTGCCTCACCGAGAAGGGCCGCGGCTACCAGCCCGCCCTCCAGGACGAGGCCGACCGCTTCCACGCCGTCGGCAAGATCCACCCCGACACGGGACTGCCGATCGCCACCTCAGGCGCCGACTGGACCTCCGTGTTCGGCGAGGAGATGGTCAAGCTCGGCGAGGAGCGCGAGGACATCGTCGCCATCACGGCCGCCATGCTGCAGCCCGTCGGCCTCGACAAGTTCGCCAAGGCGTTCCCCGAGCGTGTCTACGACGTCGGCATCGCCGAGCAGCACGGCGCGGTGAGCGCGGCGGGCCTGGCCACGGGCGGCCTGCACCCGGTCTTCGCGGTGTACGCCACGTTCCTCAACCGCGCCTTCGACCAGCTGCTCATGGACGTGGCGCTGCACAGGTGCGGCGTCACCTTCGTCCTGGACCGGGCCGGGGTCACCGGCACCGACGGCGCCTCCCACAACGGCATGTGGGACATGTCGATCCTCCAGGTCGTCCCCGGCATCCGGATCGCCGCTCCGCGCGACGCCGACCAGGTCCGCGCCCAGCTGCGCGAGGCCGTCGCCGTCGACGACGCCCCCACGGTCGTCCGCTACTCCAAGGGCGCCGTCGGCCCGGCCGTCGAGGCCGTCGGCAAGGTCGGCGGCATGGACGTGCTGCGCGAGCCCGGCACCGCCACGCCCGATGTCCTGCTGGTCTCGGTGGGCGCGCTGGCCCCGATGTGCCTGGAGATCGCGGACCTGCTGAACAAGCAGGGCATCACCACCACGGTCGTCGACCCGCGCTGGGTCAAGCCGGTCGACGAGGCCATGGCCCCGCTGGCCGAGCGCCACCGCGTCGTGGTGACGGTCGAGGACAACTCGCGGGTCGGCGGCGTCGGTTCGGCCGTCGCCCAGGCGTTGCGCGACGCCGGTGTCGACGTCCCGCTGCGCGACTTCGGCATCCCGCCCCGCTTCCTCGACCACGCCTCCCGCAAGGAGGTCCTGGCGGAGATCGGCCTGACCGCGCCCGACATCGCCCGCCAGGTCACGGGCCTGGTGGCCAAGCTGGACGGCCGCTTCGAGCAGCGCGCGGCCTCGGAAGCGGTGGAGCCGGCGCGGGACTGAGCGCGGGCCCAGGACGGGAGCCGGGGTTCACCCATTGGGTGGACCCCGGCTCCCGTTCGCGTGCCACCACGCCCCCTCGGCTCCGCCGGAGGCAACCATGTCGGAGACGACACGCGTGGGAGGTACCTGTGGCCAGCACCCTCTTCAGGACGAAGAAGGTCGAGCAATCCATCCTCGACACCGAGGAACCGGAGCACGCGCTCAAGAAGTCCCTGTCGGCGCTCGACCTGACCGTCTTCGGCGTCGGCGTGATCATCGGCACCGGCATCTTCGTCCTGACCGGCACGGTCGCCAAGAACAACGCGGGCCCCGCCGTCGCGCTGGCCTTCGTCGCCGCCGCGGTGGCCTGCGCACTGGCCGCGCTGTGCTACGCCGAGTTCGCCTCCACCGTGCCGGTCGCCGGTTCCGCCTACACCTTCTCGTACGCCTCGCTGGGCGAACTGCCCGCCTGGGTCATCGGCTGGGACCTCGTGCTGGAGTTCGCCCTCGGCACGGCGGTGGTCGCCGTCGGCTGGTCGGGCTACATCCGCTCCCTGATGGACAACGTGGGCTGGCACCTGCCCGACTCCCTCGGCGGCCGCGACGGCGCCCACGGCTTCGGCTTCGACATCCTGGCCGCCGCGCTCGTCCTGGTGCTCACGGCGATCCTCGTGTTCGGCATGAAGCTGTCCGCGAGGGTCACGCAGGTCGTCGTCGCGATCAAGGTGACGGTCGTCCTGATCGTGATCGTCGCCGGCGCCTTCTTCATCACCAGCGACAACTACCACCCGTTCATCCCGAAGTCCCAGCCGGTGGCGGCGGGCGGGAACCTCAAGGCACCGCTGATCGAGCTGATCTTCGGCTGGGCGCCCTCGAACTTCGGCGTGATGGGCATCTTCACCGCCGCCTCGGTCGTGTTCTTCGCGTTCATCGGCTTCGACATCGTCGCCACCGCCGCCGAGGAGACGAAGAACCCCCAGCGCGACATGCCCCGGGGCATCATCGGCTCCCTGGTGATCTGCACCGTGCTGTACGTGGCGGTCTCGCTCGTCGTCACCGGCATGGAGAAGTACACCCGGCTCTCGGTGGACGCGCCGCTCGCCGACGCCTTCAAGGCCGTGGGACACCCGTGGTTCGCGGGCGTGATCAGCTTCGGCGCGGCCGTCGGCCTGACCACGGTCTGCATGATCCTGCTGCTCGGCCAGACCCGGGTGTTCTTCGCGATGAGCCGCGACGGTCTGCTGCCGCGCTTCTTCTCCCACGTCCACCCGAAGTTCAGGACGCCGTACCGCCCGACCATCCTGCTGGGTGTGATCATCGCGGTCATCGCGGGCTTCACCAGCCTCAGCGCACTCGCCGACCTGGTCAACATCGGCACCCTGTTCGCGTTCGTCGTCGTCGCGATCGGTGTCCTCGTGCTGCGCAGGACCCGCCCCGACCTGCCCCGCGCCTTCCGCACCCCCTTCGTGCCGGTCATCCCCGTGCTGTCGGTGTGCGCCTCGCTGTGGCTGATGCTCAACCTGCCGGCCGAGACCTGGATCCGGTTCGGCGTCTGGATGGTCATCGGCTTCGTCGTGTACTTCCTGTACAGCCGCCACAGCAGCCGGCTCGCCGCCGAAGGCGCCGCCGCGGCGGACGGCGAAGCCTCGTAGGCGCACCCGGTGGACGCGGACGCGGTCTCGCCTACGGGTACACGGTCCGCGGGCCCTCGCACGTCGCGCCCAGCTCCTCGACCCGGCGGCGCAGTTCACGGTCGGCCGTGATCACCACGCAGGGGCCGTCGGCCGCCGCGGCCACCGCCACGATGTGGTCGTCGCCCTCGCCGGGAGCCTCCTCCACCCGGACACCGGGCAGCGGCTCGACACCCCGTGCCTTGCCCTCCACCACCAGCACGATGTCCAGGCCCGGGTGCTCGTCCGCGTAGCGGGCGAGACGGTCGCGCAGGCGGAGTGCGGCGGCCCGCCGATCACGCCACCAGCCGTCGGGCACGGAGCCGACCACATTGGCCCCGTCGACCACGAGTAGTCGTTTCATGCCCTCAGGATGGCAGGGACAACCGCGGTGCTCCGGACCGGTCCTAGCCGCCCGTCGCGGGAGACTTCTTGGCCGACGCGGGGATGGTCTTGTCCTCCCGCAGGGCCTTCCACAACGTGCTCGCCTGGGGTTCGGCCACGTCGACCCGGTTGGGGTCCTGCTTGTCGTAGGCCACGGGCAGCATGATGGTCTCCATGGTGGAGGGGCTCACGCCGTTCAGGCTCCGGCCGAAGCTCGCCAGCTTGGTGAGTGAGGCGAGCCCGGAGTCCGTGGTCAGCGACTTGGTCAGTCCGTTCGCGATCTTGTACGACTTGGTGGGGCTGCCCAGCAGGTCCTGCTTCTTGATCTCGCTCAGCAGCGCGATGAGGAACTGCTGCTGCAGACCGATGCGCCCGAGGTCGCTGCCGTCCCCGATGCCGTGCCGGGTACGTACGAACGCCAGCGACTGGGTGCCGTTCAGCTTGTGGGTGCCCGCGGTGAGGTCGAGTCCGCTCTGCTTGTCGTGGATGTCCTGGTCGACGGTGACCGTCACGCCGCCGATGGCGTCGACGAGACCCTTGAAGCCGGCGAAGTCGATCTCCACGAAATGGTCCATGCGGATCCCGGACATCTTCTCCACCGTCTTGACCACGCAGGCCGGTCCGGCCACGGAGTAGACGGAGTTGAACATCACACGGCGCCTGGAGGGCAGTGTGGAGCCGCTGGGGGTCGTGCACTCGGGACGGGTGACGAGTGTGTCACGCGGAATGCTCACCGCGACGGCCCGCTTGCGGCCCTCCGGTATGTGCAGCACGAGCGTCGTGTCGGAGCGGGCCCCGGCGACCTTGCCGGTTCCGAGCGAGGCGTTCGCCCCGGCGCGCGAGTCCGAGCCCAGGATGAGAATGTTCTGCCCGGACGTGGGCAGCTTCTCGGGCCGGTCCTTGCCGAGCGCCTTGTTCAGGTCGACGCCCTTGATGTTGTTGTCGAGCTTGTTGTAGAGCCAGTAGGCGGTCCCGCCCGCGGCCAGTACGACGACGACCAGGCCCAGCAGGACGATCCGAAGGGTGCGCCTGCCGCGGCCGCGCTTCTTCTTGCGGCTTCGGCTCGTGGGGGCCGCGCCGTCCGTACCGCGGTGCGATGGGGTCGAGACATGGCTCATCGTGTGCCTGAGTCCTCGTAGGTCGTGCCCGGGGGGCAGGTGATCGGCGGGACTCGGGTGGGGGGTGAGCCGGTCCGTGGTGTGCCTGGACTGACCCCGCACTATAGCCATGGATTCGACTGAGCGTGCGAAATCGATGACCTCATCGTGCATACGATCGGAATTTTCGGTGAACCCCGAGCTGGGCGCACAGGTCTTCGCGCGCTCGCGCCCTCGCGGCCTCACGGTCCGCGGTGGCCGTCGCGCGCCGGGCCGAAGTCGCCGCCGCCCCGGTCGGGACGGTCTCGGTCCTCGGGTGTTCGCTCACGTACACGGCGAGCCGGTCGCACGGCTGTGCGACGCGGCCGCGCCGCCCCCGCCGCAGCTGTCGGAATGGTCCGCGGCCTCAGGGGCGGAGGCGGGCGCCTCGACGATGTGTTCGACGGGCGGGCATATGATGTGCCGGTTCCATGGGGAGTGTGTCGGAGACGCAACCGGCGCGGGAAGCGGGAAGGTCGAGCGAGCCATGCGGAGACGAGCCGGTGACTCCACGGGTGGTACCCGACCCGCGGCCGCCACGGCTGCCACCGCACCTCCTTCCGCCGGCCGTACCGCACTGCGAGGCCGGTGGCTGACCCGCGGCAAGGACGGCAGGCTCACCCTCTATCGCACGGCGGACGGCGGTCTGCTGCGCTGGACGGAGCGCCGCCCCGGAAGCCTTGAGTGGGCCGGTCCGGACTTCTTCCCGGTGGCGGACCTGACCGACCTGACCGTCGAGCAGGGCGCCGACACGTATGTGCACTTCGTGGGACGCCGTGAACGCATGGGCCCCCGGGGGCCCGCGGTGGACGTCGTGCACGCCATCCAGTACCAGACGGGCCGTCCCGTCACGGAGTGGCGCTCGCTCGGCAACCCGTACCGGGACGTGCAGAAGGGCACCGGGATCGGTGTGCCCTCGGCTGTCGTCGACACCCGGGGCACCGTGTTCGTCCTGCTGCGCAACCTCGGCGGCGGTCTTCAGGCGCGGCGGGAGGAGAAGGGCGGCAAGTGGGGGCCCTGGCAGGACCTGAAGGGTTCCAGGCTGGCGGACGGCGCGATTTCGGTGGCGGTCTCGGACGGCCGCGTCGAGGTCGCCGTGCCCACGGAACGCGGCGTGCAGCAGTGGCGGCAGGCGGTCCCGGACGGGCCTTTGAAGGTCGGACAGCCGATGCGGATGCACGCCCTGCCGGGCTCCGGCGTCGCCCTGGAGACGGCGCCCGGTCGGGTCACCTACTACTGGACCGAGGCGAACGGGTCGGGGGTCGTCGCGTTTCGCGCCGGATCCTGGCCCGTCCCCCTGGGCGGTGCTCCGGCCGACGGCGCCCTGGCGGCGTTGCGCGCCCCGGTCGACGGCTACGACTGCACGATCCTCGCCCAGCGAGGCGCGGGGGGCACCTTGCTGATCGGCATCTGCGGTACCGAGGCCGAACTGAACGGTGTGTGGTGGTCGGACACGGCCGTGGCCTGCTCCGGCGATCCGGCCCTCGCGCTCGACGCTTACGGACGTGTGGTCGTCGCGGTGCCGGGCCCGGACGGGGCACAGCTCGTTGCCCGCCAGGAACCGGGTCCCGGCCTGACGTTCGGACAGGACTGGCAGCGGTTGTGACCGCGGGCGACGGGCGACCGGGCGACGGGCGAGCCCGGAGCCGGGCCTGGTCGTTGATCTGACGCGACACGGCGATGAGGCGCCACTGGTGTGGGCCGATGTGTCCGAGATCGCTTCCTCCGACTGTTTCCAGACTTTTCCGGTCCTTCTGTCGCGGTCCGCGCGGGCCGTCCATGCCGGGTTCACTTGTTATTCATGGCGAATACGCAAATGGTTGTAGCGAGGTGCGGTGGGGTACGTCACGCCTCGCGCGGCCGTTTGCCCCAGTATCTGACTGGACTTACTTGTGTTTCCTGTGTGAAGGTTCGGTGCGCCGCCCAACCAGCGACATCAAGTCATCGTCCGGGGTGCGGCCGAAAGGATCAGGAACTGAAGCGCGGTCCCCATGGGGTGGTGTCAGGCACAGTGTGGTGGCCTCGTCGACGTCACTGGGATCCGCAGTGGCGTGGATGGTGGATGACAGGTGAGTGGTGCCGGTAATCCGGAGTCGGGGGCACTGGTCTCGACCTATCGGTCCCTGGTTCCGGCCGGGGCCCGCAAAGGCATCGTCCGCAAGGTTCCCGCTCCACTGCGTGCCGCCGTCAAGTCCTCACTGACCTCGGTCGACGCCATCCGTTCCACCGCCGTCGTCTGGGCGATGGGCGGACGCCGCAACGCCCCGCGCCACAGCGCCGCCTTCGCCCGCCGGGTCGTCCGGGTCGGCGGCCGTCACATGTGGGCACTCATGGTGGAAGGTGCCACCGCCTGGGCGGCGCGCGCCCGCAACCTGCACCTTCTGCTCATGGTCCTCGAAGAGGGCGGCATCGACCACTTCTGCGTGCGCGGTACGGCGCGGGACGTCCCGACGGTCGCCGTGCCCGCGGCGCTGCGCGAGCCCGCGGAGAAGATGCTCAGGCTCGCATTCGGCCAGGCGCCGGGATACGTGGGCGCCTCCGGCGCGCGCGAGTCGGACATGCATCCCGGAGACGACGAGAAGTCCTGGCGGCAGATGCGGGGGCAGCACGCTCTGTGTGTCGCCTGGTACGTCACCGACCCCAGTGAGCAACTCGTCTTCGGCGCCGCCCAGGGATGCGACCTGGAGTTCTGGACGGAGCGCGACGGCTGGCTCGAAGCGCCGCGTGCCAACCGGGTGGCCGACCGTGTGCCCGTCGACGCGCCCAGACGCAGCGCGCCCCAGGCGTTGTTCGCGCCGGTGCCCCCCGCCTACACCACGGGCGACGCCACCACCCTCGCGGAGTTCTCCGTCCGTCTGCCCGAGGACCACGCCTTCCCGGTCGACGTCGTCTACACCTGGGTCGACGACTCCGACCCCGTCTGGCGTGCCTCGCGCGACGCGGCACGCGGAGGGATGTCCGCCGGCTCCCTGCACGAGCAGGCCGCCAACGACTCCCGCTACACGAGCCGCGACGAACTCCTCTACTCCCTGCGTTCCCTGCACCAGTACGCGCCCTGGGTGCGCAACATCCACCTGGTGACCGCGGGGCAGGCACCGGCCTGGCTGAACACGGACCACCCGAACCTGCGCGTGGTCGATCACCGCGAGATCTTCTCGGACCCCTCGGCACTGCCCACCTTCAACTCACATGCCATCGAATCCCAACTGCACCACATCGACGGCCTGTCGGAGTGCTTCCTCTACCTCAACGACGACGTGTTCCTCGGCCGCCCGGTGACCCCCGGGCACTTCTTCCATCCCAACGGTCTGACCAAGTTCTTCCAGTCGAAAGCGCTCATACCCGTGGGCGACGTGGAGTCGACGGACCTGCCCGTGAACGCCGCGGGCAAGAACAGCCGACGCCTCATAGCCCAGCATTTCGGCAGCGCCCTGTCACAGAAGATGAAACACACCCCGCACGCACTGCGCCGCAGCGTCCTCGCCGAGATCGAAGAGGTCTACCCGCGCGAGCACCGGGCGACTCAGCACTCGCGTTTCCGCTCGCCCAAGGACGTCCCCGTCGCCTCGTCACTGCACCATTACTACGCGTACCACTCCGCCAGGGCCACCGTCGGCGACATCCGGTACCAGTACGTCGACCTCGCCGCACCGCTTGCCCAGCGACGGCTCAACAGCATTCTCGCGCACCGCAACTACGACACGTTCTGCCTCAACGACACGGTGGGCGGCGCGGACCCGGACGCGCAGACCCGGATGCTCGAGACCTTTCTGAGCACGTACTTCCCGGTCCCCAGCCCGTACGAGCGCGACGGCAGCCCGGACCTTCCCGACAGCGGTCGCGCCGCGTTGGGGGTCGACGCATGAGCCGCCGCGTCAACAGCTACGTGCGCACCGCCCGCCGCAGAGCCGGAGACGGGATCCGCGCCCTGCGCACCTGGCTGATGGTCCGGGTCTTCCTTCCCCGTCGCACCAGCAAGGCGGCGCTGTTGCGCTACGCCGCGTTCCTGGACGGCCAGACCCTCAATCTCCATGCCGAACTGCCCGGTTCACCGGAGGCCGTCGACTGGGCTCAGCTCATGCTGCGCCGCCGCGGCAGTCGCCACGCCGTGCCGGTCACGGTGTACGAGAGCCAGGGGCGTCTCCTCATGGACGCCGCCGTGCTCTTCGGGGACGAGGCGGGCGGTCTGCCCGTCGGCCACGGCCGGTGGAAGATGCGGCTGAAGGTGCGTACGAGGCGCCGCACGCGCACCCTGCCGCTGGTGCTGCGATCCGTCCCGACCCCCACCAACGGACCGACCCGGGCCAGAGAGGTCTCGCCGCGCACCGGCGATCGCTACCGGCTGGGCCGCACCGTCCGCGGCGACGCGCGGGTGGTGTGCAGCGCGGCGAACCCGGCCGCGGAACTCGCCGGCGTCCATGTCGCGCATGCCCGGATCGAGGTGGACCTCTACCTCTTCGGTGTGTACGCCGAAGAACCGGTGGCCGAGTTCGTGGCGCGCGGCCGCAGCGTGGACAGGCCGCTGGCCGAGGTCGTGCCGGGCCTCTGGCGCGCCGACGTGCCGCTCGGCGAGATGGTCCCCGACGGCGCGGGCCGACAGCACTGGGATGTCCTGGTGCACGTGGAGGGAGTGCGCCGGCCGCTGCGTCTGGCCCGTCGTCTGCATGATGTGTACAACCTGGACCGCGTGTTCGGCATGCGGGAGATCACAGTGGCTCCCCGGCCCCGGAACCTCATGGTGGTCGAACCCCGCTACACCCCGGCGGGCAACTTCCGGCTCACTTGCAGGCGCGGGCCCGAAGGAGCGTAGAGGTCACAAATGAAGATCGCCTTTCTCATGGCGCGGGTGGACGTCATGGGCGACGCCGAGCGTGCCGTCCTCCAGCACGCGTCCGGCCTCGCCGACCGGCACGACGTACGGGTCATCAGCGTCTTCAAGGCGCGCCGCCGACGATTCGTCCCCCCGGACGAACGCGTTGCCGTGCACTTCCTGGTGGAGGCCGCGAACGCGCCGCACCGGGCGACGCGGCGCGAGGGCCCCGACCCGCGAACGGCAGCCGCTCTGGCCGCGCTGCCCAGTGAGGTCGTCGAGCGCCGCTGGGACGGCCGCTATCACCGGCTCGCCGACATCGAACTGGAGTACCTGCTCCAGGACATCGACGTCGACGTCCTGGTCCCCACGTCGCCCGCTCTGCTGGCCTACGCGGTCCGCTTCGCGCCGGCCCGCGTCATGACGGTCCATCACGAGCAGCGGCCGGTGGAGAGCGGAGGCGTCGAGCGCGAGCCGCTCGCCCTGCACGGGGCCCGCTGCGACGCGCTGACCTTCGCGGGTGCCCGGTCCGAGCACTGGTTCGGTGAGACCTTCGGGCCGGGCGCGGCCCGGCTCGTACACCTGCCGACCACGCTCGCGGCCGGTTACCGGCCGCGCTCCACCCTCGAGACGCGGATGGTCACGCTCGTCTCCCGGCTGGAGAAGGCGAGCGGCGTCGGTGACGCGCTCACCGCATGGGCCGCGGTGAGCGCCTACCACCCCGACTGGTCGCTGCGGATCCTGGGGGACGGTCCCCACGCGGGCGCGCTGCACAGGCAGCGCGACCACCTGGGTCTGCAAGGAAGCGTCCACTTCATCGGCGAGGCCTCGTACCTGGCGGAGGAGTGGGCCAAGGCGAGCATCGCCCTGCACACCGCGCCGGAGGACGCCGTCGGACTCTCCCTCATGGAGGCCCAGGCCGCCGGCGTACCCGTGATCGCCTACGACGCCCCGGGCGTGGCACGGGACACCGTGCTGGAGGGGCAGACCGGACTGCTGGTCACCCCGAAGGACACCGACGCCCTCGCGTCGGTGCTGCTCGCCCTCATGGAGAAGCAGGAGATGCGCTGGTCGATGGGGCAGCAGGCGGCCGCGAACGCCTCGCGCTTCCAGACGGCCGACCGCTGGGAGCAGTTGCTCGCCTCCCTGCGCGCCGACCGGGACTCCGGCCGACGCGAGGTGATGAGGGCCGCGCGCGTCGCCTCCTACGCGCTGCACTGCGGTATCGACGGCAAGGGCAGGCCGGCGGACGCGGCCCCCGTGAGCACGCGGCACTCCCGCAAGCTGATCTCCGCCGAGGACCACGTACTGCGGCAGGGCGGAGCCAGTCTCGTCCGACAGGGCGGACAGGTGTGCTCGGTCCTGGACTCCGCGACCCCCTTCGACGTGATGCAGTCCAACCTCTCCCTGGTGGCGAGCGCCCTGGAGCGCGCGGGTATCCCCTATTTCGTGACCCGTTCGACGAAGCTGCGGCACAGCGTCGCGGTGTTCGCCGGGCAGAGGCAGGCGGCGCTCAAGGCGCTCGCGCAGGACTGCGCGGGCAAGCCGGTCTACATGGCGTTCCTGAACGAGTCCGACGCCGCGATGACGACGACGCTCGCCTCGCTCGCCGACGAATTCCTGGACGCGTCGTGTGCGGGCGTGAGGATCTACCGGAACGTGGTCACGCCCTCGCGCACGCTGCGTCTCGGCGCCGCGTACGGGTGCACGATCTCCTTCTGGGACGACGACCCGGAGGACCCCGCCTACGTCGTCTCGCCGTTGCGCACCATGATCGGCGCACGCATCCCCAGGGAGGCGCTGGTCCGGGTCCCCACCGTCCTCGGCGGCCGACGCTATCCCACGCTCGCCGCGTTCAACCAGGCGCTCCACCACGACATCGCCTTCCCCATCGATGCCGTCTACACCTGGGTCGACGGCTCCGATGTCGCCTGGCTGGAGCGCAAGAACGCGGTGCTCGCGGCGAAGGGCATGGACACCGAGGACGCGGCGGCCAGCGCCGCCCGTTTCCGCAACCGCGACGAACTGCGTTATTCGCTGCGCTCACTGGACATGTTCGCGCCGTGGATCCGGAACATCTACATAGTGACGGACCGCCAGTCCCCGGCCTGGCTGGATCTCAACCACCCCCGGGTGCGCGTCGTCGACCACACCGAGATCTTCGGAAACGAGGGCGCGCTGCCCACGTACAACTCGCACGCCATCGAGAGCCGGCTGCACCACATCGACGGCCTGTCCGAGCAGTTCCTCTACTTCAACGACGACGTGTTCATGGCCAAGCCCGGGAAGCCGGACTTGTTCTTCCTCGGCAACGGACAGTCGAAACACTTCATGTCCTCCAACGCCATTCCCATGAACCCCGTCTCGCTGGAGGACGAGTACAGCCGCTCGGCCGCCAAGAACAACCGGGAGCTGATCTCCTGGGCGTTCGGCCGCACGCTGGTCAACTCCTTCATCCACGCCCCGCATCCGCTGCGCCGCAGCGTCATGTACGACCTGGAGGAGACCTTCCCCGACCATCTGAGAGCCACGGCGGCCAGCCAGCTGCGTGACCGCTCCGACGTGTCGGTGGCCTCGTCGCTGCACCACTACTTCGGCTACTACACCGGACGCAGTGTGCCGGGCCGTATCTCCAGCGGCTTCGTGAACGTGGGCATGAGCGAGCAGGTGAAGAAGCTCAACCAGTTGCTCGCCGCCCGGTCCAACGACGTGTTCTGCCTGAACGACTTCCACGACGGCGATGTCTCGGAGGACGAACAGGACGCGACGCTCGCCGCCTTCCTGCCCAGCTACTTCCCGATCGCGAGCCAGTTCGAGGCCGGTTCTACCCGCAACCAGCTCTTCCACGCCGGTCGACTGCCTGGCTGGCCCTTGTGAGGAACTCCATGAACAAGCTCTGCATACTCGGCAACTCGGTGGCCACCTCAAGGGGCCCCGAGGAAGAACCGATGGCCGGCTGGGGCCAGTACGTCCAGGAGTTCCTGGCTCCCGGATACGAGGTCAAGAACTACGCGCGTGACGCGATGACGCTGCGCGGCTACTACACCGGGCGCCTGGTGTCGCTCCTGAACGGTCTGGAGCCGGGTGACGTCGTCGCCCTGGAGTTCGGTGCCGTCGAACAACGCGTCAACGTGCCCCTGCGCTACCACAGCCCTCGGGAGTTCAAGGAATATCTCAAGCTCTATGTCGAGGCGATCCGGTCCGAGGGCGCCGTCCCCGTGATCGTGACCCCGTCGGCCCGCTGTGTCTTCGATGCGCACGGGGAGGTGATGGACACCCATGACGGCTATCCGCAGTACGCGCGGGACGCCGCCGTCGCGACGGGCGCCGCGCTCGTCGACCTGAACGCGCTGACCACGCGCATGCTGCAGCAGGTCGGTGTGGCGCGGGCGCGCGGCCTGTACCGCTGGGAGGACGCGGGGGTGCACCCGAACCACCCCGACGGCATCATCGACTCCACCCATTTCAACCTGGCCGGGGCCCGCGAGGTCGCCCGGCTCTTCTCCGACGCGCTCGACCAGGCCCCGGGAGTGCCGCCCGGCATAGTCCGCCGCGAGGCGTTGATCCCGGGCAACCCACCCGCGGTACAGCCCGAGTTCACGGTGCAGAACCCCGAGGCCGTGCTCGCCGATCAGCGGCGGGTCGGCGCGCCCCCGGCCTTCGTCCACCCGGCCCACGGCCAGTTCGCGAGCGGGCAGCTGAAGTTCTCGGGCACGGCCGAGCCGGGCACCGACTACCTGCTCTTCTTCAGCGGCACCGGGGCGTACGTCGGAGGCACGTCGGTGAACGCCCAGGGCGCCTGGACGTGGCGGCGCGCCGTGACCTGGCCGGAGGGCGAACAGGTGCTGCAGGCGGTGGGGTTGCGCGGGGACGGCGTGTCGCCGCCGAGCTCCGTCGGGTTCAACGTCGTGCACCGGGTGCAGCCGCCGCTGGTCCGGGGACCGAAGGAAGGGGCGTGGAGCGGCCCACGGCCCCGGTTCTCCGGCACGGCCGCGCCTGGCGTCAGCAAGGTACTGGTCCTCGAAGGCGGGCGGCTGATCGCCGAGGCTCCGGTCAAGGACGACGGCACGTGGAGCGTGAAGCACCCTCACGACTGGCGTCCGGGCAGCTACCTGGTGGAGTTCGTCGCGGTGTTCAGCGCGCTGCGCTCCGCGCCCGCCCAGCTGACCCTGAAGATCCACGGGGTCCCCGAGGACAGCTGGCTCACCCGGTCCACCCATTCACGCCACGACTGCGGTGTCGCGACCTGTGAGCACCTTCCGCACGAGCCGGCCTGGTGACGGCCCGCGGGCCTCAGCGGGCGACCCGAAGCCGGACCGTGCCGACCAGGACCCGGTGGTCGGAGCAGGTGGGCAGGCCCCGGCAGGAGGTCGCGGGCTTGAGCGCGTCGGCGCTGTAACCACCGGCGAGCTGCGACTGCCGGACAAGAACAAGGTCCACTTTGGCATGGCCCCCGCACGGCGCGGCGGGAGCGTTCCCGCCCAGGGTGGTGGCCTCACCGTACCCGGGGCAGTGCGCCTTGTCGGCGTCGTCGAGCTCCCGGTGCGCACCTATGTTGCCGGGGTTGTGGCGGGTGTCCGCCGACGCCGCGTAGAACGTGTCGAGCCGGGCGTAGTGCGGCTGTGCGTTGAAGTCACCGGCCACCACGTAGGTCTGCCCCCGGCGGGCCAAGCCGTCCAGCAGGGAACGCACCCGCGCGAGCTGGCGCCTGGCCACCACGGACCCACCGCTGCTGACGGTGGTCGTCGCGATGTGTGTCGTGCAGTACGTCAGATGCGGCAGGTCGGTGCGCGGGGCACAGAGCATGACCCGTGGTTCCGTGCCGTGGCCGCCCGACAGCCGGTAGCGGCGGGCGGCGCCAAGACCGTGCCGGCCGAAGAGAGCGACCCCGTAGCCACCCCGCCCCCCGCACAGGTTCGGCGAGGACCTCAGCTCGGGAGCGAACCGGGCGAAGTTGTCGGGTGCCTGGGGCCAGCCGCGCTCCGCGAGCCTGTCACGGATCGCCGTGTACTGGCTCTCGCACACTTCGTTGAGTGAGACGACGTCGGCGCGGCGGGTGATCACGGAGTCGGCCACGGCGTCGACGATCCCGTCGGACACCGAACCCCTGTGCATGGTGTTGCCCGCGATGTTCCAGTGCCACACACGCACCGTGTGATCCATGGAGGGGGACGGCGGTTCGGACGACGGCCCGCGCGTCAGAGCATTCACGACGACGAGGGCGCCCGCGGCGATCACACTCACCCACCACGCCGTCCGCACACCCCGTCTCGCCACCCTGAAATGATCGCACGCGCCTGTACTCCCTCTTCCCCGGGGCCACGCCGCGCTCCGCGCCGGATCGGCGGGTCGCTGCTCCGCCGAGGGTCTCCTACCGACCTGCTTAGACTTGCCGTGTGAACGGCGACTGGCTGATACGTGGACGCGACGGCAGGCTCTGCGCCTACGCGCACGCCCCCGACGGGGACGCCGTCGTCTGCCGGGTCGAGCGGTACCCGGCCGGCCCCTGGACCGAGCCCCGGCGGGTCGGCGGCGACCAGCGCCTGCACCCGGTGCTCGCGCTGGCCCGCGCCGACTCCGGATACACCCATCTGGTCTCCTGGCGCCCCACCGCGCCCGGCGAATCGGGTCTGGTCCACTCGACGCACTTCCAGAGCCACCTGGCGGCCCTCGACTGGTCGCCCATCGGGCACCCGAACAGAAAGGGCGACCGTACGGGGCCGGTGGCCGTCACCGTCGACGCACAGGGCCGCGCCCATGTCTTCGTGCGGAACAAGGGCGGCGGCGTCAGCATGCGCGCGCAGGCGGAGAAGGGCGGCTGGGACCCCTGGCAGGACCTCAGGAGCAGCCGGGGGCGCGGCCGGCTGGTCGCCGTGACGGGGGAGTCCGGCCTCGTCACCGTCTACAACCTGACGCCGGGCGGCGTGCGGCGCTTCACGCAGCGGGAGCCCGGGGGGACACCGACGATGGACGACGCGGTGCTGCCCTCGGCGACCGTGCGCCCGGACAGCCTCAGCGCCTTGGCGACGTCCTCCGGGGGCGTCACCCTTTTCTACGTCGACGAGGACGGCGGCCTGTACGCCTGGCGAGGGGACGGCGCGCCGGTGCGGATCACCGACGCCGCGGGGGACGGAGCACCGGCCGCCCTTCGCTGCCGTGTCGACGACGTGGACTGCACTCTGCTGGCGCAGCGCGCCCGCAGCGGCCGGATCGCGTTCGCCGCCTACCCCACCGAGGTGGAGGACGCGGGTGCCTGGTGGAGCGAGTCGGGTGACCCGCTGCCCGCGGACAGCCTTGTCGCCCTGGCCGAGGACGCACAGGGCCGTGTGGTCGCGGCGACGTACGTCCCCGGCGGCCCCGGCCGCATGTTCCTGACCCGGCGGGGGGACGAGAAGGGCCTCGCGCTCGAGGCGTGGCAGCGGGCCTTCTGACGCCGGAGGGGGCCCCGCCCGTGGCGGAGGCCCCCTCGTACGTGCGCGCGGCGAAGGTTACGCGGGCACGCTCGCGACACCCTGCGCGAGGAACCGCTTCCCGTTCACCCGCTCGGACACACCCTCACGGTCCAGGTACGGCGTGATGCCGCCCAGGTGGAAGGGCCAGCCCGCGCCCGTGATCAGGCACAGGTCGATGTCCTGCGCCTCGGCGACGACACCCTCGTCGAGCATGAGCCCGATCTCCTGGGCGACGGCGTCGAGCACGCGCTCGCGCACCTGCTCCTGCGTCAGCACCGAGTCGCCCTGCTTGAGCAGCGCGGCGACCTCCGGGTCGAGCTCCGGCTTTCCGGAGTCGTACACGTAGAACCCGCGCTTGCCCGCCTCGACGACGGCCTTGAGGTTCGGCGACACCTTGAAACGCTCCGGGAAGGCGCGGTTCAGGGTCTCCGACACGTGCAGGCCGATGGCCGGGCCGACCAGCTCCAGCAGGACCAGCGGCGACATCGGCAGGCCGAGCGGCTCGATGGCCTTCTCGGCCACGTCGACCGGCGTGCCCTCGTCGATGACGTTCTGGATCTCGCCCATGAAGCGGGTGAGGATGCGGTTCACGACGAACGCCGGGGCGTCCTTGACCAGGACCGCCGTCTTCTTCAGCTTCTTCGCCACACCGAACGCCGTGGCCAGCGCCGCGTCGTCGGTCTGCTCGCCGCGCACGATCTCCAGGAGCGGCAGCACGGCGACCGGGTTGAAGAAGTGGAAGCCGACGACCCGCTCGGGGTGCTTCAGCTTCGACGCCATCTCGGTCACGGACAGGGACGACGTGTTCGTGGCGAGGATCGCGTGCGCCGGGGCGACGGCCTCGACCTCGGCGAACACCTGCTGCTTGACGCCGATCTCCTCGAACACGGCCTCGATGACGAAGTCCGCGTCGGCGAAGCCCTCGGCCTTGTCCAGAACACCGCTGACCAGGCCCTTGAGGCGGTTGGCCTTGTCCTGGTTGATGCGGCCCTTGCCGAGCAGCTTGTCGATCTCGGCGTGGACGTAGCCCACGCCCTTGTCGATGCGCTCCTGGTCGATGTCGGTGAGGACCACCGGCACCTCGAGGCGGCGCAGGAAGAGCAGGGCGAGCTGCGAGGCCATCAGACCGGCGCCGACGACACCGACCTTGGTGACCGGGCGGGCCAGGTCCTTGCTCGGGGCACCGGCGGGGCGCTTGCCGCGCTTTTGCACCAGGTTGAACGCGTAGATGCCCGAGCGCAGCTCACCGCCCATGATCAGGTCGGCGAGGGCCTGGTCCTCGGCGTCGAAACCGGCCTGCAGGTCGCCGTTCTTCGACGCGGCGATGATGTCGAGCGCGCGGTAGGCGGCCGGGGCCGCGCCGTGCACCTTGCCGTCGGCGATGAACCTGCCGCGCGCGACGGCCTGGTCCCAGCCCTCGCCGCGGTCGACGTCGGGGCGCTCGACCTTCACGTCGCCCTTGAGGACCTGCGCGGTCCATACGAGCGACTGCTCCAGGAAGTCCGCGCCCTCGAAGATCGCGTCGGCGATGCCGAGCTCGAAGACCTGCACGCCCTTGAGCTGCTTGTTCTGGTTGAGGCTGTTCTCGATGATCACCGAGACCGCGCGGTCCGCGCCGATCAGGTTCGGCAGCAGCGTGCAACCACCCCATCCGGGCACCAGGCCGAGGAAGACCTCGGGCAGGGAGAAGGCGGGCAGCGCCTTCGACACGGTGCGGTAGGTGCAGTGCAGGCCGACCTCGACGCCGCCGCCCATGGCGGCGCCGTTGTAGTACGCGAACGTCGGCACGGCCAGAGCGGCCAGGCGCTTGAAGACCTCGTGGCCGCCCTTGCCGATGGCGAGCGCGTCCTCGTGCTTCTTCAGCAGCTCGACGCCCTTGAGGTCGGCGCCGACGGCGAAGATGAACGGCTTGCCGGTCACGCCGACGCCGACGATCTCACCGGCCTTCGCCTCCGCCTCGACCTGGTCGATCGCGGCGTTCAGCTGGGCCAGCGACCCCGGGCCGAACGTGGTCGGCTTGGTGTGGTCGAAGCCGTTGTCGAGCGTGATGAGGGCGAACCGGCCCGCGCCGTGGGGCAGTTCCAGGTGGCGTACGTGGGCGGAGGTGACGACCTCGTCGGGGAACAGCTCCGACGCGCCCTTCAGCAGCTCAGCAGTGGTGGTGCTCACTTGTCGCCTCCGGCGTCCTTGTGGTGCGGATTCTCCCAGATCACCGTGGCGCCCATGCCGAAGCCGACGCACATGGTGGTGAGGCCGTAGCGGACCTCGGGCTGCTCCTCGAACTGGCGGGCCAGCTGCGTCATCAGACGGACACCGGAGGAGGCCAGCGGGTGGCCGAACGCGATGGCGCCGCCGTACTGGTTGACGCGCGGGTCGTCGTCGGCGATGCCGTAGTGGTCGAGGAAGGCGAGGACCTGGACGGCGAACGCCTCGTTGATCTCGAAGAGGTTGATGTCCTCGATGCCCAGGCCCGCCTTGGCGAGGGCCTTCTCCGTGGCCGGGATCGGGCCGTAGCCCATCACCTCGGGCTCGACGCCCGCGAAGGCGTAGGAGACCAGGCGCATCTTGACGGGGAGGTCGTTCTCGCGGGCGAAGTCCTCGCTCGCGATGATCGACGCGGTGGCGCCGTCGTTGAGGCCCGCGGCGTTGCCGGCGGTGACGCGCCCGTGGGTACGGAAGGGGGTCTTGAGCCCCGCGAGGTTCTCCAGGGTCGTGCCAGGCCGCATCGGCTCGTCGGCGGTGACCAGGCCCCAGCCGGTCTCGCCGACCTCGGCGTTGGTGTTGCGCACCGAGATCGGGACGAGGTCCTGCTGGATCTTCCCGTTGGCGTACGCCTTGGCCGCCTTCTCCTGGGAGCCGACGGCGAACTTGTCGGCGCGCTCCTTGGTGATGTGCGGGTAGCGGTCGTGCAGGTTCTCGGCGGTCATGCCCATGAACAGGGCGGACTCGTCGACGAGCTTCTCCGAGACGAACCGCGGGTTCGGGTCGACGCCCTCGCCCATGGGGTGGCGGCCCATGTGCTCGACACCGCCCGCGATGACGGCGTCGTACGCGCCGAAGGCGATCGAACCGGCGGTGGTCGTCACCGCGGTCAGCGCGCCGGCGCACATGCGGTCGATGGAGTAGCCGGGGACCGACTGCGGAAGGCCGGCGAGGATGCCCGCCGTCCGGCCGAGAGTCAGACCCTGGTCGCCGATCTGCGTGGTCGCGGCGACGGCGACCTCGTCGATCTTGGCGGGGTCCAGGTTCGGGTTGCGGCGCAGCAGCTCGCGGATGGCCTTGACGACGAGATCGTCGGCGCGGGTCTCGTGGTAGATGCCCTTCGGGCCCGCCTTGCCGAACGGGGTGCGGACGCCGTCGACGAAGACGACGTCCCTGACGGTACGAGGCACGATGGCTCTCCTCCAAGATGCGGGACGGCACTGCCACGGCGCGCGGCTGAGCGCGCGCTCACCCCCTCATGCTACTTGCGGGTAACCATGCTGCCCAGCCCTCTGGGCCGGAGCGGTGAACGTCACACCACCGGACACGCACGGACCCCGGTGCCGTACGCATCCGTACGGCACCGGGGTCCGCACGAGACTCCCGCGGGTTCCTACCGCGCCGACAGCGCGGTCACCAGCGCCGGCGTGACCTGCTCGATCTGCCAGCGCCGCGCCCCGTGCGAGGCGAGCGCCGCCGCGACGGAGTCCGGGTCCACGGTCCCCGGCGGCTCCCAGCAGACCCGGCGGACGGTGTCCGGCGTGATCAGATTCTCCTGCGGCATGTTCAGGTTCTCGGCCAGTGCCGTCACCGCCGCGCGCGCGGCGGACAGGCGCGCCGCTGCCGCCGGGTCCTTGTCGGCCCAGGCCCGCGGGGGCGGCGGCCCGGCGGTCGGCTGGCCCGGCTGCGGCAGTTCGCTGTCCGGCAGCGCCTTGGCCCGGTCGATCGCCGCCTGCCACTGCTCCAGCTGACGGCGGCCCATCCGGTGCCCGAAGCCGGGCAGACCGGCCAGCGCGTGCACGTTCGCCGGGGTGGCGAGGGCCGCCTCGACGATCGCGGCGTCGCCCAGGACCTTGCCGGGGGAGACGTCGCGGCGCTGCGCCACCCGGTCCCGGGCCGTCCACAGTTCGCGGACGACCGCCATCTGACGGCGACGGCGGACCTTGTGCATTCCGGAGGTGCGCCGCCACGGGTCCTTGCGGGGAGGGGCGGGCGGCGCCGTGGCGATGGCCTCGAACTCCTGGTGGGCCCAGTCGAGCTTGCCCTGCCGGTCGAGTTCCTTCTCCAGCGCGTCGCGCAGGTCGACGAGGAGCTCGACGTCGAGCGCGGCGTACCGCAGCCAGGGCTCGGGCAGCGGGCGCGTCGACCAGTCGACGGCGGAGTGACCCTTCTCCAGTACGTACCCGAGCACGTTCTCGACCATCGCGCCGAGTCCGACGCGGGGGAACCCGGCGAGCCGCCCGGCGAGCTCGGTGTCGAAGAGCCGGGTCGGCACCATGCCTATGTCGCGCAGGCACGGCAGGTCCTGCGTCGCGGCGTGCAGCACCCACTCCGTGTCGGCGAGCGCGTCACCGAGGGCGGTCAGATCGGGGCAGGCCACCGGGTCGACGAGCGCGCTGCCCGCACCCTCGCGGCGCAGCTGGACCAGGTAGGCGCGCTGACCGTACCGGTAGCCGGAGGCGCGCTCGGCGTCGACGGCGACAGGTCCGCTGCCCTCGGCGAAGGCCGCGACGACCTGGGCGAGCGCGGCCTCGTCGACGGTCACCGGAGGAATGCCCTCGCGCGGTTCGAGCAGCGGGACCGGGGTCCCGTCCACAGGTCCGACGGCGCCGCCGGAGCCGTCGACAGATCCGCCGGGAGAGCCGCCGTCGTCCCGAGGGGCGCCTGTACTGGGGCGCAGTCGACTGTCTGCTGCGGTCTCTTGGGCGTCGGTCACCTGTCAAGGGTATCGGTGAACCGGCGGCGGCCGTCGACGGAACGTTCCGTCGACGGCCGTGGCAGGGGTGTGAACCGGAGAGATCCGGCCAGCGGGCCCTCAGTGGATGATGCCGGTGCGCAGCGCGACGGCCACCATTCCGGCGCGGTCGCCCGTGCCGAGCTTGCGGGCGATCCGGGCGAGGTGACTCTTGACGGTCAGCGCGGACAGGCCCATCGAGACGCCGATGGCCTTGTTCGACTGGCCCTCGGCGACGAGCCGCAGCACCTCCACCTCGCGGCCCGACAGTTCGCGGTAGCCGCCCGGGTGGCTCGGGGCGCCCGGGGGACGGCGGTGCATGCGGGCGGCCGCGGCGCCGATGGGGGCGGCGCCGGGGCGGGTGGGCAGGCCGATGTTGGTGCGGGTGCCGGTGACGACGTAGCCCTTGACGCCGCCCGCGAGAGCGTTGCGTACGGCACCGATGTCGTCGGCGGCCGACAGGGCGAGCCCGTTGGGCCAGCCCGCGGCGCGGGTCTCGGAGAGAAGCGTCAGACCGCTGCCGTCGGGCAGATGGACGTCGGCGACGCAGATGTCACGGGGGTTGCCGATGCGGGGACGAGCCTCCGCGACGGACGAGGCCTCGATCACGTCGCGCACACCGAGCGCCCACAGATGGCGGGTGACGGTGGAACGGACGCGAGGGTCGGCCACGACGACCATCGCGGTCGGCTTGTTCGGGCGGTAGGCGACCAGGCTTGAGGGCTGCTCGAGGAGAACGGACACCAGGCCTCCTGGGGTGCGGGACGGGGCCGGCTCGGGGATGAAGCCGGGGCGAACCGTGCTTTCAAGGTCACTGACCTCTTCGGCATCAAACCCGCCCGCCTTTAGAGAAAGATCACGATCCAGTGAGTAACAATTGAGGCAATTCGGACACAGTATCGATCATCCGAAGATCGAACCGAATCGCCACGTGATCGATCCCGCCCCCTGGGACGAGCAACGGCCACGCCGAGTACCGCCCGGCGTGGCCGAAAACATGTCCTGAAAGATTCGGAAAGAAAGCGGCGAAAGCAGTCAGCGCGGCTGCGGACCGCGCCGCTGCGGCAGCGTCACCACCGCCCCGTCGCCGCCCGCCGCCGTGGGCGGCAGTCCCGCCAGCTGGCACAGCAGCTCGCACCACGCGGTCAGATGAGCGGCGGCGTCCGGCACTCCGCCGAGGCCCTCACGCGGCGTCCACGACGCCCGGATCTCGATCTGCGACGCGGCCGGCCGCTCACTCATGCCGCCGAAGTAGTGCGAACTCGCCCGGGTCACCGTCCCGGACGGCTCCCCGTACCCGAGCCCCCGCGCCTCAAGCGCGCCGGTCAGCCACGACCAGCACACGTCCGGAAGCAGCGGGTCGGCCGCCATCTCCGGCTCCAGCTCCGCCCGCACCAGCGTCACGAGCCGGAACGTGCCCTGCCACGCGTCGTGCCCTTCCGGGTCGTGCAGCAGGACCAGACGGCCGTCGGCCAGGTCCTGCCCGCCGTCCACGACCGCGGCCTCCAGCGCGTACGCGTACGGGGCGAGGCGACGTGGCGGGCGCGTGGGGTCGACCTCGATCTCCGGGCGCGGCCGCGCCGCCCGCAGGGCCTCGACCGCCGTGCGGAAGGCCGGGGGAGCCGAGTCACTGATGTGGTCCTCCTGTGCAGCGTTCATGTCCCGAGCGTTCTGCCCCTCCCGCACCGATTCACTCATCCCGTCCGGACCGTCCGCCCGTCGTCCCTGAGCCGCAGCCATGCGGGGAAGAGTAAGGGGAGCGGAGCCCCGGCGCGGGGAAGGACACCCCAGGCGACCGGCGACGGGCGGCGCTTGTCGGCCATCGTGGCGGCCGTGCGAGACTTTCCCGCGTGAGTGCCAACACCGAGCCCACGGGCCAGCAGCAGCCGGCGGCGGGCGACGCCGCACAGAACGTCGTACGGAACGCCGTCAAGGATTCCGCCTTCCTGAGGGCGTGCCGCCGCGAGCCGGTGCCGCACACGCCGGTCTGGTTCATGCGCCAGGCCGGACGCTCACTGCCCGAGTACCACAAGGTGCGCGAGGGCATTCCCATGCTGGAGTCGTGTCAGCGGCCGGATCTCGTCGCCGAGATCACCCTCCAGCCGGTGCGCCGCCACGGCGTCGACGCGGCGATCTACTTCAGCGACATCGTCGTCCCGCTCAAGGCCATCGGCATCGACCTCGACATCAAGCCGGGCGTCGGCCCCGTCGTGCAGGACCCGATCCGCTCGCGCGCCGACCTCGCCCGGCTGCGCGACCTCACCCCCGACGACGTCGCCTACGTCACCGAGGCCATCGGCCTGCTCACCGCCGAACTCGGCGCCACCCCGCTGATCGGCTTCGCGGGCGCCCCGTTCACCCTGGCCAGCTACCTCGTGGAGGGCGGCCCGTCCCGCAACCACGAGCACACCAAGGCGCTCATGTACGGCGACCCGCAGCTGTGGGCCGACCTGCTCGACCGGCTCGCCGAGATCACCTCCGCCTTCCTCAAGGTGCAGATCGAGGCGGGCGCGAGCGCCGTGCAGCTCTTCGACTCGTGGGTGGGCGCGCTCGCGCCCGCCGACTACCGGCGCTCCGTGCTTCCCGCCTCCGCTAAGGTGTTCCGCGCGGTCGAGTCCTACGGCGTGCCCCGCATCCACTTCGGCGTCGGCTCGGGCGAGCTGCTCGGCCTGATGGGCGAGGCGGGCGCGGACGTCGTCGGCGTCGACTGGCGGGTGCCGCTCGACGAGGCCGTACGCCGTGTCGGCCCCGGCAAGGCCCTCCAGGGCAACCTCGACCCTGCCGTCCTGTTCGCCACGCCCGAGGCCGTCATGACCAAGACGGACGAGGTCCTGGAAGCGGCGGCGGGCCTCGACGGCCACGTCTTCAACCTCGGCCACGGCGTCCTGCCCACCACCGACCCGGACGCCCTGACCCGGCTCGTGGAGTACGTCCACGCGCGCACCGCCTCCGCCTGAGGCCAGGGCCCCGCAGCCGTGCGGGAGGCCCTACCCGGCCTCCCGCACCGCCGCCACCGCCTTGCGCGCGGCGACGAGCACCGGGTCCCACACCGGCGAGAACGGCGGCGCGTACCCCAGGTCGAGCGCCGTCATCTGATCCACCGTCATCCCTGCGGTCAGCGCCACCGCCGCCACGTCGACCCGTTTCGCCGCGCCCTCACGCCCCACGATCTGTACGCCGAGCAGCCGCCCCGTGCGACGCTCGGCCAGCATCTTCACCGTCATCGGCGCCGCGCCGGGGTAGTAGCCGGCCCGGCTCGTCGACTCGACGGTGACCGTCACGTACTGGAGCCCGGCCCGCCGCGCGTCCTTCTCACGCAGCCCGGTCCGCGCGATCTCCAGGTCGCACACCTTGCTGACGGCCGTGGCGACCACTCCGGGGAAGGTGGCGTAATCGCCGCCCACGTTCGAGCCGATGACCTGGCCGTGCTTGTTGGCGTGCGTGCCGAGCGCGATGTGCCGCTCGCCGCCGGAGACCAGGTCGCGCACCTCGACGCAGTCGCCGCCCGCCCAGATGTCCGTATGGCCGCGCACCCGCATGCTGATGTCGGTGAGCAGCCCGCCGTGCTCGCCGAGCGGCAGCCCGGCCTCCCGCGCCAGCCCCGTCTCCGGCCGCACCCCGATCCCGAGCACCACCACGTCCGCCGGGAACTCGACGTCGTCCGTCGCCACGGCCCGCACCCGGCCGTGGCCGTCGGTGAGCACCTTCGTCACCTCGGCGTCGTCGACCATCGTGATGCCGAGCCCGGTCATCGCCCGCCGCACGAGCCGCCCCATGTCCGGGTCGAGCGTCGCCATCGGCTCGCTGTCCTGGTTGACGACCGTCGTGTCGTAGCCGCGCCTGATCAGCGCCTCGGCCATCTCCACCCCGATGTACCCGGCGCCCACGACGACCGCCCGCCGTCCCTCGCCCGCCCGCAGCGTCTCCAGGAGCGCCTGCCCGTCGTCGAGGGTCTGCACCCCGTGCACCCCCGCCGCGCCGATCCCCGGCAGCGGCGGCCGCACGGGCCGCGCCCCGGTCGCGATCACCAGCTTGTCGTACGAGGTCCAGAACTCGCCCCCGCCGCCGTCCAGTTCGCGGGCCCGCACCCGCTTCCCGGCCACGTCGACGGCCACCACCTCGGTCCGCATCCGCAGATCGATGCCGCGCGCCCGGTGCTCCTCGGGGCCGCGCGCGATCAGCTCGTCCCGCCCGGCGACCGCGCCGCCCACCCAGTACGGGATACCGCACGCCGAGAACGAGGTGAAGTGCCCCCGCTCGAACGCCACGATCTCCAACTCGTCCGGGCCGCGCAGGCGGCGCGCCTGCGACGCGGCCGACATGCCCGCCGCGTCGCCACCGATGACCACAAGTCGCTCAGGGCTCATGCGCCCACGCTACGTGCCCGCCACCGCGACGCGCCCGCCGCGCGACATGGGCCGAACGGCTCTGCCGGAAACGGCCACCCGGTTTGAGAGAGTGGGGGCATGCGCGAAGCGGACACACGTACGGGAACGGGACGGCGCCGCGAGGCCGTCGTCATCGGCGGCGGCATCACGGGCCTCGCGGCCGCCCACCGCCTGCTCGACAACGCCGAGGCGGAAGACGGTGGCGGCCCGGTCCACGTGACCGTCCTGGAGAGTTCCGACCGGCTCGGCGGCAAGCTCCTCGCGGGCGAGATCGCCGGGGCCCGCGTCGACCTCGGTGCCGAGTCGCTGCTCGCCCGCCGCCCCGAGGCGGTGGGCCTGGCCCGCGCGGTCGGCCTCGACGACCGCCTCCAGCCCCCGGCCACGGCCACCGCGTCGCTGTGGACCCGAGGCGAACTGCGCCCGATGCCCAAGGGCCACGTCATGGGCGTGCCCGGCACGGCCGACGCCCTGGCGGGCGTGCTCAGTGACGAGGGCCTCGCCCGTGTCGCCCAGGACGAACACCTGCCGCCCACCGAGGTCGGCGACGACGTCGCCGTCGGCGAGTACGTCGCGGCCCGCCTCGGGCGCGAGGTCGTCGACCGCCTCGTCGAACCCCTCCTCGGCGGCGTCTACGCGGGCGACGCGTACCGCATCTCCCTGCGCAGCGCGGTCCCGCAGCTCTTCGAGGAGGCCCGCCGCCACCCGTCCCTCACGGAGGCGGTACGGGCGATCCAGTCCCGTGCCGCCCAGAACCCGGCCCCGGGCCCGGTGTTCATGGGCATCGAGGGCGGCATCGGTACATTGCCCGGTGCGGTGGCGGACGAGGTGCGGGGGAGGGGCGCGACCATCGTCATGGCCGAAAGGGCGGTCTCCCTGGGGGCACGGGGCTGTGTCGATCGGCGGCTCCGGCGCGGGGCGCCATCAACCACGCACGAGGGCGACTCGACGACGCACGCCGAACCCCTGTGGCGCGTGGTCGCGGAATCGGGCCGCGTCTACGAAGCGGACCAAGTGATCATCGCCCTGCCCGCGCAGCAGGCCGCGAGCCTCCTGCGCACGGCCTCCCCCCACGCTTCCCAGGAACTGAGGGCGATCGAGTACGCCTCGATGGCCCTGATCACCATGGCGTTCCGCAGGAAAGACGCCGAGGACGTCCTGCCGCGGGGCAGCGGCTTCCTCGTGCCACCGGTGGACGGCCACACCATCAAGGCGGCGACGTTTGCCTCGCGCAAATGGGGCTGGATCGACGCCGAGAACCCGGACCTGCTGGTCGTCCGCACCTCGGTCGGCCGGTACGGCGACGACAAGGTGCTCGGCCGCGACGACAGCGACCTCGTCGCCGTCTCCCGCGACGACCTGCGCGAGGCCACCGGACTGACCGCCGGCCCGGTCGCCTCCCGCGTCACCCGCTGGCACGACGGCCTGCCCCAGTACCCCGTCGGCCACGGCGAGCGCGTCGAACGCATCCGCGGGCACATCGCCGCACTGCCGGGCGTCGCGCTGTGCGGGGCGGCGTACGACGGCGTCGGCGTCCCGGCCTGCGTCGCCGGCGCGTACGCGGCCGCGGACGAACTGCGCGGGGACACCACCACCCGCGCCGGCCTCAAGGCGAACCCGGTGCAGAGCATGCACGGCGGAGCAGGAGAATGAAGGACATGAGCGACGAGAACACCACCACCGAGCCGGCCCGGATCCCGAACAAGGGCAAGCTGGCCAAGGACCTCAACGACGTCATCCGCTACACCCTGTGGTCCGTCTTCAAGCTGAAGGACGTACTGCCCGAGGGCGCGGACCGCGCAGCCTACGCGGACGAGGTCCAGGAGCTGTTCGACCAGCTCGCCGCCAAGGACGTGACGATCCGCGGCACGTACGACCTGTCGGGCCTGCGCGCCGACGCCGACCTCATGATCTGGTGGCACGCCGAGACGGCCGAGCAGCTGCAGGAGGCGTACAACCGCTTCCGCCGCACCCGCCTGGGCCGCTGCCTCGAACCGGTCTGGTCGAACATGGCGCTGCACCGGCCCGCCGAGTTCAACCGCTCGCACATCCCGGCGTTCCTCGCCGACGAGACGCCCCGCGAGTACGTCTCGGTCTACCCGTTCGTGCGCTCGTACGACTGGTACCTGCTGCCCGACGAGGAGCGGCGCACGATGCTCGCCGACCACGGCAAGATGGCACGCGGCTTCCCGGACGTGCGCGCCAACACCGTCGCGTCGTTCTCGCTCGGCGACTACGAGTGGATCCTCGCCTTCGAGGCCGACGAGCTGCACCGCATCGTCGACCTCATGCGCCACCTGCGCGGCTCCGAGGCGCGCAGGCACGTCCGTGAGGAGATCCCGTTCTTCACCGGGCGGCGCCGCGGCGTCGCGGAGCTTGTGGAGGGGCTGGCCTAGGCCGGACGCGCGGCCCCTCCGGAGCCAGGTCTCGGGGCTCTGCCCCGGGCCCGGCTCCCCGTTCCTCGACCGCCGGAGTGGCTTCAGCCGAGCGGCGTCGGCTCCTGGTGCGGGGCGCAGCTCGCCGCGCCGCCCTCGGGCACCCGGCCCTCCAGCAGATAGGCGTCCATCCGGGCGTTGACGCAGTCGTTCGGGCCGCCCGCGATGCCGTGCGTGCCCGCGCCCCGCTCGGTCACCAGGGCCGAACCCGGGATGCGGCGGTGCAGTTCCACGGCGCCCTCGTACGGGGTCGCCGCGTCGCGCTCGGCCGCGAGGATCAGGGTGGGCGGCAGCAGGCCGGGCAGCGGGTGCACGTCGACGGGCTGCCGGGGCGGCACCGGCCAGTAGGCGCACGGCAGGTTCATCCACGCGTTGTCCCACGTCTCGAACGGCGCCCGCCGCGCCAGCCGCGTGTTGTCGCGGTCCCACGTGGCGAAGTCGCGCGGCCAGGGCGCGTCGTTGCACTCGACCGCCGTGTAGACCGCGGCGGCGTTCTCGTCCTCGACGGCGGCCCGGGGCGGCGGCGCGGCCTGCCCGATCAGCGGCTTCGGGTCGCCGTGCAGATACGCCGACAGGGCGAGCGCCCGCGTCGGCCAGTAGTCGTCGTAGTACCCGGCCTTCAAGAACGCCGCCTGGAGCTGTCCGGGCCCCACCTTGCCGCCCGCGGGCGTGCGGGCGAGACGGGCCCGCGCCTTGTCGTAACTGCGCTGGACCGCCCCCGCCGTGTCCCCGAGGTGGTAGGTGGCGTCGTGCCGGGCCACCCAGGCCCGGAAGTCGCCCCAGCGCCGCTCGAACGCGGCCGACTGGCGCAGGTTGTCCTCGTACCAGATCCGGTCCGGGCGCGGGTCGACCGCCGAGTCGAAGACCATGCGCCGCACATGGGACGGGTACAACTGCGCGTAGACGGCGCCCAGGTACGTGCCGTACGAGGAGCCCAGGAACGTCAGCTTCCGCTCACCGAGCGCGGCCCGCAGCACGTCCAGGTCGCGCGCGTTGTCGGGCGTCGAGTAGTGCGCCAGGTCCCGGTTCCGCTCCCCGCACTCGCGCGCGTACGCCTTCGCGTGGGCGACACGCCGCCGCTTGTACACGGCCGAGGGATGCGTGGGCGCCTGCGAGGGGGCCTTGGCGAACTTCGCCGGGTCGACGCAGGACAGCGGCGCCGAACGGCCCACCCCGCGCGGCGCGTACCCGACCAGGTCGTACGCGGCGGCCAGGTGCGCCCACTCGGGCATGACGCCCACCATGGGGAAGTACATGCCGTTGCCGCCGGGCCCGCCGGGGTTGAAGACGAGCGCGCCCTGCCGGGCCACCCGGTGACCCGCGTACCGTCCGCTCGCCTCGGTGCGGCTGACGGTCAGCCGGATCTTCCGGCCGTCCGGACGCGCGTAGTCGACCGGCACCTCGACCGTGCCGCAGCTCACCGAGTCCGGCAGGTCGTCCGCCGCCG
>NZ_JAPHNL010000277.1 GCF_026274175.1 Streptomyces beihaiensis
CCTCCTCGGGCCAGCCGCGGTCCCGGCCCGCGCGCCGTGACGCGGCCGTCACCTCCCAACCGTCCGCCGCGAGCGCGGGCACCGCCGCCCGGCCCATCTGCCCTGCCGCACCGATCACCAAAGCTGTTCCCATGCCCGGACGGTATGCCTCGCCGCGGCCCGGCACCGCGGGAATCCGCCGTCGGCGGAGCGGCTCAGCTCAGCGGCATCCTCGGGAACTTCCGGGCCCCGCCCTCCGGCGCCTGCTCGGCCTCCGCCTTGACCTGCGCCGCGTACCGGTCCACGTACTCCTGCCCGGACAGGCCGAGGATCGCGTACATGATCTCGTCGGTGACCGCCCGCAGGATCGCCTTCTCGCCGTCCAGGCCGGCGTAGCGCGAGAAGTCCAGCGGCTCGCCGAACCGGATCGTGACGCGGCGCAGGTTCGGAATCACCTGTCCCGGCGGCTGCGCCTCGAACGTGCCGATCATCGCGCACGGGATCACCGGTACCTGCGCCTTGAGCGCCATCGCGGCGACGCCGACCTTGCCCTTGTAGAGCCGACCGTCGTGCGAGCGGGTGCCCTCCGGGTAGATACCGAGGAGCTCACCGCGGCTGAGCACGCGAAGGCCCTCACGGATGGCGGCCTGGCCGGCCTGCTTGCCGGAGCGGTCGACCGGGATCTGGCCCGCGCTGCGGAAGAACGCAGCCGTGAGGCGTCCCTTGAGGCCGGGGCCGGTGAAGTACTCGGCCTTCGCCAGGAACGTGATGCGCCGCTTGAGGATCGCGGGCATCAGAAAGTGATCGGAGAACGACAGATGGTTGCCGGCGACGATCGCGGCACCCGAGTCCGGGACATGCTCGAGCCCCTCGATCCGGGGCCGGAACAGGAGCCGCAGCAGCGGCCCCAGGAGCACGTACTTGAGCAGTCGGTAGAACATTCCGGTCGCCTTTCCCCCGCCTCAGGTGCTCAGGTGCTACGGGACGCCACCATCCCCACGGTGATCAGACCGAGCACCACCCAGCCGAACCAGAGCCAGCCGTTGCTTCCGAGCGCCACCGTGTACGCCGTCACGGCCACCAGACCACCCATGGTGACGGCGCCCATCGTCTTCGTGGAACCGGGCATCACAACACCCTCCTCACGGCAGCCCGGACGGCGCCAGCGGTGTGCACAGCCCGAGCCGCGGCCAGAAGGCCATAGTCACCCGTGATCGGGTCGTGGCGCTACTGTCCGCGCGAGTTCAGTGAGGCCAGGTAGGCGTTGTACGCCGCCAGCTCCTTGTCGCCGTCGCGGTCCGCGGCGCGGTCCTTGCGGCGCGCCTGCCGCTCCTCCGACTTCTTCCACTGCACCAGCAGGGCGAGCAGCACCAGGACCGACGGCACCTCGCTGAA
The DNA here is from genome assembly GCF_026274175.1 of Streptomyces beihaiensis. GTDB lineage: Bacteria > Actinomycetota > Actinomycetes > Streptomycetales > Streptomycetaceae > Streptomyces > Streptomyces beihaiensis. Next base: position 1,375 of record NZ_JAPHNL010000277.1, read on the forward strand.
CGCCCAGGCGATGCCGCCCGCCGCCGTCTGGTCGGAGAGGGGATCGACGCCGAGGGACGCGGCTGGGTGATTGAACGTCTTGACCATCGTCGTGGTCGCCATCATCAGCGCGATGCCGAAGAAGGCGTGGAACGGCATGCCCGCGAACAACTCCAGCATGCGCATCACATAGCCCCGGCGGTGCGGCCCCGGGTCCACGCCCATGATCGGCCAGAAGAAGGCCAGCCCGACCGCGAGGAAGTGGACCATCATCGCGATGTGCCCGGCCCGCGAGCCCATCAGGAAGTCGAACAGCGGCGTGAAGTACAGCCCGTAGAGGCTCGCGATGAACAGCGGGATGGTGAACATGGGGTGTGTGATGACCCGCACATAGCGGCTGTGCAGCAGCATCAGAAGCAGCTCGCGCGGACCCTTGCGGCCGCGCTGGGAGGCGACCGGCAGCGCGCGCAGCGCCAGCGTGACCGGTGCGCCCATCAGCAGCAGGATCGGCGACAGCATGCTGATGATCATGTGCTGCACCATGTGCACGCTGAACATGACCATGCCGTAGTCGTTGAGCTTGGTGCACATCGTCAGGACGACCGTGAGGACGCCGACGACGAAGCTCACCGTCCGCCCCAGCGGCCACTTGTCGCCGCGCCGCGTCAGGCGCACGATCCCCCAGAGGTAGAGACCGAGCACGAGCAGGCTGCCGACCAGGAAGAACGGGTCCCCCGACCAGCCGAGGCCGCGTCCCAGCGTGAAGGGCGGGAGATCCATGTGCATGCCGGACATGCCGTGCCCGCTGTGGTCCATCCGCCGGCTCCTGTTGCTCGTTTCGTACGGATTGTGCGCCACCAGACTAGAACTGCCCCCGGCCGTCGCCGCGGCCGGGGGCAGTTCCCTTTAAAGAGAAACCACAATCGTACGGTGCCGGGAGCCTGGGCCCGCGGTGGTCAGAGCACGCACTCCGCCTCGGCGTACCGGTCCGACGGCACTGTCTTGAGCGTCTCGACGGCCTCGGCGAGGGACACCATCACGATGTCGGTGCCGCGCAGCGCCGTCATCCGCCCGAACTCGCCTCGGTGCACGGCCTCCACCGCGTGCCACCCGAACCGGGTCGCGAGGACCCTGTCGTACGCGGTCGGGGTGCCGCCGCGCTGGACGTGGCCGAGGATCACGGGCCGCGCCTCCTTGCCCAGGCGCTCCTCCAGTTCGATGGAGAGCTGCCGGGCGATGCCCGCGAACCGCTCGTGGCCGTAGATGTCCTTGCCGCCCTCGTCGAACTCCATGGAGCCGGGCCGGGGCTTGGCGCCCTCGGCGGCGACGACGATGGCGAACTTCTTGCCCGCCTCGAACCGCTCGCCGACCTTCGCGGCCAGTTCCTCGATGTCGAAGGGGCGCTCGGGAACGACGATCGCGTGCGCGCCCGCGGCCATCCCCGAGTTGAGCGCGATCCAGCCGGTGTGCCGGCCCATGACCTCCACGATGAGCACGCGCTGGTGGGACTCGGCGGTGGTCTTGAGGCGGTCGAGCGCCTCGGTGGCGACGCCGACGGCCGTGTCGAAGCCGAAGGTCACATCGGTGACGGCGATGTCGTTGTCGATGGTCTTCGGCACGCCCACGATGGGCAGGCCGCTGTCCGACAGCAGCCGTGCCGCCTTCAGCGTGCCCTCGCCGCCGATCGGGATGATCGCGTCCAGGCCGAGGTCCGCGACGTGCCCCTTGGCGCGCTCGACACCGTCACGCAGATGCGCGGGCTGCACCCGCGAGGAGCCGAGCATGGTGCCACCGCGGGCGAGGATGCCGCTGACCGCGTCCAGGTCCAGCTTGCGGTAGTCGCACTCGAGCAGTCCCTTCCACCCGTCGTGGAACCCGATCACCTCGTCGCCGTGATCGGCGACGGCACGGTGCACGACCGAACGGATCACGGCGTTCAGACCGGGGCAGTCGCCGCCGGAGGTGAGGACACCAATACGCATAAGCCCGGAGAACCTTTGCAGACGTGGGCCGATGACCGGACCACGTCGTCCGGCGGGATACCTCGTACTTTATCGGCGCCGGGGGTGGGGCTCGTAAGCCCTGTCCGCTGGTTGGACGCCCCCGCTCATATGGGCGCGGAGGCGCCCTGAAGGGGCGGGGGGCTGCACGGGGACACGCGGGCGGACGCTACGCCGAAGCCGCGGCCGCCGCGGCGCTGATCCGCTCCTCACGGAGTGCCTCGTACCAGCGGTCGTCCACCGGCGGCAACGCGTTCACGTCGAGCGCCAGTTTCAGCAGCAGATCAGCGATCTGCGGGTTGCGGGCCAGCACGGGCCCGTGCATGTACGTACCGAACACCGTCTCGTTGAAGGCGCCTTCCGTGCCGTCACCCGTGCCGTTGCCCCGCCCGATGCGTGTGCGGGCGAACGGGCGCGCGGACGGGCCGAGGTGCGTGACGCCCTGATGGTTCTCGAACCCGGTCAGCTGCGGCAGCCCCAACTGCGGATCGATGTCGGCCAGTACGTCACCGACGCACCGCTCGCCCTCGCCGCGTGTGGAGATGACGTCGAGCAGCCCGAGGCCGGGCTCGCGCTCCCCGAGGTCGTTGACGAACTCGTGGCCGAGGATCTGGTAGCCGGCGCAGACGGAGAACACGATGGCGCCGTTGGCCACCGCGCGCTGCAGGCCGCCGTCGCGGCGCAGCCGCTCCGCCGCCAGGCGCTGCGGCCGGTCCTCGCCGCCACCGATCAGGTAGATGTCGCCGGACGTGGGCACCGGCTGGTCGCTGCGGACGTCGTAGCGCTCGACCTGGAGGCGGCGCTGGTGGGCGCGTCGCTCGACCACCAGGGCGTTGCCCTGGTCGCCGTAGGTGCTGAGGAGGTCGGGGTAGACCCACACGAGACGCAGGCTGCTGTCACTCATGCTCATGATCCTTCGATGGGCTCTTCCTGGGCTCTTCCCGGTCGTGATGAGCCGGCTCAGTTGCCCACGCGTCGGCGGACGTCCTGGAACGCGGTGTAGTTGGCGATCAGCTCGATCCGCCCGGGCGGGCACATCCCGACCGCCTCGTCGAGCGTCTCGCAGACCCGGAAGTCCAGGCCCGCGACCTCGAGGCGGACGGCCAGGTCGAGCTTGCGGTCGCCGATCACGCAGATCGGGTGCCCGGCGAGCCGGGTGTAGTCGACGTCCCACAGCCAGGAGGTGTCGGTGCCGTCGGCCCCGCGCGCGTTCACGGAAAGGATCACCGGGGTGGGTGGCGGGTCGATGAGCGTGAACGTCTCCAGCCAGCCGGCCGGGTTCTTGGCGAGCAGCAGCCTGAGGTCGCGGTTGTGGAACTGCACCACGTCGTAGCGCCCCGCGACGGCCTGCACCTGGTACATGCGCTCCAGGGCCACCTGCGGTGGCACGCCGAAGACGGCGGCGACGGCGGCCGACGTCGCCGCGTTCGCCTTGTTGGCGCGGCCGGGCAGCTGGAGGTGGATGGGCCAGGCCGATCCGTGCGGGTCCAGGACGTAGTCGCCCTGGAGCGCCCAGCTCGCGGTGGGGCGGCGGAAGCCGCACTCCGCGCAGAACCAGTCGTCACCGGGGCGCTGCATGACGCCGCCGCAGGACGGGCACGACCAGGCGTCGTCCTTCCACTCCTGGCCCGCGGCGACCCACACCACGTTGGGCGAGGAGGAGGCGGCCCAGACGACCAGCGGGTCGTCGGCGTTGGCGATCACCACGGCCTTGGAGCCGGACAGGCCCTCGCGCCACTTCTCGGCGAGCATGCGGGTCTCGGCGGCCCGGTCGAGCTGGTCGCGCGAGAGGTTGAGCAGCGCGATGGCCTTGGGCTCGACGTCGCGGGCGACACCGGCGAGGTACTTCTCGTCGACCTCGATGACGCCGAACTTGGCGTCCGAGCCACCGGCCAGGGCGGAGGTGATGCCCGCCGGCATGTTGGCCCCCAGCGCGTTCGAGACGACCGGGCCGCTGGCGCGCAGCGCCTCGGCGATCAGCCGGGTCGTCGTCGTCTTCCCGTTGGTGGCCGAGACGAGGACGGTGTCCAGGTGCTGGGCGAGCCGGCCGAGCAGCTCGGGGTCGAGCCGGAGCGCGACCTTGCCGCCGATCACCGAACCACTGCCGCGACCGGCCGCGCGCGACACCGCGGCCGCGGCCTTGCCCGCCGTCACGGCCAGTTTGGCCCGCGGAGACATCGGCTCCGAGTTGCCTGCCATCTTCCTGGGTCCTCCTTGCTCACGGCGCCGCGCCTGCCCTCGGCATCGCTCAGTGGCCTCAGCCTATCGACCTCCACCGACAAGCCCGAACCGCGGCACCGCCGGGGAGGCGTCGAGCCCCGCGGACCGTACCCTTGCGGCCATGCGACACGGCACGATTGCGGGCGCCTCCGGGCGCGTACGGCCCCTGACTCTGCTCGGTGACCCGGTGCTGCGGCAACCCTGCGCGCCGGTCACGGAGTTCGACCGGTCCCTGGCCCGCCTCGTGGAGGACATGTTCGCGACCATGTACGCGGCCCAGGGCGTGGGGCTCGCCGCCAACCAGGTCGGCGAGGCGCTGCGGGTCTTCGTCTACGACTGTGCGGACGACGACGATGTGCGCCACGTCGGCCACGTCGTCAATCCGCGTCTGGTCGACGCGGACGGTGTCGTGGTCCGTGGCCCCGAGGGCTGTCTGTCGCTGCCCGGCCTGGAGGCGGGCACGCCCCGCTTCGACCACGCGCGCGTGGAGGGGCAGGACGTCACCGGCGCCGCGGTGGTGGTCCACGGCACCGGCTGGTTCGCCCGCTGCCTGCAGCACGAGTGCGACCACCTGGAGGGCGGACTCTACGTGGACCGGGTCAGCGCCCGGCGCCGCCGCAGGGTGCTGCGCCGGGCGGCACGCGCGCCCTGGGCGCGGCCGGGGAGGGCCTGAGTGCCGGGGGGCGCGCCCCGGTCAGAAGCCGGGGCCGCCGGCGCGGTCCCCGGCATCGGCGAGGCGCCCCCACAGGAGGTCGGCGAGAGCGCGCACCAACTCGGTCCGCGAGCAGGGGCGTTCCCCGAGCCACCAGTCGCCCGCGGCGTGCATCATGCCGACGATTCCGTGTCCCCATGCCCGCGCGAGCTGCTGGCCGCCGGGGCCGAGGTCGACGCGCTCCTCGATGACCTCGGCCAGTTCCTCGCCCATCCGGCGCAGCAGAGGTGCGGAGTGCCGCCCGACGTCGAAACCGGAGTCGGCGGGGGAGCCCTCCGCCGGATGCATGAGGAACCGGTAGACCTGGGGGCGGGCCTCGATCGCCGCGAGATACGTCTCCAGGGTCGACTCGACACGCCGGCGCCGCTGGGCGGGCGCGTCGAGCGCGGCGCGCAGGGAGGCCAGGAGGGCGTCCGTGTGGCGCTTGGCGAGCGCGGCGTACAGGCCGCCCTTGTCGCCGAAGTGGCGGTAGAGGATGGGCTTGGTGATCCCGGCCTCGGCCGCGATGGCGTTCATCGAGGCCCCCGGGCCGTCCCTGAGCACCACACGGTCCGCGGCCTCCAGCAGCTCTCGCCGGCGCTGCTCAGCCGCGGAGCGTTGTTCCGCGCGCTGATCGGTCCGCTGTGTGGTCTCCATGTGTCTCTCCCCGCCCATGTGATGGCTCTGCGCACGCGAAAGGTAGCACCCGGCGGGGGTCGGACCTCGAACGCGTTCTCGGAGGTTGACAGGGGCTACTGGTGAGTAACAGACTCTCGTTACCGCAAGTAACACATGCAGTGTACGCAGCCCGGGAGGGGCCATGGCCGAGTTCACGATGGATCTCAACGACGAGCAGAAGGAAGTACGTGACTGGCTTCACGGCTTCGCCGCCGATGTGATCCGCCCCGCGGCCGCCGAGTGGGACGAGCGCGAGGAGACGCCGTGGCCGGTGATCCAGGAGGCTGCCAAGCTGGGCATCTACTCGCTCGACTTCTACGCGCAGCAGTTCTTCGACCCCAGCGGGCTCGGCATCCCGATGGCGATGGAGGAACTGTTCTGGGGCGACGCGGGCATCGCGCTCTCCATCGTCGGCACCGGCCTGGCGGCGGTCGGTGTCCTCGCCAACGGTACCGAGGAGCAGATCGGCACCTGGGTGCCGCAGATGTACGGCGACGCGAACGACGTGAAGGTGGCCGCCTTCTGCTCCTCGGAGCCGGACGCGGGCTCCGACGTCGCCTCCATGCGCACGCGCGCGGTCTACGACGAGGCCAAGGACGAGTGGGTCCTCAACGGCACCAAGACGTGGGCGACCAACGGCGGCATCGCCAATGTCCACGTGGTGGTCGCGTCCGTGGACGCCGAGCTCGGCTCCAAGGGCCACGCCTCGTTCATCGTCCCGCCGAACACGCCCGGCCTGTCCCAGGGGCAGAAGTTCAAGAAGCACGGCATCCGTGCCTCGCACACCGCCGAGGTCGTGCTGGAGAACGTGCGCGTCCCCGGCTCCTGCCTCCTCGGCGGCAAGGACAAGCTCGACGAGCGCCTGGCCCGCGCGCGTGAGAAGGCCAAGAAGGGCGGCGAGCGCGTCAAGAACGCCGCCATGGCCACCTTCGAGGCATCCCGCCCCGCCGTCGGCGCCATGGCGGTGGGCACGGCCCGCGCCGCGTACGAGGAGGCACTGGAGTACGCGAAGACGCGCGAGCAGTTCGGCCGCCCGATCATCGACAACCAGGGCGTCGCGTTCCAGCTGGCCGACATGCGCACGCAGATCGACGCCGCCCGCCTCCTGGTGTGGCGCGCCTCCTGGATGGCGACCACCGGCAAGAAGTTCGAGAACGCCGAGGGCTCGATGTCCAAGCTCTTCGCGAGCGAGACCGCCAAGAAGGTCACCGCCCAGGCCATCCAGATCCTCGGCGGCAACGGCTTCACCCGTGAGTACCCCGTGGAGCGCATGCACCGCGACGCGGCGATCTACACGATCTTCGAGGGCACGAGCGAGATCCAGCGCCTGGTCATCGCCCGCACCCTCTCCGGCCTGCCCATCCGCTGACCGCACCGACCACGACGGCGGCCGGCCGGGCCGCTCGGGGCCCGGCCGGTCCGTGATCCGCACGGTCGCCGACCGTGCGGATCGCCGATGATCTCTACGGTCCGTGCCGCAGAGGGGTGAGCTGCTCGATGTCGTAGCGGCCGCGCAGTTCCTCGATCGCCGCGTGGTCCGGCCGCCCGCCCGCCGAGAGGATCTCCAGGAGCTCCTCGAAGTAGCGCTCATGGTCGGGCGGGGGAGACGCCTGGAAGAACATCTTCGCCGGGTCCCCCGTGGGATTGGCGAAGGCGTGCGGGCAGCCCGGCGGCACCACGATCACCGTCCCGGCAGTGGCCCGCACCACCTTGTTGCCCGAGACGGACTGCCACGAGCGCCAGCTGTCCGGGGTGCGCACGCGCGGCTCGAAGGCGAGCACGTCCAACTCGCCCTCCAGGACGTAGAACAACTCCTCGCTCCTGGTGTGCACGTGCGCGCCCACGTCGAAGCCCGGAGGCACCACGACCTCGAAACTCGACGCCATGCGCGAGTGGTCCCCGGTGACCTTGAAGGTCACCTGCTGAGCGGGTGTGTCGACCGTGCGACCCTGCCCTGGCGGAACCAGAAGTCCCTCCGCGGGCGTGAGCGCGGTCACCGGATCACCGCTGTCATGCGCGGGCCTCCACGAGCCCTGAGGAGGCGTCCGAGCGGATCCAGCGGCCGAGCGACATCTCCGCGGTGATGCCGGGGCCGAAGCCCGCGAGCAGACCGCGCGCGGTGTCGCGGGCGCCACCCTCGTCGAAGAGGCGGCGCAGCGCGTCGAGCACGACGGCACTGGCGATGTTGCCGTACTCGGTGAGTGTCGCCCGGCTGAACCGGAACGCGTCCGGCGGCACCCGCAGGAACTTGCTCAGGTCGTCCAGGATCCGCGGCCCTCCCGCATGGATGATGTAGAAGTCCAGGTCCGAGGCGTCCCATCCGTGCAGTGCCGCCAGTTCCTGCAGTGCCGGGGCCAACGGCTCCATGGTCGTGGGCACTCGCTTGTCGAGCATGAAGTGGAACCCCGTCGGCCGGACGTCGTAGGCGATCCAGTCCTCGGTCTTCGGGATCAGGTAGGAGCCGTTGCGTTCCAGAGTGATCCCTGTTCCGCCCCGGCCGCGCACGACGGCGGCCGCGATGCCGTCCCCGAACAGCCCGTTGGAGAGCAGCGAACCGACCCCCAGATCGGTGGGCTGGTAGCACAGCGAGCAGAACTCGCAGGCCACGATCAGGGCGTTCGCCTCAGGGTAGGCCGTACAGAAGTCGTGCGCCCGGTTCACGGCCGCGCCGCCCGCCGCGCAGCCGAGCTGGGCGATCGGCATCTGCCGCGTGTCGCTCGAAAAGCCCATCTCGTTGATCAGCCACGCCGTCAGCGACGGCATCATGAAGCCGGTGCACGACACGTAGATGATCACGTCGATGTCCGCGGGCCGCAGCCCGGCGTCGTCGAGCGCGCCGCGTACCACGTCCGGCACCCGGGCCTTCGCCTCCGCCTCGTAGAGGTCGTTGCGCTCCTTGAGACCCGGATGCTTCAGCGTCTCCTCGATGGGCTGGATGATGTGCCGTTTGCGTACCCCTGTGTTCTCGATCAGTCGCAGCGCCAAAGGCAACTGAGGGTGGTCGGCATGGAGGGTGCGTGCGAGATCGAGCGTCTCCTCCATGGTGATGACGTGTTCCGGTACGGAGACAGAGGGTCTGCACAAAATCGCCATGAGCCTGCGCCTTCTGGTCGTCCCCCGGTTGAGCGTGCCTCCCTGTTGGAGGGGGGTGAAACCCACGATCACCCGTAGCGCGGCGTTCGTCCCGCCGGACTACTCCATGCCGGTCGCACGACAGGGCGACGCGGCGCTACCGCTCGGCCTCCTCCACCGCTGTGGCCAGCGCCGATGCAGGATCCGACGTCCCCGGACCGGCCGGAGTCCAGAGGCCCTCCTCCTCGCGGTACGGCCACCAGCGCCCGTCGGGGCCCAGACGCAGCTGGGCGGGCGCTCCAAAGACGGTCCAGCGGTTGCGGGCGGACGTGAACACCGGGCGCTCGTCCCGGTCCCACGCGGCGTCCAGCGCGGCCCGCGCGCGTGCCGCCGCCTCCGGGTCCGGCACATGCTCCTCCTCCAGCGCGGCCAGCGCGTCGGCGCCTCCGTACCGCCAGGCGCGCACCGCCAGGGCCAGCTCCCTCACCGAGCGGCCCGAACCCTCCGCCAGCCGCGCCAGGATGTGCGCCTCGGGCTCGGCGGCGGCCAGCCGCACGGCGTCCTGCGCCGTGGTCAACTCACCCCGCGCGGAACGCTGTTCACGCTCCGGCGCCAGCGCGTCCACCAGCAGCGATCGCGCCTCGGCCGCGGCCCGCGCGCCCAGGAACTCCAGCGCGGCCACGTCGGTGCCCGCAGGCGCCGGGGCCGCGGTGTCCAGCGACGGCGGCCGCCCTGGCGTCGGCGGCGGCGTCGGCGGTTCGGGCAGCGCGGGCAGCACGAGCCCGCACGCGTACGCCTCCGCCGCGTCCACGCCTTCGGGCCGCTCGGGCGCCTGCGCCGCCCCGGTCCGGTCGGTGGCGCCGGGCTCTTGCAGCTGAGCGACGAGAGCCCGCTCACCGCGCCCGCGCAGCAGAAGCAGCACGAACGGATCCTCGTCCAGAAGGCGAGCCAGCTGGTAGCTCAGGGCGGCCGTGTGGGCGCAGTGGTCCCAGCCCCCGCAGTCGCACCGCGGCTCCAGGTCACCGATGCCCGGCAGCAGCTCCACCCCGGCCGTGGCCGCGTCCTCCACCAGGTGTGGCGGCATGTCCCGGTCGAGCAGCGCCGCGATGTGCCCGGCCCGTTCGCGGGCCATGTCCAGAAAGCGGCCCCAGGCGTCGTCGCCGAGCGGGGCGAGCAGCACGTCGGCGCGGTGCGCCAGGCCGTCGCGGTCGGCCACGACGGCCGTGACGCGCCCCGGACGCACGGAGACCGCACCGACCGCCCCCGCGCGCGCGAGCCTGCGCCCCGCCTTGAGCTGCGCGTTGTCGAGAGCCGTGTCCTCCAGCGCCTTGAGCCAGGCATGACCCCACCACGTCCGGGTGAAGGGCTGGCCGCCGCGCGCGGCCGGCAGCGCGCCGAAGACGCGCTCCTCGTCGTACATGTCGCTCATCACGCACCCCCGCGCAGTTCGACAAGGTCGGCCAGATCGGCGTCGGACAGTTCCGTCAGCGCGGCCTCGCCGGAGTCGAGGACCGCGTCCGCCAACTCCCTTTTGCGCGCCAGCATGGCGGCGATCCGGTCCTCCACGGTGCCCTCCGCGATCAGACGGTGCACCTGCACGGGGCGGGTCTGCCCGTTGCGATGGGCACGGTCGGTCGCCTGCGCCTCCACGGCGGGGTTCCACCAGCGGTCGTAGTGGATGACGTGCTCCGCGCGCGTGAGGTTGAGACCGGTGCCCGCCGCCTTCAAGGAGAGCAGGAACACCGGCACTTCACCGTCCTGGAAGCGCCGCACCATGGTCTCGCGCTCGGCGACCGGGGTGCCCCCGTGCAGGAACTGCGTGGCGATCCCGCGCCCGGCCAGGTGCTGTTCGATGAGGCGGGCCATCCGCACGTACTGGGTGAACACCAGGGCCGAGGAGTCCTCGGCGAGGATCGTGTCCAGGAGTTCGTCGAGGAGTTCCAGCTTGCCGGAGCGACCGGCGACGCGAGGGCGCTCCTCCTTGAGGTACTGCGCCGGATGGTTGCAGACCTGCTTGAGCGCGGTCAGCAACTTGACCACCAGGCCGCGGCGTTCGAAGCCGTCCGTCGTGGCGATCTCCGCCAGCGTCTCGCGCACCACGGCCTCGTACAGACCCGTCTGTTCCGCCGTGAGCGACACCGCGCGGTCGGTCTCCGTCTTGGGCGGCAGCTCGGGCGCGATGCCCGGATCCGACTTGCGGCGCCGCAGCAGGAACGGCCCCACCAGTTCGGCCAGGCGCGCGGCGGCGGCCGGGTCGTTACCGCCCTCGACGGCCTGCGCGTACCGCCTGCGGAACGCGCCGAGTCTGCCGAGCAGTCCGGGCGTCGCCCAGTCGAGGACGGCCCACAGCTCGGAGAGATTGTTCTCCACCGGGGTGCCGGTGAGCGCCACGCGCGCGCGTGCGCCGATGGTGCGCAGCTGCCGGGCGGTCGCCGAGTGCGGGTTCTTGACGTGCTGGGCCTCGTCGGCGACGGCCAGGCCCCAGGACACGGACGACAGCCGGTCGGCGTCGAGCCGCATCGTCCCGTACGTGGTGAGCACGAACTCGGCGTCGGCGACGTCCTCCAGACGGCGGCCGCCGCCGTGAAAGCGGCGCACAGGTGTGCCCGGAGCGAATCTCTCGATCTCGCGCTGCCAGTTGCCCAGCAGGGACGTCGGGCAGACCACGAGCGTGGGCCCGGCGGTGTGCGCCTGGGCCGCCCGGTGCAGATGGAGCGCGATGAGCGTGATGGTCTTGCCGAGGCCCATGTCGTCGGCAAGGCAGGCGCCCAGGCCGGGCGAGGTCATCCGGGCCAGCCAGTTCAGACCGCGCAGCTGGTAGTCGCGCAGATCGGCGGCGAGTGCGGCCGGCTGCCCGACGGGCTCCATGCCCTCGGGGTCCAAGAGGCGCTCTCGCAGCTCGGCCAGCCAGCCCGTGGGCCGCACCTCGACGCGGCGGCCGTCGACCTCCGCGACGCCCGTCAGAACGGCGCTGAGCGCGTCGACCGGTGTGACCTCGCGGTCCCGGTGGGCGCGGGCGCGCAGGGCCTCGCGCGGGTCGACGAGCACCCAGCGATCGCGCAGCCGCACCACGGGACGCTTGGCCTCGGCGAGCCGGTCGAGTTCCTCGCGGCTCAACTCCTGGTCACCGAGGGCGAACCGCCACGAGAACGCGAGCAGCGCCTGCGTGGACAGGAACGGCGACGCGTCCGAGGCGAGCCGGTCACGTCCGTCTCGCGGCGGGCCGATCTCCGCGAGAGCCGTGAGACCTCGGGCCGCCTCCCGTGGCCAGTGCACCTCGACACCGGCCGCCGCCAAGGCCCGCCCGCCCGTCGACAGGAGCTCGGTGACCTCCTCGTCGGCCAGTTCGAGCACGTCCGGCACCGACGCCGAGAGCAGCGGTTCCAGTGGCGCCCACGCGCGCGCGGCGCGGCGCAGCGCCACCAGGGCGCCCATCCGGGCCCGGGCGCCGAACCAGGAGTGCGCAAGACCGGCCCGCTCCCAGACGTCCGCGGCATCCGCCACCACGGCCGGATCGCTCACGTCGTGCAGTTGCAGAACGGCACGGAAAGCCCTCTGGCCGATCCCGGCCTCCTCGCCGCCGGCAGCCCCGAGCCCGGGCAGCTCCACGCGCAGTGAGATCCGCACCCCGGCGTCATGCCCGGCCGCCACGTCCTGCGCCCAGTCGCGCAGCTGAGGAGCCCGCTGCGCCTGCCGCGCGGCGAACGCCGGTGCGCCGGCGGCGAGCGGGGCGGCGGGGGAGCGGGGCAGGGTGTCCGCCACCGCGTCGAGAAACGCCCGCAGGAGGCGCTCCGGAGCGTGGAGCCGGGGCGGCGTGGCGTCCTCCAGGGGGACCGCGTGCGCCTCAGGAGGCATGGCGGCAGCGAGTTCCCGCACCCGTTCCTGGTCCCGCGCGGTGAGCGGCCCCATCCGCCACGCGTCGTACCCGTGTGGACTCAGGCCCGGCAACAGCAGCCCACGAGCGGCGAGTTGCAGGGCGAGCAGCGCGGCCGCGCCCCAGAACGCCGTCGTCGCGTCGGTGTCCGAGCCCGCACGCGCGCGGGTCAGCACCGGCAGCGCGACGCGCACCGGTACAGCGGCGGCGGGGACCGTCGTCACCTCGATGCCCTCGTCGCCGGGCAGCGCCAAGGGCAGGTCGACGCGGGTGCCCGCCCGCGGCAGCGGCGGCTCGTCACCGTCGTGTCGCCAGAAGGAGACGGTCGCCGCGCGGGCGGGATCGGCTGGGGTGAACACGGCGCGGCACTGGGCGAGCCGGGCCGTCTCGTCGGGAGTGGGGGCGGGGCCGGTGTGTGCGGAGATGGCAGCTTCCTCGGATTCCTCAAATTTGACTACTCACCTTGGAGGCGCCGAGGGTACACCCCGCGGCAGGACGGGCGGGCGCGGTTCCCCGGTGATCTGGATCACCACACCCTCAAGGGTGTGGCTAACCCCCCTCATGCTGGGCGAGCCGGCCCCCGCCGGAGTCGGGTGGTGGCGCCATGGCCGGTCAACGGCCTTGATTCCTAGGTTCTTTGTGACGGCCCGCAGTCCGGCCGACCGCTTCGACCTCGCCACCACAGACCGGAGACCTGCCATGCCCACGGCTGTTCGCACCACCCCCGAAGACGCATCGGCGCCCGCGACACGGCAGGACCCGCCCGACAGGCGCAGCGAGTTCGCACCACTGCTGCGCGCCGTGAAGGGTCAGGGGCTGCTCGACCGGCGCACGGGCTGGTACACGCGCACCATCGTGGTCAACGCGCTCTGCCTCGCCGCGGTGGTCACCGGCATGGCCCTGACCGGCGGGTCGTGGTGGGTGCTCGCCCTCGCGCCCGTCCTGGCGGTCTTCTGCGCGCGCACCGCGTTCATCGGTCATGACGCGGGCCATGCCCAGATCACCGGGGACCGCTCGGCGAGCCGGCTGATCGGGCTCGTCCACGGCAACCTGCTGCTCGGCATGAGCTACGCGTGGTGGAACGACAAGCACAACCGGCACCACGCCAACCCCAACCACATCGACAAGGACCCCGACGTCGCCGCCGACGTGCTGGTCTTCACCAGCCGTCAGGCCGCCACGCGGGCCGGCTTGCGCCGCTGGCTCACCCGCCACCAGGCCTGGCTGTTCTTCCCGCTCACCCTGCTCGAAGGCATCGCCCTGAAGGTCTACGGCTTCCAGCATCTGCGCCACCAGTCGGGACGCGACCGCGCGGTGGAGGCGGCGTTCCTCGTCGCCCATGTCGCCGGTTACGTGACGCTGCTGCTCACCACCATGCCCCTCGCGCACGCCCTCGTCTTCGCGGTCTTGCACCAGGCGCTGTTCGGTCTCCACCTCGGGCTGGCGTTCGCCCCCAACCACAAGGGGATGGACATGCCCGACCCGGACGGCGAGAAGTGGGGCCATCTGCGCCGACAGGTTCTCACCTCACGCAACATCAAGGGCGGCCCGCTCACCGACTGGTTCCTCGGCGGCCTCAACTACCAGATCGAGCACCACCTGTTCCCCAGCATGCCGCGCCCCCATCTCAGGCTCGCCCAGTCGATGGTCCGGGCCCACTGCCGCGACCTGGGCATCCCCTACGTGCGGACCGGCCTCGTCGACTCCTACCGCCAGGCCCTGCGACACTTGTACACAGTGGGCGAGCCGCTCCGCGCCGACATCTGACCACAGGGCCCGAGCGTCCGGCCGGGAAGCCCGTGCCCCGGCGTCGTCCGGGGCGCGGGATCAGGGTCGTATCAGGGTCGCGGGCAGGAACCGTGGACGCCGCGAGCCCGTTTCTCACAACAGAGGCGGGACCGCACCACTCAGCCGAGGGCGAGCCGCCCCGAAGGAGGCCAACACACATGTCGAGGAACGCGAAGATCGCCGCGGGAGGCGTGGCGGCCGGACTCATCCTGCTGATCTGGCTGCCCTGGTGGGCCGCCCTGCTCATCGTGCTCGGAGTGCCCACCGCGGCGTACCTGATGCTGGACCCCTCGCAGAGGCGCAGGCTCCGGCGCGTCTCCCGCAAGGAACTGGGGCGCTGAGCCGACCGGTCGGCGCGCGGCGGGCCCGCGCGGGCGGGTCAGGCGGTCGGCCGCACGGCCATCTTGTCGAGCGCCTCCAGCAGGCCGGGCAGCTCGGCGCCCCGGCCGACCGGCAGCACCTCTCCCGGCTCGTCGTCGAGCAGCACGAAGGCGATGTCGTCCGTCCGCGCGACCATCGACCAGCCGGGGCCGTCGGCGCGCAGCGTGCGAGCCTCGCCCGAGGCGAACGCGGACCGCACCCGGCCCAGCGGCGGGGGCGTCTCCACGTACGCGCGCGCCTCGGCGAGGACCCGTTGTATGCCCTGGTGCTGTCCACCGCGGCCACCCGGTGCGGTGCCGTCCGGGGCGGCCTGTGCGTCGGTGGACCCCTCCGGCGCGCCGCCCGGCCCTGTGGCGAACTGCGAGTCGTCGACCTGGTCGCGCCACGCGGCCCACTGCAAGGCGATCTCGTCCGCTCCCAGGCGCCGCTGCGCCGCGCCCCACGTCTCGGTGTCCGGAGGGGTGAGCGGCGGCATGTCGTCGAGCTCGGGGTCCGGCTCCGGGTCGTGCGGTGCCGGCACGTCGGGCGCGGACACGGCGAGCGCCAGCGGCCAGCCGGGCAGCGCGGCGACCATGCTGTTCTCGTCCGGTGAGAGTTCGTACTCCATGCCGCAGTCCCAGGACGCGATGGCCACGGCCACGAGCGACACGTCGTCGACCACCACGGTCCACCGGGCGCCTTGGCCGTCCTGGCCGAGGACAAGGCCGTATCCGTCCGCCACGGGCGCGAGCCCCAGGGTGGCACACGCCTCCGGATAGTCGTCACCGAGCACGCTCGGGAACTTCGCGGGCGTCAGCAGCACCGCCGTCAGTACGTACAGCGCGTCGTCCCCGTCGGCGACCGCGTCGTCCGTCCCGGCCATGCCTGCCTCCCCTTGCGTGGTGGTGTCGGCGTGACCTTAGCCAGTCATGGTGGATGTCGTACAGGGCTGTTGATCAGGAAATTCATGGCTTCGGCGGCGGCGGGCCCGGCTGGTGGACGGAGTGTCGCCGACTGGTGTGCGCAGTGTGTGGCTCTCGTGTCGAACCTGGTGGAGCGGGCCGGCCGGTGCCGGGTCAGGCGCCGCGCGCGTCGAGCTCGGCAAGTGTCGTGCGCAACCAGCTCAGTTCCGCGCGGCTGGTGGCCCGCGCGATGGTGAGGACGCCGCGGCGGAACGGGTCGTCCAGTTCCTCGGCGCGCAGCGGTCGTTCCCCGTCGTAGAAGAAGCTCGCCGGCTCCTGGAGAAAGGTCTGCCGACGCCGCAGCACGGCCGCCTGCTCCCCCGGGTCGTCCAGGTGGCGCAGGAAGGCCAGCACGGTGAACCAGCGGTTCTCGTCGGTGATGTCGCCGGGGTCGGCCTCGCGCAGCCTGCGCCTCAGCTCCTCGCGGCCGTCCTCGGTCAGGTTCAGCATGTGCCGCGGCGCGGCCACCGCCCCAGGTCGCGTCTCCCGCGCGAGCAGCCCTGCCTTCTCCAGACGTTTGATCGCCGGATAGAGCGTGCTCTCGGCCACGGGACGGACGTGACCGGTCAGGGCGGTGATGCGCTTGCGCAGCTCATAGCCGTGCAGGGGTGCGTCGTGGAGGAAACCGAGGATCGCGAGCTCCAGCATGGCTCCATTGTCGTCCACCCGAGCCCGCGGGGACGCACCCGTGATACATCCTTTCCGCAATACTACGGCGACGATGTATTGTCCTCCGTGAACGGAAACGCGAGGCAGGGGAGGCGCCATGCGGCAGGCGGTGTTCGACGGGCAGGGAAGCTGCATTCGCTGGACGGAGGCCGCGGGGGCCGAACCGGCACGCGTGTACGTCCATGGCCTCGGTGCGGCGTCGACCGTCTACCACGCGCACATCGCCGCTCGGCCCGGACTGGCGGGGCGGCGCTCCCTGTTCGTGGATCTTCCCGGGCACGGCATCAGCGACCGGCCCGCCGAGTTCGGCTACACGCTGGAGGAGCACGCCGAAGCGCTGGCGGCGGCGCTGGACACCGCGGGTGTGAGCGGCGCCGAGATCGTGGGTCACAGCATGGGAGGCGCCGTCGCGATCGTGCTGGCTCACCGGCGCCGCGACCTCGTGGCCCGACTGGTGGTCACGGAAGGCAATCTGGATCCCGATCCGCCCCGAACCTCGGGCAGCAGCTGTATCGCCGACTTCGACGAAACCGCCTATGTGTCGGGCGGCGGGCACACGCGCGTGCTGGAGAGAGTCGGGCCGCTGTGGGCCGCGACGATGCGTCTGGCCGATCCCCTCGCCCTGCACCGCAGCGCCACGGGTCTCGTGCGCGGCACGGATCCGACGATGCGGCGGATGCTGGAGGAGCTCGACGTCGACCGTGTGTACCTCCAGGGCGAGCTCAGCGGCGAACTGCCGGGTGCGGACGCCCTGGAGGCCGCGGGAGTGCGTGTGGTGCGCGTACCGGGCGCCGGACACAACGTCATGTTCGATGCCCCGGACGCCTTCGCCGCGGCCCTGTCGGCTCCGGCGGTCTGACAGGCGTCCGGCGCCGCTCAGCCCGTGCGGCGCGCGAGCGCCAGGAAACGCGTGTCCTCGTCGGTGTACGAGGTGAGTTCCCAGCCCGAACCGGCCAGCAGCGGCCGGAGGTTGGGCTCGGCTCGCTGGTCGTCCGGCGTGATCTGACGACCGTGGCGTGCGGCCAGCGCGGCCCGGCCGATCGGGTGGAACAGGGCCAGCAGGCCGCCGGGCTGCACCACGCGCGCCAGCTCCCGCAGATTCTCCGTCGGCCGCGGCAGGTGCGAGATCAGCCCCGCCCCGAACACCGCGTCCAGCGACTCCGTGCGCAGTGGCAGACGACCGACGTCCGCGAGCAGCAACTGGCCCTCCCGGCCACGTCCGGCCCGTACGGCGGCCGCGAGCATCTCGGGCGTCAGATCGACCCCGACGAGCACACCCGAGGGGCCCACGGCCCGGCGCAGGGCGGGCAGCGCCCGCCCGGTGCCGCATCCGGCGTCGAGCACCCGGCTGCCGGGCCGCAGCTCCAGCGAGGCGACGGCAGCGTCGAAGGCAGGGCCGTCGTCGGGGAAGCGCGCGTCCCAGTCGGAAGCCCGCGCGGCGAAAAACTCCTGTACGCGTGCGTGGTCGTCTGTGCGGTTGTCGCTCATGTGCCCATGATTGCGCAGCACGGCGGCTCATGTGCCTGATCGAAAACTCCCGATTCAGCACTATGGGCGTCGCAGGAACGTTCAGCGCGCACGTTCGACGCCGGCGCGATCGTCCGAGACCATTTCTCCGTCATGGTGGAGATGGACGACGGCTTCCTGTTCGTGGCGGCCGCGGGCGACCGTTCCTGCCTGGCTGTTCTCAGTGCCGGCACCGCGGACATCGGACTCGGCGCCTACGAGATGGCGCGCCTGGTCAAGCGCGTGGACGAACACCTCTACACCCCGGCCAGGCTCGTCGGGCGGCCGCCTGCCGTCGGCTGACGGGACGGAGGTGACCATGAACGACGGCACATTCGACACAGGGCCGTACGGCATCGGGCAGGAGCCGGGCGGCCAATGGTTCGGCCAGGAGGCGGGCCCGCTGGTCCGCCCTTATGCGATGACCGGCGGACGGACCACGGCCGGGCCGCAGGGCGCACACCTCGACATGATCGCCCTGGTGTCGGCCGTCGCGGCGGCGTCCGACGGCGCCGACGGCGCGATCCTCGCACCGGAACACCGGTCGATCCTCGAACTGTGCCGCACCGGGACGCAGACCGTCGCCGAACTCGCCGCGGACACCGACCTGCCCGTGGGCGTGATCCGCGTCCTCCTCGGCGGCCTGTTGGAACGGGGCCGCATCGAGGTCAGCGGACCCGTTCCGCCCACGCAGCTGCCGGACGAGCAGACCCTGAGAGACGTAATCGATGGACTCCGAGCACTCTGAAACCGTCGGCGCGTCGGCGGCACTGACACTGAAGATCCTGGTCGCCGGCGGGTTCGGGGTGGGCAAGACGACCCTGGTCGGTGCCGTGAGCGAGATCCGTCCGCTGCGCACCGAGGAACACCTCAGCGAAGCCGGGCAGTTCGTGGACGACACGGCCGCCGTGGAGCGCAAGACCACCACGACCGTCGCCATGGACTTCGGCCGCATCACCATCAGGTCCGGCCTGTCGCTCTACCTGTTCGGCACACCCGGGGGCAGGACCGGTTCTGGTTCCTGTGGGACGAGCTGTCACAGGCCGCGCTCGGTGCCGCCGTCAGTCGGCGAGCCCGTCGACGGCCACCACTTTGTCGACCCGGACCCGTACCACCAGTTCGCCCGGAACGCCGTTGCGCCGGCCGAACTCCTCCGCCCGGTCCGCTCCCATGTAGCGGCCACCGATCCGGGTGGCCGAATCCAGCAGTTCGCCGGGATCCTCACTGAGCTCGGCGCGGCCCTGGACGGTCACGAACGAGAACGGCGGCCTCTCGTCGTCGACGCACAGGGCGACACGGCTGTCGCGCGCCAGATTGCGTCCCTTGACCGTGTCCTTTCCGGTGTTGAACACGATGTCGCCACGGTCCACGATGAACCAGACCGGCGCGACGTGCGGACTGCCGTCCGCGCGAACGGTGGACACTTTGGCGGTGCGCGTGCCGTGCGAGACGAAAGCCCGCCATTCCTCATCGGTCATGTTGTGTGCCATGAGGCCATCCTCCTTGCTCGCGCCGCGGCGGTGGTGGAGGCTTGCGAGGCATATCTTCCGCCTCCGGCCGAAGGCGCCGCCTCTTCGGCGGCGGGGGCCACTGGGGAGCCACGAAGAAGCGGGGAGACAAGATCATGGGACAGAACGCGGGACTCGGCTGGCTGCTCGACGATCTGACGCAGCGGATGGACCACGTACGGCATGCGCTCGTGCTGTCCGACGACGGTCTGGTCACCGCGGTGAGCACAGGGCTGCGCCGCGAGGACGGCGAACATCTCGCGGCCGTGGCGTCAGGACTGCACAGTCTCGCCAAAGGGGCGGGACGCCACTTCGGCGTCGGCGGAGTACGGCAGACGATGGTCGAGTTCGACGACGCGGTGCTGTTCGTCACCGCCGCCGGGGACGGAAGCTGTCTGTGCGTGCTCAGCGCCGCCGACGCGGACATCGGCCTCGTGGCGTACGAGATGACGTTGCTGGTCAACCGCGTCGGCGAGCACCTCGGCGTGGACGCACGCCGCCCTGACCCGCACTGACAACGCAGTCGCCGGAGTTGTCCACAGGCGGCAACGGTGACCCGCGATCCGCGCTACGGTTCCTTTCGAGCAGTTACGGAGAGTGCCTGTGGATCGTGTCGGACCGACGGGGGAGACGTGCCGTGGCAACCACCGGACGATGTGCGGCCCCGCCCGGGCACGGGCGACGAACCCGTCGTGGGCGAAACGGCCCGCGGCCTGTGGAGGAGGCTGCTCGGCCGACACGGGTGAAGGCCCGAGGCCCGGGGGAGCGCCGGGCCGGCGGGCGCACGACTGCCGCCCAGGTCACCTCTCGAGCCGCCGGAACAGGCCCTCCTGCACCACCGAGACCAGCATGCGCCCCTCGACGTCGTAGATGCGGCCCCGCGCCAGGCCGCGCCCACCGGTCGCGATCGGCGACTCCTGGTCGTAGAGGAACCACTCGTCGGCACGGAAAGGGCGGTGGAACCACATGGCGTGGTCCAGCGAGGCCAGGTCGAATCCACGCGGACCCCACAGCGGCTCGACCGGCAGCCGCACGGCGTCCAGAAGCGTCATGTCGCTGGCGTAGGTCAGTGCGCACGTGTGCACCAGCGGATCGTCACCCAAAGGCCCCACGGCGCGCATCCACACGGCGCTGCGCGGCTCGGCGGCCTCGACCTCCTCCGGCGTCCAGCGCAGCCGGTCCACATAGCGGATGTCGAACGGCTGCCGGCGGGCCATGCGCTCGAGCGACTCGGGCAGCGCGCCCAGACGCTCCCTGACCTCCTCGGCGACCGTCGGCAGCGACTCCGGATCCGGAACCTTCCGCGCGGGGGGCAACTGATGCTCGAAGGCGCCCTCTTCAGGCTTGTGAAAGGAGGCGGTGAGATTGAAAATCGTGCGACCCTGCTGCACGGCCGTGACACGCCGGGTGGTGAACGACCGGCCGTCACGGACCCGTTCGACCTGGTACACGATCGGCACGCCCGGCCGGCCGGGGCGCAGGAAGTACGCGTGCAGCGAGTGCACCGGACGGGCTCCGTCCGTGGTGCGGCCCGCCGCCACCAGCGCCTGCCCGGCGACCTGCCCGCCGAACACGCGCTGGAGGGACTCCTCCGGGCTGCGCCCACGGAAGATGTTCACCTCGATCTGCTCCAGGTCGAGCAGGTCGACGAGCCGCTCCGCAGGATTCGTCATGCGTGACTCTCTCTCATGTGCACGGACGGGCACCACCGCCCGTCCGCTCCGGCGTCTACAGCTGGCCGACATCCGTCACGCGGACGACAGCGCGGCCTTCGGTGTCCGAAGCGGCCAGATCGACCTCGGCGCTGATACCCCAGTCGTGGTCCCCGTTCGGGTCGGCGAACGTCTGACGTACCTTCCACAGACCGTGCTCGGGATCCTCCTCGATCATGAGCAGCCTGGGGCCGCGGGCGTCGGGACCGGTGCCGAGATCCTCGTACTCGTCCCAGTAGGCGTCCATCGCCTCGCCCCAGGCGTCCGCGTCCCAGCCGGAGTCCGCGTCCATCTCTCCCAGCTCCTCGACGTTGTCGAGGGCCGCCAGCTCGACGCGGCGGAACATCGCGTTGCGGACGAGAACACGGAAGGCCCGCGCGTTCGCCGTGACCGGCTTGACCTGATCGGCCTTCTCCTGGGCCTCCTCGGCGGTCATCACCTCCGGGTTGGCGAGCTGCTCCCACTCGTCCAGAAGGCTGGAGTCGACCTGCCGCACCATCTCACCGAGCCAGGCGATCAGATCCTCGAGGTCCTCGCTCTTGAGATCGTCGGGCACCGTGTGGTCCAGCGCCTTGTACGCGCTCGCGAGGTAGCGCAGGACGATGCCCTCGGTGCGGGCCAGCTCGTAGAACGAGACGAACTCCGTGAAGGACAGCGCCCGCTCGTACATGTCACGGACCACGGACTTCGGCGACAGCGGATGGTCGCCGACCCACGGGTGACTGGTGCGGTAGGTGTTGTAGGCGTGCAGGAGCAGCTCTTCCAGGGGCTTCGGGTAGGAGACGTCCTGGAGCCGTTCCATGCGCTCCTCGTACTCGACCCCGTCCGCCTTCATCTGCGCCACCGCCTCGCCACGCGCCTTGTTCTGCTGGGCGTGCAGGATCTGCCGCGGGTCGTCGAGCGTGGACTCCACGACCGAGACCATGTCGAGGGCGTACGACGGCGATTCCTGGTCCAGCAGGTCGAACGCGGCGAGGGCGAACGTCGACAGCGGCTGGTTGAGCGCGAAGTCCTGCTGCAGGTCGACGGTCAGCCGCACGATGCGGCCCGTCGCGTCGGGCTGGTCGAGCTTCTCGACGATGCCGCCGTCGAGCAGCGAACGGTAGATGGCGATGGCCCGGCGGATGTGCCGCAGCTGCTGCCTGCGCGGCTCGTGGTTGTCCTCGAGCAGATGCCGCATCGCCTCGAACGCGTTGCCCGGACGCGCGATGACCGACAGCAGCATCGTGTGCGTCACCCTGAATCGCGAGGTCAGCGGCTCCGGCTCCGAGGCGATCAGCTTCTCGAAGGTGTTCTCCGACCAGGCGACAAAGCCCTCGGGTGCCTTCTTGCGCACCACCTTGCGGCGCTTCTTCGGGTCGTCGCCCGCCTTGGCCAGCGCCTTCTCGTTCTCGATGACGTGCTCGGGCGCCTGCGCCACCACGAACCCCGCGGTGTCGAACCCGGCGCGGCCGGCTCGGCCCGCGATCTGGTGGAACTCCCGCGCGCGCAGCGTGCGCACCCGGTTGCCGTCGTATTTGGTGAGGGCGGTGAACAGCACTGTGCGGATCGGCACGTTGACGCCGACGCCGAGCGTGTCGGTGCCGCAGATGACCTTCAACAGTCCCGCCTGAGCGAGCTTTTCGACGAGACGGCGGTACTTCGGCAGCATCCCCGCATGGTGGACGCCGATGCCGTGCCGGACGTAGCGGGAGAGGTTGCGGCCGAACTTGGTGGTGAACCGGAAACTGCCGATCAGCTCGGCGATCTGGTCCTTCTCCGCGCGCGTACACATGTTGATGCTCATCAGCGCCTGTGCCCGCTCCACGGCCTGCGCCTGCGTGAAGTGCACGATGTAGACGGGCGCCTGCTTCGTCTCCAGCAGCTCCGTCAGCGTCTCCGTGAGAGGCGTGACCCGGTACTCGTACGACAGCGGTACCGGGCGGGTCGCCGAGCGCACCACCGACGTGGGCCGGCCGGTGCGCCGCGTGAGGTCCTTCTCGAACATCGAGACGTCACCGAGCGTCGCCGACATCAGGACGAACTGCGCCTGCGGCAGTTCGAGCAGCGGGATCTGCCAGGCCCAGCCGCGGTCGCCTTCCGCGTAGAAATGGAACTCGTCCATCACGACCTGACCGATGTCGGCCTGCGCGCCGTCCCGCAGCGCGATGGAGGCCAGGACCTCGGCGGTGCAGCAGATGACGGGCGCGTCCGCGTTCACGGACGCGTCGCCGGTCAGCATGCCCACGTTCTCCGTCCCGAAGAGCTTGCACAGCTCGAAGAACTTCTCGGAGACCAGTGCCTTGATCGGTGCCGTGTAGAACGTGACCTCGTCGCGTGCGAGCGCCGCGAAATGCGCACCGGCCGCGATCATGCTCTTGCCGGAACCGGTGGGCGTCGAGACGATCACATTCGCCCCCGACACCACCTCGATCAGCGCCTCCTCCTGATGGGGATAGAGGGTCAGACCACGCTCCTGTGCCCACGACTCGAAGGCGTCGTAGAGGGCGTCGGGATCGGCGGTCTGCGGGAGCTGATCGATAAGGGTCACGTCACCATCTTGCCTGCCTCCCCACCCGTTCCGGCAATCGGATGTCCGTGCGAAGATCACCAACGTTACGCTGAGGCGCCGACGAGGCACCGTCGCGCGCACACCCCCCAAGGGGCAACACGGCATCCGTGCAAGGGACATGCCGTCGGGCCGCGCGCGGCCGACACACGAGGGACAGGGGCGGAAGACACTCATGATGGGACCGGCACACTCGCTGTCCGGAGCGGCGGCCTGGCTGGGGGTGGGCGCGGCAGCGGCGGCAGCCGGACACCCGATGCCCTGGCCCGTCGTCCTGGTGGGGGCGCTGATCTGCGCGGGCGCCGCCCTCGCCCCGGACCTCGACCACAAGGCGGCGACGATCTCGCGTGCCTTCGGACCGCTCTCACGAGGCGTGTGCGAGGTCGTCGACAAACTCTCGGCCACCGTCTACAAGGCCACCCGGAAGAAAGGCGACCCCAGCCGCTCCGGGGGGCACCGCACCCTCACGCACACGTGGCTGTGGGCGGTGCTGATCGGCGCCGGCACCTCCTTCGCGGCGATCACGGGAGGCCGCTGGGTCGTCCTCGGGATCCTGTTCGTGCACATGGTGCTCGCCATCGAAGGGCTGCTGTGGCGGGCCGCCCGCGGCTCCAGCAGCGACGTCCTCGTGTGGCTTCTCGCGGCGACCAGCGCCTGGATCCTCGCCGGCATACTGGACAAACCGGGCCACGGATCGGACTGGCTGTTCACCCAGCCGGGCCAGGAGTACCTGTGGCTGGGCCTGCCGATCGTGCTCGGCGCCCTGGTGCACGACATCGGCGACGCGCTCACCGTGTCGGGCTGCCCGATCCTGTGGCCCATCCCGATCGGCCGCAAGCGCTGGTACCCGGTGGGCCCGCCGAAGGTCATGCGGTTCCGGGCGGGCAGCTGGGTCGAGGTGAAGGTCCTCATGCCCGTCTTCATGATGCTCGGCGGGATGGGCTGCGCGGCCGCGCTCAACTTCATCTGAGCCCGGCCGCGCCCCCGGCGCGCTCACCCGTGCCAGGACCGCCACAGCGCGGCGTACGCACCGTCGGCCGCCACCAGCTCGTCATGGCTGCCGAGCTCGCGGATCCGTCCGTCCTCGACCACGGCGATCACGTCCGCGTCGTGCGCCGTGTGGAGCCGGTGCGCGATGGCGACGACGGTGCGGCCGTCGAGGACCCGGCCCAGGGACCGCTCCAGGTTCCGCGCGGCACGCGGATCGAGCAGCGAGGTCGCCTCGTCGAGAACCAGCGTGTGCGGGTCGGCGAGGACCAGCCGGGCCAGAGCGATCTGCTGGGCCTGCGCGGGAGTGAGTGCCACGCCGCCCGAACCGACCTCCGTGTCGAGCCCCTCGGAAAGGGCCCGCGCCCAGTCTCCGGCTTCGACCGCGCCGAGCGCCGCCCACAGCTCCGCGTCCCCGGCATCGGCGCTGGCCAGGCGCAGGTTGTCCCGCAAGGAACCGACGAACACGTGGTGCTCCTGGTTGACCAGGGCCACATGCGCCCGCACCCGCTCGGCCTGCATCCGCGACAGCTGTGCCCCTCCGAGTGTGACCCGGCCGGTGCGCGGCGCGTAGATGCCGGCGAGCAGCCGCCCCAGCGTCGACTTCCCCGCCCCGGACGGCCCGACCAGGGCGAGCCGTGTTCCGGGGGCCACCCGGAGCGACACCGTGCGCAGCACGTCGACGCCCTCGCGGTAGCCGAAATGCACGTCGTCGGCGAGCACGTCGCGCCCGTCGGGCCGCACGGACGGGTCGCCCGAGTCCGACTCGATGTCCCGTACGCCGACCAACCGGGCCAGCGAGACCTGGGCGACCTGAAGCTCGTCGTACCAGCGCAGGATCAGGCCGATCGGGTCCACCAGCATCTGCGCGATGAGCGCGCTCGTCGTGAGCTGACCCACTCCGATCCAACCCCGCAGGACGAAGACACCGCCGATCAGCAGGACGGACAGCAGCACGATGACGTGGACGGCATTGATCACGGGGAAGAGGACGGACCGCAGATAGAGCGTGTAGCGCTCCCACGCCGTCCACTCCTTGATGCGCCGCTCCGACAGCTCCACCCGGCGCCCGCCGAGCCGGTGCGCCTCCACCGTGCGTCCGGCGTCCACGGTCTCCGTGAGCGCCGCCGCGACGGACGCGTACCCGGCGGCCTCCGACCGGTACGCCGACGGCGCCCGCCTGAAGTACCAACGGCAGCCGAGCACCAGGACCGGCACCGCGATGAGAAGCGCCGGGGCCAGCGGGGGAGCTGTCACCGCGAGCCCGCCGATCAGCAGCGCCGCCCACACGACGCCGATGGACAGCTGCGGCACCGCCTCCCGCATCGCGTTGGCGAGCCGGTCGATGTCGGTCGTGATCCGGGACAGCAGGTCACCCGTCCCGGCTCGCTCGAGCACGCCCGGCGGCAGGCCGACGGACCGCACCAGAAAGTCCTCGCGCAGATCCGCCAGCATCCGCTCACCGAGCATCGCCCCGCGCAGCCGCACCTGTCGCACGAACACGGCCTGAACCACCAGCGCCAGCGCGAACAGGCCGATGGTGCGCTCAAGGTGCAGGGCGCGCAGCGCGTCAGCGCCGTCCGAGACGTCCTGCACCAGGCCGCCCAGAAGGTAGGGGCCCGCCATCGACGCCACGACCGAGACGGTGTTCACACCGATCAACAGCAGGAAGGCGCGCCGGTGACGGTGGTACAGCTCCCTCACGTAGCCGCGGACGGTGGCCGTGGTCCCGACCGGCAGCGTGCTGGCCGTGGTGGGGGCCGCCGGATCGTACTCCGGGGGCGCCACGCCGATCATGCCGTCTCCTCGATGTCGATATCACTGTCTTCTTCCGGGCCCTGAACGGCCGGGCGTACGAGGGCCTCCTCGCCCGTCTCTCGGGTGACGACCGCGCGGTACAGCGGCTCGCCGCGCACCAGTTTCCGGTGCTCACCGGCCGCCGCGACCCGCCCCTCCCGCACGAACACCACACGGTCGGCACGGTCGAGCAGCAGCGGGGACGAGGTGAACACCACCGTCGTACGCCCGCGCCGCAGCGTCCGCAGCCCCCGGGCGATGCGGGCCTCGGTGTGCGAGTCGACGGCGGACGTCGGCTCGTCCAGGACGAGCACCTCCGGGTCGGTCACCAGCGACCGGGCCAGCGCCAGGCGCTGGCGTTGGCCGCCGGACAGAGAGCGGCCGCGCTCGGTGACACGGGCGCGCATCGGATCCTCGTCGACGCAGGCCTGCGAGAGCGCGTCGAGGACATCGCCGCACTCAGCCGCCGCCAGAGCCTCCCGCGGGCCGACAGCCCCGGACGCCGGGACGTCGAAGAGCTCGGCGAGCGTGCCCGACAACAGCACCGGGTCCTTGTCCTGGACGAGCACGGCCGTACGCGCCTCTTCCAGGGACAGCTCGTCCAGCGCAACACCGCCGAGAAGCACGGACGGCTGCGCCGGACCGTCGTCGTCCATGGGCGCGTGCCCGCCCAGACGGTCGGCGAGCCGCCCCGCGGCGTCGGGGTCGCCGCAGACGACGGCCGTGAGCAGGCCCGAGGGGGCGAGCAGCCCGGTCGCCGGGTCGTACAGGTCACCTGTCGGCACACCGGCAGCCTCCCGTGCCCCGCCCTCGCCGGCGCGGGTGCCGCGATCGAGGGCCAGCACGCGGGCCGCACGCTGCGCCGAGGGCCGGGAGAACGAGTAGGCCTGTGCGATCTCCTCGAAGTGCCGCAACGGATAGGCGAGCGTCATGATCGCGCTGTACACGGTGACCAGGTCGCCCACGGCGATCCGACCCTCGCGCGCCAGATGGACGCCGTACCAGACCACGGCGATCAGCAGCAGTCCCGGAAGGAGGACCTGGACGGCGGAGATCAGAGCCCACATGCGGGCGCTGTGCACGGCGGCCTCGCGCACCTCCTGCGACGCACGGCGGTAACGGTCGAGGAACAGCTCCTCGCCGCCGATGCCGCGCAGCACGCGCAGCCCGGCGACGGTGTCCGAGGCCAGTTCGGTGGCCCGTCCCGCCTTCTCGCGCTGACGGTCGGCGCGGCGTGTCGCACGCGGCAGCAGCGGCAGGACGGCCAGTGCGAGCACGGGCATGCCGATCGCGACGACGACACCGAGCGCGGGCTGGTAGACGACCAGTCCGACCGTGGCCAGGACGACGGTGACGGCCGCCGCGAGGAACCGCGACTGCGCCTCGACGAACCAGCCGATCTTCTCCACGTCCCCGGTGGAGACCGCGACGACCTCGCCCGCGGCGACCCGCCGGGTCAGCGCGGAGCCGAGCGCGGCCGCCTTGCGGGCGAGGAGCTGCTGCACGCGTGCGGCGGCCGTGATCCAGTTGGTGACCGCGGTGCGGTGCAGCATCGTGTCGCCGAGGGCGATCCCTGCGCCGAGCAGAACGATCAGACCGCCCGCGGCGGCCAGGCGGGACCCCGAGCCGTCGACGACCGCCTGTACGGCGTATCCGACGCCGTACGGAAGTCCGGCGACCGAGGCGAAGTGGAGCAGCCCCCAGGCCAGGGAGCGGAGCTGGCCGCGGAGCTGGTTCCGGCCGAGCCAGAACAGGAACCGAGGCCCGGAGCGCGCGTCGGGCACGCCGGGGTCGGGGTACGGAAGGTCGGAGATCTGCATGACGTCCCAGGACTCGAAACGGGGACCGTGGGTGAGATTCGGTCGTGGCAAGCCGTGAAAGGTTCGCGTCCCACCGTGACCGGAGGCAAACGGTTTTCCGTCCCCCGCGAAGAATCGGCCCCCGCACCGCGGAATCCTGGGCCGGCGCGGTGCGGGCCGGGACGTGGTGCGACGATGGACCGCATGCGTGGTGCGGGTTCGGTGGTGCGGGCGGGTGCCGTGACGGCGGCGTTCGGGGTTCTTCTGGCGACGGTCGGGGCATGCGGTGCCGACGGCGGCGGCAGGAGCGAGGGCGACAAGCCGGCCGCGAGAGAACGGGGTTCGGCGGGCGGGGCACAGAGCGACAAGGCGCGCACAGTCGCCCCCGGGCGCATCCCCGGTGTGGGGGAGCGCTACTGGCAGCAGATACCGGACGACACACGGCAGGCCGTCGTGGTCTACGGCGACGGCAAGAACTCAGGGAACGCGACCATCGCCCTGTACACCAAGTCCGGCGGCAGCTGGAAGAAGCAGCGCGACTGGTCGGGTCACAACGGAAAGAAGGGCTGGACGACCGACCACCACGAGGGCGACCGGCGCAGCCCCGTCGGGGTGTTCACCCTCTCCGACGCCGGCGGCGTACTCGCCGATCCCGGCGCCAAGCTCCCGTACACACGCTCGGCCGCGTTCCGGGCTCCGCGCACCTGGTCCACGTCGTACTGGCACGACTTCGACTACGTGATCGCCATCGACTACAACCGGGTCAAGGGCACCCCGCCCAACGATCCGACCCGCCCCCAGGGCCAGTCCAAGGGCGGCGGCATCTGGCTGCACATGGACCACGGCAGCGGCACCTCCGGGTGTGTCAGTCAGTCGCGGGCGAACATGGCCTACCTGCTCAAGACGCTCGACCCCGCTCAGCACCCGGTCGTCGTCATGGGTGACAAGGCCGACCTTCAGGCGCCCTGACCGGCCACCGCTGCGTCACGGCGGACCGGGGCGCGTGGCCCGCTCCAGTTCGACGAGCACGGAGTGGTACGAGCGGCCCGTCGCGTGGTCCATGCCGACCTCGCACATCCGGTTCGCCGACAGATACGCGTCGTAGAAGCGCGACCCGACCTCGGCGGCCTCCTTGCGGGTCGCGGACTCGGTGAGCTCCTTGTGGAGCATCCCGCGGTCGCCGGCGAACGCGCAGCAGCCCGCGTCGTCGGGGACGACCACCTCGTGCGCGCACGCCTCGGCGACGGCCTTCAAGTGTCCGACGTCCCCCAGGTGTTCCATGGAACAGGCCGGGTGGAGCACGGCCGAGCCCACCACGCGCCGTACCTCCAGACGGGGCAGCAGTTCCTCGGCCGCCCAGACGATCGAGTCGACCACCGTCAGCTCCGCGTGCAACTCGCGGTTGTCGTCGGTGAGATACGGCACGACCTCGTGGGCGATGCCCAGCGTGCACGACGAGGCATCCACGACCAGGGGGAAGCGGCCGCCGGCGGTCCAGCCCCAGGCCGCCTCCACGATCCGGTTCGCCATGATCGTGTTGCCCTCCTCGTAGCCCTTGGAGTGCCAGATCGTGGCACAGCAGGTGCCCGAGACATCACCGGGAATCCAGACCGGCCTGCCCGCGCGAGAGGAGACCGCGACAACGGCGTGCGGGAGCGACACGGCACCGGGCGAAGCGAAAATACGGTTCACACACGCCGGGTAGTAGACGGCCGCGGCACCCACGCGCGCGGTGCGCGGCAGCGTACGCGCGGCGGCCCCCGGGATCCGCGGCAGCCACTCGGGCACCAGGTCGGGGCGGACCGCCTTGCGGGCGGCGCCGGTGAGGGACGTGAGCAGCCGGTCGCTGATCTTGTCGGCGGCCGCGACGGCGAGGCGCGCGGACGCCTCGACGGCCTTGAAACGCCGTGCGGTGAACGCCGCCGCCTTCTCCTCACGCGGGCTGTGCCGCGCGTGCCGCAGATCCTTCATGAACGCGCCGGTGTCGATGCCCACGGGGCAGGCCAGCTTGCACGTCGAGTCCCCGGCGCAGGTGTCCACGGCGTCGTACCCGTACGCGTCGATCAGCTCGCGCTCGACCGGCGAACCGGACGGCTGACGGGTCATCTCGCGGCGCAGCACGATCCGCTGGCGCGGCGTCGTGGTCAGGTCCTCGCTGGGGCAGGTGGGCTCGCAGAATCCGCACTCGATGCACGGGTCCGCGACCGCCTCCACCGTGGGGATCGTCTTGAGACCACGCAGATGGGCCTGTGGATCACGGTCCAGGACGATGCGCGGGGCCAGGACGCCGTCGGGGTCGATGACCTGTTTTGTGCGCCACATCAACTCCGTGGCCCGTGGGCCCCATTCGAGCTCAAGGAAGGGAGCGATGTTGCGCCCCGTGGCGTGCTCGGCCTTGAGCGAACCGTCGAACCGCTCGACCGTGAGGCGGCAGAAATCGTCCATGAAGGCCGCGTACCGCTCCACGTCCTGCGGGCGGGCCGCGTCGAACGCCAGCAGGAAGTGCAGGTTGCCGTGCGCCGCGTGCCCGGCCACCGCCGCCTCGAAGCCGTGCCGTGTCTGGAGGTCGAGCAGTTCCTCGCAGGCCTCGGCCAGGCGGGCGGGCGGCACCGCGAAATCCTCAGTGATCAGCGTCGTCCCTGAGGGACGTGAACCGCCCACCGCCGTCACGAACGCCTTGCGAGCCTTCCAGTACCCGGCGATCGTCTTCGCGTCGCGTGTGAACGCGTTGGTGACGGAGTCGACGGGCGCCACCAGGTCGAGCCCCTTGAGCACCTCGGCGGCAGCGGCCTCGTAGGCGGCCTGCCGCTCCTCGTTCGGCGCGCGGAACTCCACGAGCAGCGCCGTCGTGTCCTTGGGCAGCCGGGCCCAGTCCCGGGGCACGCCCGGCACGCTGACCGAGGCGCGCAACGTGTTGCCGTCCATGAGCTCGACGGCCTGCGCCCCCGCCTCGTTGAACGCGGGCACCGCCGCGGCGGCCGCGGGCAGCGAGGGGAAGAACAACAGTGCCGTCGACGCCTTCCGGTCCAACGGCAGCGTGTCGAAGACGACTTCGCAGATGAACCCGAACGTGCCCTGCGAGCCCACCATGAGCCCGCGCAGGATCTGCGCCGGCGTCGCCCCGTCCAGGAAGGCGTCCAGGCGGTATCCGTTGGTGTTCTTGATCTCGTACTTGGCGCGGATCCGCCGAGTGAGTTCCGTGTCCGCCTCGATCTCCCGCTTGATCGCGAGCAGCCCCTCGCACAGTCGGGGCTCGGCGTGCGCGAGTTCCTCGTCCGCCCGCGGGTCGGCGGTGTCCACGACGGTGCCGGACGGCAGGACGAAGGTGAGCGAGGCGAGCGTACGGTACGAATTGCGGGTCGTGCCCGCCGTCATCCCCGAGGCGTTGTTGGCCACCACACCGCCGACCGTGCAGGCGATGGCGCTCGCCGGGTCCGGGCCGAGGATCCGGCCGTGCCGGGCCAGGGTGACGTTGGCGCGCATCACCGTCGTGCCCGGACCGATCCGGGCCCGCGCACCGTCGTCCAGGACCTCGACCCCGGCCCAGAACTTGCGGACGTCGACCAGGATGTCCTCGCCCTGCGCCTGCCCGTTCAGCGACGTGCCCGCCGCGCGGAAGACGACCTCACGACCCTTGCCGCGCGCGTACGACAACACGGCCGACACGTCGTCCACGTCCTGGGCGACGACCACCACCTGCGGCACGAAGCGATAGGGGCTCGCGTCCGACGCGTACCGCACCAGGTCCGAGATGTTCGTGAGCACCTTCTGCTCGCCGAGGAGGGCGGTCAGCTCCGAGCGCAGCGGCTCCGGCGTGCCGCCCGCCTGCCGGTCCGAGACCCGGTCGGGGGCCGGGCCCGCGGGACGGGTCGCGGGGCGCAGTGCTTCCGGTTTCGGCTCCAGCAGCGGCATGGCCTCTCCTTCGCGGTGGCGCGGCGACGGTGCTCGGTCGTCCTGTCAGTGGTCCGGTGGGCGCGAGGTGTCGAGGGGGGACTCGAACAGCGCGTTCAGCAAGACGGTCAGCTGCGCGCGCTGCTCCGCGTCCAATGGGGCAAGGATCTCCTCTGCCGCCGCCCGGCGCGCGCTGCGCAGCTCCCGAAGGGCGGCCCTGCCGTGCTCGGTCAGCTCGATCCGGATGACCCGGCGGTTGCCCGGGTCGGGGACCCGGCGCACCATGCCCGCCCCCTCGAGACCGTCCACGACGCTGGTCACGGCGCGCGGTACGACCTCGAGCCGCTGCGCCAGGTCGGCCATGCGCGGCGGGGTCTCGTAGTGCACGAGCGTGCGCAGCAGCCGTGACTGCGCGGGGGTGATTCCCACCGGTTCGAGCTGTCGCTTCTGGATGCGGTGCAGGCGGCGGGTGAGCCGCAGCAACTGCTCGGCGAGGAAGCCGTCGGCGTCCGGTGTGTTCATGGCGGAACATTATCAGGACCTCGTGCATTGTGAGTATAGGTAACAATGAGCTATGCTCCTCGAAGTCGGCCGATGCTCGCCCGGTGCCGGGCGTCGCACGGCCGCGATGCTTCGTCGCGATGCTTCGTCGTGATGCCTTGTCGTCGATCGGCCCGTAGGAGGCCCATGCAGCGCCACGAAATCAACTGGACGCCGCCCCCCGATGCGGTCGCGTCGGGGCAGCCGCGGCAGATCCGCCGCATCCTTTCCCTCTTCCGTCCCTACCGCGCACGGCTCGCCCTCGTCGGTCTGCTCGTGTGCGCCGCCTCGCTCGTCACGGTCGCCACGCCCTTCCTGCTCCGCGAGATCCTCGACGTGGCCATCCCCGAGCGGCGCACCGGGCTGCTCACCCTGCTGGCCCTCGGGATGATCGCCAGTGCCGTCGTGACCAGCGTCTTCGGCGTGCTGCAGACTCTCATCTCCACGACGGTCGGCCAGCGCGTCATGCACGACCTGCGCACTGCCGTCTACGGACGCCTGCAGAGCATGTCCCTCGCCTTCTTCACCAAGACCCGCACGGGCGAGGTCCAGTCACGCATCGCCAACGACATCGGCGGCATGCAGGCGACCGTGACCTCCACAGCGACCTCACTGGTCTCGAACGTGACGAGCGTGACCGCCACCATCGTGGCGATGGTCGCCCTCGACTGGCGCCTCACGATCGTCTCCCTGCTCCTGTTGCCGGTCTTCGTCTGGATCAGCCGCCGTGTCGGGCGCGAGCGGAAGAAGATCGCCACACGCAGGCAGAAGCAGATGGCCGCGATGGCCGCCACCGTCACCGAGTCGCTCTCCGTGAGCGGCATCGTGCTCGGCCGCACCATGGGCCGCGCCGACTCGCTCACCGCGTCCTTCGCCGACGAGTCGGAGCAGCTGGTCGACCTTGAGGTCCGCTCCAACATGGCGGGCCGGTGGCGGATGGCTGTCATCAGCATCGTCATGGCCGCGATGCCCGCCGTCATCTACTGGGCGGCCGGCATAGCCCTGCAACTCGGCGGGCCCACCATCTCCATCGGCACGCTCGTCGCGTTCGTGTCGCTGCAGCAGGGCCTGTTCCGCCCGACCGTGAGCCTGCTCCAGACCGGAGTGCAGATCCAGACCTCGCTCGCCCTGTTCCAGCGCATCTTCGAATACCTCGACCTGCCCGTCGACATCACTGAGCGGGACAACCCGGTGCGCCTCGACACCATCAAGGGCGACATCCGTTTCGAGGGTGTCGAGTTCCGCTACGACGCCGCCGACGAGCGGCACCGTCCGATCCTCGACGGCATCGACCTGACCGTGCCGGCGGGCAGCAGCCTCGCCGTCGTCGGCTCGACCGGCGCGGGCAAGTCCACGCTCAGTCACCTGGTGCCCCGGCTGTACGACGTCACGGGCGGCCGGGTGACCCTCGACGGGGTCGACGTACGTGATCTGGACTTCGACACCCTCGCGCGCGCGGTCGGCGTCGTCTCGCAGGAGACCTATCTCTTCCATGCCTCGGTCGCCGAGAACCTGCGCTTCGCCAAGCCCGACGCGACCGACGAGGAGGTGTACGCCGCGGCCCGAGCGGCCCAGATCCACGACCACATCGCCTCGCTGCCCGACGGTTACGACACCGTGGTCGGCGAGCGCGGTCACCGCTTCTCCGGCGGCGAGAAGCAGCGCCTGGCGATCGCGCGCACCATTCTGCGGGACCCGCCGGTGCTCATCCTCGACGAGGCGACCAGTGCCCTGGACAACCGCACGGAACGCGCCGTGCAGGAGGCCATCGACGCGCTGTCGGCCGACCGCACCACCCTGACCATCGCCCACCGGCTCTCCACGGTCCGTGGCGCGGACCAGATCGTCGTCCTGGACGGCGGACGGGTGGCCGAACGGGGCACGCACGAGGAGCTGCTCGCACTCGACGGTCGGTACGCGGCGCTGGTGCGGCGCGACACCCAGGTGGAGGCGGTGGTGTGAGCCCCGAGTGGGGGAAGGGAGCGGGTGGCACGCTGACCCACCTGGGGCAGTCCCGGCCGTTGAGATGAAAATATGCCGGGTTTGTCCGGTAAGGGGCGTTACCTTTCCGGCATGCTGAACGAGACTCCGCGACGGAGCACCATCCGACTCACGCCCAGAGGCCGTATCGCCCTCATCGCGACCGGGGCCGTCGTGGCGGCCACCGCCGTCGCGGTGCCGCTGACGCTGTCAGGTGACGACGGGGGGCGGCCGAAGGCGCTGACCATTCCGGAGGGCTGGCGCTCGGGCCAGGTCTACGAGGCTGTGGACAAGGCGCTCGGAGTGGCGCCCGGCACCACCAGGAAGGCTGTGCCCAAGGCGGGCCTCAAGCTTCCGGGGGACGCCGGCGGAAACCCCGAGGGCTACCTCTTCCCGGCGACCTATCCGCTCAACGACAAGTCGACGCCGACAACGCTCCTTTCGTACATGGTCAACACGGCCAACAAGAAGTTCCAGGCAGCCAAGACCACGGCGGGCGCCGACCTCAACGCCGTGAACCTGTACCAGACCGTCACCATCGCGAGCATCGTGGAGGCGGAGGCGGACAACGTGGCGGACATGGGCAAGGTCGCCCGCGTCATCTACAACCGACTCGACCACGGAATGCCGTTGCAGATGGACTCGACGCTCAACTACGCGCTGGGCCGTTCCACCGTGCGCACCAGCGCCAAGGACACCAAGAAGGACAACCCGTACAACACCTATACGCGGATGGGTCTGCCGCCGTCGCCCATCGGTAACCCGGGTGAACAGGCCATGAAGGCGGCCGAGCACCCCACGCCCGGAAACTGGCTGTACTTCGTGACCGTGAAGCCGGGCGACACCCGGTTCACCGCGGACTTCGCCGAACACCAGAGGAACGTGGCCGAGTTCAACAAGAACCACGCCGCCGCGAAGGCTTCCAGCTGAGCCGAGGCGGACTCACGCCACCGCCGTCACGGGAGTCTCCGCGGCCGTAGGAGCCGGCACAGGGGCCGGGTCCCGCGCGAGCCTGCGGCGAATGTCGTGGACGGCCGCGCGCCCGGCGCGGCTGGCGCCGATGGTGCTCGCCGACGGGCCGTACCCCACGAGGTGGACGCGCGGGTCGAGCGCCGTGCGGGTTCCCTCCATCCGGATGCCGCCGCCCGCCCCGCGCAGTCGCAGCGGCGCGAGGTGGTCGAGCGCGGGGCGGAATCCGGTGGCCCAGAGGATGACGTCGGCCGCGATGTCACGCCCGTCGTCCCAGGCCACGCCGGTCGGGGTGACGCGGTCGAACATCGGCAAGCGGTCGAGGGTCCCGTCGGCGCGCGCGGCGCGGATGGTGTCGTTCACCGCAAGCCCGGTCACCGAGACGACGCTCAGGGGCGTGAGCCCCTGCCGTACCCGTTCCTCGACCAGCGCGACGGCGGCGCGGCCGCGTTCCTCGTCGAAGGGGCCCTCGCGGAACACGGGCGGCCTGCGCGTCACCCAGGTCGTCTCGGCGGCGTGCGGGGCGATCTCCAGCAGATGCTGAGTGCCGGACGCCCCGCCGCCCACCACCACGACCCGCTTTCCGGCGAACGCGTCGGGCCCCGGGTACTGGGCGGTGTGCAGCTGCCGCCCGCGAAAGGTCTCCTGCCCGGGGTAGCGTGGCCAGAACGGCCGGTCCCACGTCCCGGTCGCGTTGATGAGCGAGCGCGTCGTCCACACCCCGTCCGAGCTCTCGACGAGCAGCCGCCCATCGCCCGCCTCGCGCACCTTGCGCACATCGACCGGCCTGCGGACGCGCAGGTCGAACGCCTCCTCGTACGCCGAGAAGTACTCACCGACGACCTGCGAGGAGGGGCGGGCGGGGTCCGCCCCGGTGAGCTCCATGCCCGGCAGGGAGTGCATCCCGTGCACCTTGGCGTACGTGAGCGACGGCCAGCGGAACTGCCAGGCGCCGCCCGGCCGGGGCGCATGGTCGAGGACGACGAAGTCGCGCCCCGGCTCGAACCCCGTGCGGCGCAGGTGGTATGCGGCGGACAAGCCCGCCTGACCGGCGCCGACGACCACCACATCGACCTGCCGCGCGTCCGTGTCGCTCTGCCGCTCCATGTGATTCACACTGCTGCCAACTGCGCGGGAACCGAGAAACTTCCCGCCCCGACCGGCCGACGCCGGTCAGCCCCGACGCCAGCCGGTGCGCGAGAATGCCCTCATGTCTGATGCCTTCACGACGCGCGTCCTGAACGTCACCACCGGCTCCAGCGAACAGGTCGTCGACCTCACCCGCGACTGCGAGTCGTTCCTGGGCGAAGCAGCCCAGGGGCGTGACGGCCTCCTCAACATCTTCGTCCCGCACGCCACCGCGGGCGTCGCCGTCATCGAGACGGGCGCCGGCAGCGACGACGACCTCCTCGCCACCCTCCACACCCTCCTCCCGGCGGACGACCGCTGGCAGCACCGCCACGGCACACCCGGCCACGGCCGCGACCACGTCCTCCCGGCGATCGTGCCACCGCACGCCACGCTGCCGGTGGTGGCGGGCCGCCTCGAGCTGGGGACGTGGCAGTCGGTGTGCCTGGTCGACACGAACAAGGACAACCCGCGGCGCCAGGTCCGGCTGTCGTTCCTCGCGTGACCGGGTCCCGACACGTCAGGAAGGCATCAAAGTCCCGTTCGGAACGCATACTTGTGATGCGGGGAGGTCCCGCGATGCTGTCCGAGAGGTGCGGCGCGGTGAGTGGTGGGGGCCAGGAGTTGGGCAAGACAGAGGTGCGGCTGCGGTGGGATCCGAGCCCGTGGGGGGAGGCGCCCCGGCATCTTGACATCATCGCCGCCGCCTACCCGGCGGACGACCCTTACGGGCGGCCGATGAACGTCGTGCACTACGACAGCCGTTCGCCGGACGGGACCATCACCATGAAGCGGCACAGCCAGACCGGCATGGGCCTCGGCTTCGTCGAGGTGATGGTGCTGGAGTTCGAGCGCATGTCGGCCGCTTACGGCCGGGTCGTGGTCGGTGTGGCCATCCACCAGAACGACGGGCCCCGGGCCTTCGGTGACATCTCCAACGCCGGTGTCCAGGTCGTGGAGGGGTACCGGAAACTGCTGGAGGACGACTTCTCGGGAGTCGCCGACGCGACGGCCGCGACCGTGGCGGAGTTCACCAGGGGCGCGACCGGGGAGTGGGAGCTGCATGAGCTGATCCGGGGCTTCGACAGCGACCCGGTTCTCTTCATGTCGGAAATGGGCAGCCGTCCGACCACGTGACCTCGCGGTGGTTGCGCGCGTCCCCCCTCGCCCGTGGCCCGGCTCCCCATGGGCACCTTCCATAGGCTCGGCCGCGTGCTCGGGCTGCCGACGACACGCGTGGAAATCCGGAGCCGGAGCCGGAGCCGGAGCCGGAGCCAGGGGGCGAGACCTCCTCGCCGTCGGCCGAGCGGCCACCGCCGAAGCGGCGGCCACGCACGACATGCCGTGCGTCGTGACGGCGGAGACGGCCGCCGACCCGCTCGTGACCGGCGACGCCTGCACGCGGGCGCACGCGAAGCAGCCGCTCACCGCACGGCCCCGCATCACGGGTCGCCGGGGCCCCGCGTGACCTCTGATCCCGCCCTCTTCGGCAGAGTTCTCCCCCGGCCGGTCCGAGCATGGGTGCGGGGCAGCCGGCAGGTGAAGGCGGGGGCGCCGCGACGGGATCCCGACAAGTCCTGCCGAGGCCCCCTGCCTCAGGCCACCGCGAGCGCGTGGACGGTCGGGGCGGTCGGCGGTGCCGGTGCGCGGCCGGTTCGCAGCTCGTGCAGGAGCTCCCGGGTGAGGGCCACCCCGGCGGGGGCACCGAGCGCCTTCGCGTCGGCGAGCACCCGGCTGGCTCTGCGCCACGCCTTGGACTTGTTGCCGCGGAGGTGGTCGATGAGCGCGAGGGCGTACCCCGTCGTGCACCGGACCCACAGGTCGTCCCGGGCCGCCGGATCGCTGAGGGCGCGGCGCAGGCACGCGCGGGCGCGAGCGGGATCGGAGCGCGCCTCGTTGCAGGCGAGGACGGCGCGGCTGATCGCGGCCGCGGGCCCGCGCAGGGGGCGCCGGGAGGCGAACAGCACGGCGTCCTCGAGGTGGCTGACGGCCCGGTCCCGGTCGCCGGCCAGCGCGTAGTGGATGCCGAGGGCGTCGGAGATCTGGCCGAGCAGGCCGAGGTCGTTCTCCGCGACGGCCGCCCGGGACGCCTCTCCCAGGACGAGCGGCGCCTCCGGGCGGCCCAGGCGCGCGGCGAGCCAGCCCTCCAGCCACAGCGCGGCCGCGGGCACGGTGACCTGTTCGTGACGGGCCGTCCGGAGCAGGCCGCGCACCAGGGCGTGCCCGGTGGCCGGATGCCCGCACACGCCCCACCAGAACCACAGGTCGACCGCGAGCGCGAGGGCGTCCTCGACACGGCCCCCGTGCACCGTGCTCCGCACGAGCGCCGCGCGCAGATCGGTCGCGCAGCCGCGCAGCAGGTCGAGGGCGACGGTCGGGTGGCCGCTGTACCAGAGGTCGGCGGCCGCGTCGCCGAGGCTGCACTGCCAGGCGAAGTGCCGGTCGACGGCGGTCGGCCACTCGGCCGCCGCCCGCAGACAGCCCCGCCCGAAGTCGCGGCAGGCCGGGTTCATCCGGTAGCGGACGGGGACCACGCCGCCCGGGTCCTTCGCCGCTTCCAGGACGGACATCGTGGCGAGCCGCGACAGCACGGACGGCACACGTGCCGTCGGAACGTCCAGGCTCTGGCAGACGAACATGGCGGCGGCCTCGTCGAACTCGCCCGCGAACACACTCGCCCTGGCCCACACGATGCGCTCGTCCCGTTCCAGGTGCCCGTAGACCGCACCCGCCGCCCGGTCCATCGAGCGGTGCCGCGCCGGGCCCTCCCGCTCGTCGTCGCGCAGCCACCCCACTCCGGTGGCCAGCAGCGCAGCCACCTCCGCGACGGACCGTCGTCGCGTCTGGCGCGCGGCGAGCTCCAGCGCCAGCGGCACGCCGCCGGTCCGCCGGCACACATCGGCGACGCAGTCGTCGCCCGCCGACGGCGTCAGGCTCCCGCCCCACCGCCGCGCCCCCTCCATGAACATCCGCACGGCGGGTCCGTGCACGGCGGCGTCGACCCGCTCCGGCCCGTCCGCCCGCTCCGCCCCTTCGAGTCCGTCACCCTCATACATCGGCAACGGACCCAACCGCACCACCTGCTCCTGACCGACCCCCAACGGTTGCCGCGCGGTCACCAGGACGACCAACTCAGGGTGTGTCTCCAGCAGTTCCCGTACGAACCCGATGCAGGCCAGGCGCACCGGGTCGGCGTCGTCGAGGAGCAGCAGACCCCGTCCGCCGCGCCCGCCCCGCCACTCGGCGAGCGCTGTCCGCACCCTGTCCTCGGCCGCTGCCGAGGCCCCGGTGGACGTCGCCGCCGCGTCAGGCTCCGGTGTGGACATCGCCGCCGCCTCAGGCTCCGGTTCCGGCCACAGGCGCAGCCGCAGCACCTCGCCGTCGAAGTGGTCCGCCGCCTCCCGGGCCAAGGCGCTCTTGCCGATGCCCGCGGCGCCCGTGACGGTCACCAGCGCCTGGGAGCACAGGAGTTCGTTCACCGTGCGCAGGTCCTCGCCGCGCCCGATCAGGCGCGTCCGGTGCGCGTCGTCCCCCGCCCGCCGTGGACCGGGGAGTCGGCCCGTCAGCCGATCCATCGCTTTCCCGCCCGTCTCGTACCGGATGACCGTCGGCCTCTCGTGGGAGCTGACGTCCCGCCATCTTCAACTGCAGAGACGTTCCTGCACCGCGAACGCCCAGAAATCCAAACGCCCGGGCCCGGCTGTGGTAACGCGCGGCCGGGATTCGGCAACTGGACGAGTGACCGGACGGCGTGACCGGACGGCCTCGGCGGGGCGGCCTCGGCGGGAGGGCTCAGCCCACCAGGTGTGCCGAGACCACCACGTTTCCCTTGTAGCGCTGCCGGGCGTGGTCGAAGCCGCCGCCGCAGGTGATGAGGCGCAGCTCGGGGCGGCCGGTGTCCGCGTAGACCTTGTCGTCGGGGAAGTGGGCGGCGGAGTAGACGTCGATCCGGTCGATCGAGAAGTGCGCGGTGCGGCCGTCGGCGCGGGTGACCGCGACCTTCATGCCGGGCTTGAGGGCGCCGAGATCGTAGAAGACGGCGGGGCCGGTGGGGATGTCGACGTGTCCCGCGATGATCGCGGTGCCACGGGTTCCGGGCGAGGGGCCGCCGGCCCACCAGCCCGCCAGGTTCTTGTCGTCCTCGGGCGGCGCGGCCAGACGCCCGTCGTCGTCGAGCGCGAGTCTCGTGAGGGGCGCGTCCACGTGGATGGCCGGGACGGTGACCCGCAGCGGCTTCGAGGCGGGCAGCGGCGCGGCGGCGCTCGCGGCGTGCGCGGAGCCCCGGCCGGTGTGCTGCGCCGCCGCGCTCGGCTGGGGAGGGCCCGACGGCCGTTCGGCGACGGTGAACGCGAACGCCACGGTGCCGGTCACGGCCAGCACGAGCCCCCTGAAGAACCGGCCGGCGAGCGACGGCCTGCGGACCTGAAGATCGGTGGCCACGACCCGTTCCCTCCGTGGGACGCGCGCCCCGCCGTGCCGCGGCGCACACACGGCGGCAGGGCGGAGCGCGGTGCGTGCGTGTCAGTGCTGGCGGCTGTGGCCCCGGCGGCGTACGGCGAAACCCGCGGCGGCCGCGACGGCGAGGCCGCCCACGGCGGCCAGGGCGGGGACACCGGCCGGGTCGGTGCTCGTGGAGCCGGTACCGGTGTGCATGGCGCCGCTGGGCTTCTTGCTCGCGGGTGGCGTGGAACTCGGCGACGTCGGTTTCATGCTCTGGTCGCCGCAGGCGCGCTGGGCCTGCGAGGCGAGCGAGTCGGCCTTCTGCTTGAGCTGGTCGACGTTGTCGCGTTCCGCCTTCCCGGGGTGGCCACCGTCGTCGATCGTCTTCTGGTAGTCGGCGAGGGCCGACTTGTAGTCGGACTCGGCCTTCTGCGCGGCCGCGGTGGCCGGGTCGCACTGGCTGTCGGACGCCGAGGCGAGGGGAGCGGTGAACAGAAGAGCGGTGCCGGCGAGGACGGTGCCGGTG
This sequence comes from Streptomyces beihaiensis, assembly GCF_026274175.1. Classification (GTDB taxonomy): domain Bacteria; phylum Actinomycetota; class Actinomycetes; order Streptomycetales; family Streptomycetaceae; genus Streptomyces; species Streptomyces beihaiensis. The sequence continues at coordinate 42,999 of NZ_JAPHNL010000277.1, forward strand.
GCTATCTTCAGCGTACGCATCGGGAGAACCTCCAACGCGGCGGCCGCGGCACACCACATGCCGCTCACTGACCGCCCGCGTCCCGAACACAACCCCTGTCCCCACAGCCCCGCAGGCCGCATGGGCCGCAAGTGCTTAGGGCCCCCGCGCCGTTCACCGGGGAAAGCGCAGCTCAGTGCCGCGGGTGTAGTCCCTCGGGGTGAAACGTGCCGGACTGACCCGAACGGGCCACCCGGTTCAGCGGCGCCATCATCGGTGCGGTGGGGGATTCGGACCGACGCGGGCGCCTGTCGGGGGCAGGTCGGACCCGGTCGACCGTGCCGATCGGCGCCGCCGAGCGCGGTCCGTTGCGCCTGGCCGCGAGGCGGAGGAGGAGCGGCGACGCGCGCAGCGTCGGCAACCGACGACAACGCCGCAGGTCGGCGTGGCGGGTCCGGCGACCCCGACAAGATCCGGCCGGAGGGGCGCCCTGGGCCCCGCCGCCGCGGTCCACGCCGCGGTCGTAAGTATCCGCGCTCAAGATCCGGAAGTTTCAGGCCGCGTCGACGCAAGGCCACCCAGCTCGACCGAAGGCTCCCGGCTCACCCGAACGCGAAGTACCGCAGCCAGACATATCCCGCCGACACCGTCACCGTGACCGCCGTCACGATCAGGCCGTACTTCGTGAACTGCCAGAACGAGATGGGCTGGCGATTGCGCTCGGCGATACCGAGCACGACGACGTTGGCGCTCGCGCCGATCGCGGTGGCGTTGCCGCCCAGGTCGGCGCCGAGGGCGAGGGCCCACCACATGACGTGGTCGTTCGCCCCGCCCATGTCACGGACCAGATCGGCGGTGATCGGCGCCATCGTCGCCACGTACGGGATGTTGTCGACGATGCCGGACAGCGCGGACGACGCCCACAGCAGCACCATCGAGCCGCCCAGCTCGCTGCCCCCGATCACGTCGGCGAGCGACTTGGAGACCTGGCTGATCACTCCGGTCTCGATCAGGCCGCCGATCATGACGAACAGGCCCGCGAAGAAGGCGAGCGTGGGCCACTCGACCTCGGTGAGCACCTCACCCGTCTCCACGGCCGAGATGGCCACCAGCAGCCCCGCGCCGAGCAGCGCGACGATGCTGGGCGCGTAGCCGAGCACAGGATGGAGGACGAACCCGGCGACCACCAGGGCCAGCACCATGAGCCCCTGCACGAGCAGTCGTGGGTCCTTGATCGCCTCGCGCTCCTCCAGGGCCATCACGTCCGCGGCCCGCGCCGCGTCGAAGACGAACGACTTACGGAACATCACCCGGCACAGCAGGATCAGTACCACGGTCAGCACCGCCGACAGCGGGGCGAGGTGGACCAGGAAGTCGTTGAACGTCAGGCCCGCGCGGCTGGCGATGATGATGTTCGGCGGGTCACCGACCAGCGTCGCCGCACCGCCGATGTTCGAGGCGAAGACCTCCGCGATGAGGAACGGCGCCACCGGCAGCGCGAGCCGCTCACAGACGAGCAGCGTGACCGGGGCGACCAGCAGCACCGTCGTGACGTTGTCGAGCAGCGCCGAGGCCAGGGCCGTGATCACGATGAGCATGACCATCACCCGGAAGGGCTTCGCGCGCGCCCGTTTCACCGCCCAGATGGCCAGGTACTCGAACATGCCCGTCTTCTTGAGCACACCGACGATCATCATCATCCCCATGAGCAGGAAGATGACGTTCCAGTCGATGCCCGATTCCTCGGAGTAGAAGGCCGACCCGTCGTCGGTGGCTCCGACGGCGAGCATCAGGCCCGCGCCGCCCAGGGCCGCGGCGACGCGGTGGACCTTCTCGCTGATGATGAGCGCGTACGCGCCGACGAAGACGGCGATCGCCGCCCAGCTGTGCCAGTCGTTCACGGTCCTCCGATGGTGGTTCGTCCGGCTCGGTCCTCCCGGTCGGCGCGCCGGCCTTGGCCGGCGCGCCTTCGCTCAGGCGTCGACATGCTCGCCCCTGCGGCTCTCCGCCGGAGCGTCGGCGCGCCGGGCCGCCTGCTGTGCCGCCGCCTCCACCTCGTCGCGCGGCTCGTCGATTCCCGTGAGGTCCTCGACGTCGAAGAGCCGGGCGATCGGCACGTCCGTGCTGCTGTGCGCGATGATCGAGAAGGCGATGCACACGGCGATCAGCGTGAACGCCTTGTCGCCCTGCGGGATCCCGGCCTGCAGCACGAGCAGCCCGTAGACCACCGAGGCGAAACCCTTCGGCCCGAACCAGGCGGCGACCAGCTTCTCGCGCCGCCCGATCCGCGAGCCGAGCAGCGAGATCAGCAGCGAGGCGGGACGGATCAGCACGATCGCCAGCACCACCGCCACATAGCCGCCGACCGGAAGCTCGCCGAACAGACGCGGTGTGAGCAGCGCGCCGAACACGAGCAGCGCGGCGAACTTGGCCAGCTCCGCCAGCGCCTCGCCCAGCGGCTCGAACGCCTCCTTGGCCTCCGGCGAACGCGCGGCGAGCACGGCACCCGCCGAGAACGCCGCGAGGTACGGGTTGGCGTGGGTGAGGTGGCAGGTGGCGTAGAGGATCACGCCGACGGCCAGGGGCAGCAGCGGCTGGAGCTTCGGCTCGGCACCGAGCAGGCGGAACCGGGCCAGCGCCACGACCGCCATCGGCAGCACCACGCCGAGGCCGAGCCCCGTGACCAGCTCCACGGCGATCCTGCCCAGGCCGGCCTCGGCGTGCCCCGCGGTCGGCCCGGCCGCCGCGATGAAGATCAGTACGAAGGGCAGCGCCAGACCGTCGTTGATGCCGCTCTCGACGTTCAGCAGCTGCCGCAGCTTCGCCGGAACCTCCTTGCGGCCCACGATCGCCGAGGCGAACACCGGGTCCGTGGGCGCCAGCACCGCGCCGACCAGGAACGACGTCGTCCAGTCGAGGCCGACCAGGTAGTGCGTGAGCACGGCCGTGCCGACGCAGGCCAGCGGCATGCCGAGACCGAGGGCACGGGCCGGGTGCTTCCAGCCCGCCCGCAGCTTCGGGAAGGAGACGTGCATGCCGTCGGTGAACAGCACCGCGAACAGGGCGAGGTCCGCCGTCACCGAGACCATCCCGCTGTCCGGCGTGATGTGGATGAGCCCGAGGAAACCGTCGCTGACCAGGGCGCCGCCGACCAGGAAGAGGAAGGAGGTCGAGAGCACCGTGCGCGCGGCGAGCCCGGAGAGCAGGACGGCGACGAGCAGGGCGATCCCGAACACGACGATGAGCACCATGGACAGGACCCCGATCGGCAAGAGACGTGTGGCGAACCGCCGACCAGACTTCCCGGCACACCAAGGGTGACCTTACATGTTCTTGACGCGACGCTGACACGCCCTTGCCATGCAGCCAGGATCCCCTTTACCTGCCGGGCGTCGGCAATGTCGTCGCCGAACCCCGGTACCGGGAGGATCAGCCGACCGGTGGCGCGGTAGAAAGGAGATATGGATCCGAGCAAGGCCCCGGTCGGGGGCGAGGACGATGTCGACGCGGTGACCCGCGCGGTGCTGACCGCGTCGAGGCTCCTGGTCGCGGTGTCGGCGAGATCGCTGGCCGAGGTCGAGGACCGCGTGACGCTGCCGCAGTTCCGCATGCTGGTGGTGCTCGCCACCCGGGGGACCACCAAGCTGGTCACCCTCGCGGACCTGCTGCAGGTCGCGCCGTCGACCGCGATGCGCATGGTGGACCGGCTGATCGGCGCCGGGCTCGCGGTGCGCCAGATCAACCCGGACAACCGGCGTGAGACGCTGCTGCGCCCCACCGACGAGGGCCGGCTCACCGTCGAGAACGTGACCATGCGGCGCCGTCAGGAGATCGCCGCGATCGTGGAACGGCTCGACCCCGGCCGGCGTGACGCCCTGATCGGCGCGCTCACCGCGTTCAACGAGGCGGGCGGCGAGCCCCCGGTGCCGGGACCGCTGGACGCCGACATCTTCCCGCTCGGCTGGGCGGACCAGCCCTCCGGCAGGAACGGCTGACCGGGGCGCCCGGCAGGAACGATTGACCGCACACGCGGTCAACGGCCCCTCATCGGAAGGCCAAAGGCGCCCCTTGAGGCGCGGTCCCGCGTTTCCGGCCCGTGCCGCGCTTGCGTAATGCCCACCAGGGGGCGCCCGGACGGACCGGCCGATGGCCGCGCGACATGGGGCAGTTGAGTGATCTGGGGGGATCCAGGGGATGCTGGACCGTGCCGGGCACCGTCGTGCCCGTCGATTCACGATGATCGCAGTGGTGGTGCTCGCCCTGGCCGGGCTCAACGGCCCGTGGCTGTACCGCTTCGGCAAGGCGAAGTACCACGCGTACGCGATCGACAGGCCCGAGCGCAAGGCCGACAACGGTCACTGGGAGATCGTCGACATGCCGGCGAGCGCCCGGGAACCGAAACGTGGTCCCGTCGGGCTGGTACATGCTCTTCGTCGACGACGACCGGGGCGCGCCGTCCCGGGCCAGGCGCGTCTACGTCCCCTGACGTCTACGGCCCCGTCCCCCGACGGAGGCGCGCGGCCCCCCTCACGATGCGGTGACGTGTACCCAGGCGGCCTTCGACGGCACGCCACCGCGGTCGGTGACGAACACCATGTACCAGCCGGACGGCACCAGCGCCGTGTCGTCCGGGACGGTGGCGGTCAGCGATCCGTCGGCGCCGCGCCGCACGTCCAGGGCGATGGAGCGCTGGTCGAAATCGGTGACGTGGGTGGCGGAGCCCGGATGCATGAGCCGGACCCTGGTGATGTCCTTCGCGTCCTTCGTGCGCAGGGTCAGCGTCCCGCCGTGCTCGACCGACTTCTGCGCGACGCTGAGATCCGGCCGCTCGCCGTGGTGCAGGTAGGGCGGTTCGAAGACCTCGACGCGCTGCTCGAACGTGCCCGGCTTGGTGTTGGCCTTGTCACCGAAGAGCGGGTCGGAGCCGAACACCGCGACGCGGCCGTCCGGCAGCAGCAGCGCCTCCGTGTGGTAGTTGCGGCCCACGGTCGGCGCGGCGGCGGCCGTGAAGGTGTTCTTCGCCGGGTCGTAGATCTGTGAGCGCAGGATGTCGCTGTCGCTGCGGCCCCGGTAGTCACGGCTGCCCCCGGTGGTGAACACCTTGTCGTCCGGCAGCAGCACACTGTTGAGGTAGCGCGTCTTCTCCGGCAGGTCGGGCCCCTGCTGGAACGTCGGGTTGTCCTGCTTGAGGTCGACGATGGCGGTACGCGCGGTCGACTTGTGCGACTCGCCGATCCCGCCGCCCCCGAGCACCATCACCTTGTGGTCCTGGGCGGGCGGCAGCAGCACCGACGACGACGTCTCCAGGATCTTCGGGTCCTTGAGGCCCTTGACCGGCGAGAAGGCGTTCGTGCCGATGTCCCACAGGCCGGGGGTGCGGCCCACGTCGGCCGGACCGTAGCCCGCGTTGGAACCCGAGTAGAAGATCTTCTTCTTGCCGGTCAGGAAGAACGACGGGTAGGTGGGGAACTGCCGCTTCATCCCCGTGTACTTCCACGTCTTGGTCTTCGGGTCGTAGATCTCGCTCTTGCCCGGCACGACCTGCCCGATGTCGTCGAGCCCGGAGACCGCGAGGACCCGGCCGTCGGACAGGGAGGTCAGGGTCGGGTACCAGCGGGCCTCGTGCATCGAACCGACCTTGGTGAAATTCTCGGTCACCGGGTCGAACTCGTAGGCGCTCTTGATCCCCTGGAAGTCCTTCTTGTCGAGGCCGAGCTTGTTGGCGATGCCGTAGACGTTGTCGGCGTCCTTGCCCTTGAGGCCCTCGATCTCGTACTGGTCGGTGGCCTGGGTGATGCCACGGCTGCCCTCGACGGTCGACTCGACGTAGACCCGGGCCTGGCTCGCGGTCACCTTCGCGGTGCCGCCGGGGCCGACGATCTTCTTCTTCGCCGCGGGGACGTGGACCGGGAACTGGCTGCGGTACTCGGCGCCGTCGGGGGAGCGGAAGACGGTGCCCTTGGGCAGCGTGCGGCTCTTGTCGGGGTCCTCGTTCTTCACGAGCATGGCGCCGCCCGCGCGCTTGACGTCGCCCTTGAGCACCTCGTAGCGGGCCGTGCCGCCCGCGACGAGGATCTTTCCGTCCGGGAGCTGGGCGTGCCCGGCGCAGAACATGTCCGCCGGGGTGTCGATCTTCTTGAAGGTGTTCTTGACCGGATCCCACAGGGTCGCCCGGAAACTGCCCCCCTCGAAGTGCTTGATGTCGTTGCCGGAGCCCGCGATGAGCAGCACCTTGCCGGTGTGCAGCATGATCGCGTGGATCGAGTTGAGCTGGTAGCTCTTGGGCATGTCCGCGATCGCCCAGTGACCCATGGCCGCCTTGTACGAGGGCTGCTCGATCTCCCAGTCGTGGTAGGCGTTGCTCGCCGCGCCGAGTACGGCGGGCGCGTTCACCGCGGCAAGGGCCACCACGGCGCCCGCCCCCAGCAAGGTCTTCCGGGACAACAGTCGGGAGCGGGAGGGGCGGGCTGCCATCGGGCCTCCAGGCGCGGCGGTCGTACGGAAGGGAACGCACTGAGCCGTACCGCGGCGAGGGGTGGCGCCAACCGCGACATCCCGCCCGCGGTATGAAAAGTCGTCCGAATCGACCAACGTCCGCCCCACTCATGGAGGAGTGGGGCGGACGTGTGCGGGCGCGGGCGCGCGCCCGTCAGGCGCTGACGGGCTCCGGCTGGGTCCTGGCGGCGGCCACACGGGCCGTCCCCGGGTGCAGGGCGCGCAGGGCGCCCTGGTGGCTGAGCCAGCCGACCGGCTGGTCCGTCTCGGTGTCGAGCACCGGTACGCCGCCGCTGGCCGACACCAGGTGGTGCAGGGCCGCCGCGAGCGGCTGGTCGGCCGTGATCCGGGCGGGCAGCTGTGCCAGGTCGCCGGCGGTCGCCGGAGCGCCGTCGGGCTGCTCGGCGAGCGCTTCGGCGGCCGCCTGGGCGGTGACGACGCCGCGGTAGCCGTCCCGCTCGTCGTGCACGGGCAGGGCGCCGTGGTCCGAGAGGCTGAGCAGATCGGCCGCGTCGGCGAGCGGCGTGGACGCGGACAGCGGCGCCGGCAGCGGTTCCATCACGGACGACACGAGCTGCCCGCCGATGGGCGCACCGGCCACCGGGCCGCCCAGGTCGATGCCGCGACGGCGCAGCTTGAGCGTGTAGATGGTGTCGCCGGTCATCAGCTTGCTGACGACGGTGGCCAGGACGATGGCCAGCATCATCGGCAGGATGATCGAGTACTCGCCGGTCAGCTCGAAGAGGATGACCACCGCGGTGATCGGCGCCCGCGCCGAACCGGAGAAGACGGCACCCATGCCGACCAGCGCGTACGCGCCGACCGCCCCGCCGCTGCCGGGCATCACGTCGTGCACCACCGCGCCGAAGGCGGCGCCGAAGCACGCACCGATGAACAGGCCGGGGGCGAAGACGCCGCCGGAGCCGCCGATGCCGATCGTCAGGCTCGTCGCGATCATCTTGCCGACGACCAGGAGGAGCAGGAAGCCGATGGCGTACTTGCCCTCGGTGGCGTTCTGCAGGACCGGGTAGCCCACGCCGTACATCTCGGGCAGCGCGAGCAGCACCAGGCCGAGCAGCAGGCCGCCCGCCGCGGGACGCAGCCACTCGGGGCCGCGGTAGGCCCAGTCGCAGAGGTCCTCGATGGCGTACAGGACCCGCATGAAGCCGACGCCGAGGGCACCCGCGAGCACGCCGAGGAGGGCGAACAGCGCGTACTGGACGAGGTGGTCGACGTGGAAGTCGGGAAGTGTGAGAAATGCCGCATTTCCGAACTTGGCCCGGCCGATGACGCTCGCCGTGACGCTGGCCAGGACGGTCGCGCCGAACGCCTCGGCGCTGAACGTGCCCAGGATCAGCTCCATGGCGAAGAAGACACCCGCCAGCGGCGCGTTGAACGTCGCCGCGATGCCGCCCGCCGCGCCGCAGGCGACGACGAGCTTCATCCGGTCCTCGGTGAGCTTGACCAGTCGGCCGAGCGTGGAGCCGAGCGCAGCGCCGATCTGCACGATCGGCCCCTCGCGGCCCACGGAGCCGCCGGAGCCGATCGTGAGCGCCGAGGCGATGGTCTTGACGACCGCGACCTTCGGGCTGATGCGGCTGCCCTTCTGGGCGACCGCCAGCATCACCTCCGGGACGCCGTGCCCGCGGGCCTCCTTGGCGAACCGGTTGACCAGCGGCCCGTACAGCAGCCCGCCGATGATCGGCACGATCAGGACGAAGAACGGCCCGAGCCAGGGGACGTGCGGGTTGGCGCTGCCGCCCGCGGCGGCGTAGTCGTCGTGCCCCGAGAGCAGATGGGTGAATGTCTTGATGCACATTCGGAAGACGATCGCTCCGCCGCCGGCTCCCGCACCGACGATCACGGCGATCACCATCATCGCGCCTCGACCGCTCAAGGCCGGGCGTACGGCCCGCCTGTCACTCCGCAAGTCCCTCACTGTTTCCCCTTCCTTACTTTTGCATTATGCAAAACGTGTCAAGTCGGCTGGTGAGCGGGGTGGTGACCTGCGTCACTGTCGTGCGGCATCGATGGGAGTCGTACGCAGCGGTGTACGACTGCGCAGGGGTGGCGGCGACCGGCATCAAGGCGGCGTAAACATTGCCGGAAAGCGGCAATGCGCCAGACGTTAAGACCGCGTCAGGATGGCTCCGGCAGAAACGGGGGCCAGCCCCGGTGCCGGATCCCGGAAACCCGGACCGGCACCGGGGTGGAGCCGGGAGTGCAGCGGGAGGGGGACGGCGCGATGGGGGAGCTGATCACCGCGGCCGCCTCCTTTCCCGGGCTCGTCTTCAGCTCCGCACTCGTCGTCGCCGTCGGCTTCTGGCTGCTCGTGGCCGTGGGCGCGGCCGACCGGCACACCTTCGACGCGGACATCGACCTGCGCGCGGCCGGGCTCGGGGGAGCGCCCGTCGCCGTCGCGCTGACCCTGGCGATCTCCGTCGCCTGGCTGGTCTGCGTCGGCGGCGCGGTGCTGCTCGAACGCAGTGGCGTGCTCGGCGTGGCGCACGCCGCGCTCCAGCTCGCCCTGCTGTGCGCCGCGTCGGCCGTCGGCTGGGCCGCCGCCCGCGCGCTGATCGCCGCATCCGCCGCACCGCGCTCCGGCGGCAGCGCCTAGCGCGCCGGACAGGCGCGCCCCCGCACCTCGTACACCCTTACGCACACCTCCGCCGAGGGGCGTCAACCGCCCCTGGAGTCAAAGGACTTCACCATGAATGCCACCACCGTGGGCATCGGCGTGTCCGTCGCCGTCGTCCTGCTCGTCGCCGCCGTACTGCTGCTCGTCTTCACCCGATTGTTCCGCAAGGTCGAACAGGGCAAGGCGCTGATCGTCTCCAAGATGCGCAAGGTGGACGTCACCTTCACCGGGCAGGTCGTCCTGCCGGTGCTGCACAAGGCAGAGGTCATGGACATCTCGGTCAAGACGATCGAGATCACCCGGACCGGCAAGGACGGGCTGATCTGCCGGGACAACATCCGCGCCGACATCCGCATCTCGTTCTTCGTCAAGGTCAACAAGACCGTCGACGACGTCATCCGCGTCGCCCAGTCCGTCGGCACCCAGCGCGCCAGCGACCGCGACACGCTCCAGGAACTGTTCCACGCCAAGTTCTCCGAGGCGCTGAAGACCGTCGGCAAGCAGCTCGACTTCACCGACCTCTACACCAAGCGCGAGGAGCTGCGCTTTCGCATCATCGAGGTCATCGGCGTCGACCTGAACGGCTACCACCTCGAGGACGCGGCGATCGACTACCTGGAGCAGACGCCGCTCAGCCAGCTCGACCCGGACAACGTCCTCGACGCCCAGGGCATCCGCAAGATCACCGAACTGACCACGGTCGAGCACGTGCGCACCAACGAGTACCAGCGCACCGAGGAGAAGGAGATCACCCGGCAGAACGTCGACGCCCGCGAGGCCATCCTCGAACTGGAGCGCCGCCAGGCCGACGCCGAGATCAAGCAGAAGCGCGAGATCGACACCGTCCGGGCCCGTGAGGAGGCCGAGACGGCACGAGTGGTGGAGGAGGAGCGGCTGCGCGCGCAGACCGCGTTCCTGTCCACCGAGGAGAAGCTCGGCGTACAGCGCGAGAACCAGGCCCGCGAGGTCGCGGTCGCGCAGAAGAACCGCGAGCGCGTCATCGCCGTCGAGAACGAGCGCATCGAGAAGGACCGCCTCCTCGAAGTCATCGCCCGCGAACGCGAGACGTCGCTCACGAAGATCGCCGCCGACAAGGAGGTCGAGGCGGAGAGGCGCGAGATCGCCGAGGTCGTGCGCGAGCGCGTCGCCGTGGACCGCACGGTCGCCGAGCAGGAGGAGTCCATCAAGAAGCTGCGCGCGGTCGAGGAGGCCGAGCGGGGCCGCCAGGCCGTCATCATCGCCGCCGAGGCCGAGGCGCAGGAGAAGCTCGTCAAGGACATCAAGGCCGCGGAGGCCGCCGAGCAGGCCGCGACCCACAAGGCCGCGGAGCGGCTCACCCTCGCCGAGGCCGAACTCAAGTCCTCCGACCTCCAGGCCCAGGCCAAGGTGCGGCTCGCCGAAGGGCTGCGCGCCGAGGCCGCCGCCGCCGGACTCGCCGAGGTCCAGGTGCGCGACAAGGAGGCCGAGGTCATCGAGAAGACCGGCCGCGCCGAGGCCGAGGCCACCGAGGCCCGGATGCGCGCCGAGGCACAGGGCGCCCGCGAACAGGCACTCGCCGAGGCCACGGCCATCTCCGAGAAGCTCAAGGCGGAGGCCGAGGGCATCACGAAGAAGGCCGCCGCGATGGCCGCGCTCGACGAGGCATCCCGCGGACACGAGGAGTACCGGCTGCGGCTCCAGGCCGAGAAGGAGATCCGGCTCGCCGGGATCGACGTCCAGCGCCAGGTCGCCGAGGCGCAGGCCAGCGTCGTCGCCACCGGCCTGGAAGGCGCCGACATCAACATCGTCGGCGGCGACTCCGTCTTCTTCGACCGGCTGGTGGGCTCCATCGCGCTCGGCAAGGGCATCGACTCCTTCGTGCACAACTCCGAGACCGCACAGGCCCTCGCCGGGCCCTGGCTTGACGGCTCGGCGAACTTCACCGAGGACATCGGCAAGATCCTCGGCTCGGTCTCCACGGCCGACGTACAGAACCTGACCGTCTCCGCCCTGCTCATGAAGCTCATGAACAAGGGCGGCGACCAGGCCGGTCAGGTCCGCGAACTGCTCGACAAGGCAGGCCAGTTGGGCCTCGCCGACCTGCGGCTCACCGAGCTGAACGGCTCCGCCGCGAGCTGAGCCGCCCACCAACCGCCGGGGCCGCCGTACGGGGGTCGGGGGCCCCGGCCCGCCGCATCACGACTGACGAAGCACGCCCGGTGAAGACCGGAAAGGACGCTGGACGACGATGGCAACGGGCCGCCGAGAAGACGCCACCGGCACCTACGAACTGCTGCGCGACCGCCTCGCCCGGCAGGCCGCCGACCTCGCCCGCGGCGCGGAGGAGCTGAACGCCCGCCGCATCGAGGAGTTCGCCTCCACCCGCCTGGAGCTCGCCGGCACCGACCGGCTGCGCACCGAACGGCCCTCCACCCCGCGCGACCTGGCCGCCGTCGGCGGACACCTGCTGCTCGGCCACGACACCGCGCGCACCGACGGCGCGCCCCGCACCGCGGTCGGCGACGTGCTCGCCCTCTACGACCGCGACCTGAACCCGCTGCCCGACGACGCGGTGCCCGGACTGCTCGACGACCCGGCGTTCGTCCACGAGTTCACCGCGCTGCACCGCTACTACCAGGCAGCCCGTCTGCTTCGACTGCGCCTGGTCGACGGCAAGTTGCTGGCCGTCTTCCAGACCGGCGACAAGACCACCGACATCCGCGTCCTGCGCTGGGCGCTCACCGCCGACGGCGGCGTCCGCTTCCTCGACGCACGCGGCGACCGCGACGACGTCCTGCCGCCCGCCCACGACGTCACCTGGCACACCACCGGCCGCGAGGACCACGTCCTGGGCCGCCACCCGCACGTCGCCGTCGACGGAGAGATCTACGTCTCCACCGTCGGCGGCAGCCTCACCGTCAAGACCGAGAACGACACCGAGACCGGCGACGGCATCCACAGCGAACCCGTCGACGAGCCGCTGCAGTCGCTCGCCGACGCCGACATCGCCTACGCCCGGGTCGGCTCCCTCCTGCTGCTGCGGGTGCGCCCCTACAAGGAGAGCGCCGACCGCCACCTCGTCTACCACACCCTCACCCACGACGTCGTACGCCTCGACGGCATCGGCCGGGCCTGCCGCGTCCTGCCCGACGAGCAGGGCGTCGTCTTCCCCGGCGGCTACTGCCTGTCCGAGGGCGGCCACAAGACCTTCGACATCGACACCGCGGGCCTCGCCCACGAGCAGACGGTCCGCTCGCCCAACGGCGAGGACGTCCTCTACGTCTTCCACGACCGCACCGAAGGCCGCGACCTGCTGCTCTCGTACAACACCATCCGCAAGGAGGCGCTCGCCCCGCTGGGCTGCCAGGGGCACGCGCTCCTGGACGACGGCACGCTCGTCGTGCTGCGCACCGACGCCGGGGCCGAACCCGCCCGCGTCCACCCGGTGCAGCGCTACGACTCCCCGTACGTCACCGACACCTACGCGGCCGCCCAGCCCGTCGGCGAGGGCGCCCTCGCCCGCATCGGCAACGCCGACCTGGTGCGCGGCGTCGCCGACTGCCTCTCCCTCGCCCGCGCCGCCACCACCGCCACCCCGACCAGCGAGGGCTACGCGGCGCTGCTCGCCGGATGCGTACGCGCCGCCGACAGCCACCCGTGGCTGGCCGACGCCGAAGCGGGCGCGCTGGACGGTCCGTTGAGCGCGCTGCGGGCCACGGCCGAGCAGATCGTCGCGGAGTTCGAGACCGTACGCGAACTGACCGAACAGGCCGCCCGCACCCTGGAGGAGGCCGCCGCCCGCATCACCGCCGTCGTACGCAGGCTCCGCGGCGAGGTGCCGCGCGACGCCGGGCAGTGGGTGGCGGGCCTGACCGAACTGCGCCGCGCGCAAGGCCACCTGCTCACGCTCAAGGACCTCAGGTACGTCGACGTCGAACGCGTCGAGGAACTCGCCGCCCGCGCCGAGGACGACCTCGCCCACTTCGGGCAGCGCGCCGTCGCCTTCCTCGCCCGCGACGACGCCTTCGCCCAGCAGCGGCAGCGCGTGACGGAACTCGCCGACCTGTGCGAGCAGGCGGAGACGGCCGCGGGCGCCGACAAGATCGCCGCACAGCTCGACGAACTCGCCGACGAACTGCGCACCGTCACCGACGTCGTCGGCGCCCTCGACATCGCCGACGTCACCGTCCGCACCGCCATCCTGGAACACATCGCCGATGTGCTCGGCGCGGTCAACCGCGTCCGCGCCGGACTCGACGCCCGCCGCCGCGAACTGACCGACCACGAGGGCCGCGCCGAGTTCGCCGCGCAGACCGCGCTGCTCGGGCAGGCCGTCGCCGGTGCCCTCGCTGCCGCCGACACGCCCGACGCCTGCGACGACCACCTCGCCCGGCTGCTCGTCCAGGTGGAGAACCTACAGTCACGGTTCGGCGAGTTCGACGACTTCCTCGCCCACCTCGACGCGCAGCGCACCGAGATCCACGAGACGCTCGCCGCCCGCAAGCAGACCCTCCTCGACGCCCGCGCCCGCCGCACCGAACAGCTCGCCACGTCCGCCGCCCGGGTCCTGGACACCCTCGCCCGCCGTGCCAGGGCGCTGCCCGACGCGGACGCCGTCGCCGTCTTCTTCACCTCCGACCCGATGGCCGCGAAAGTCCGCTCGGTCGCCGACGAACTGCGCTCCCTGGGCGACGAGGTGCGCGCCGACGACCTGGCCGCGAAACTCACCGCCACCCGCCAGGAGGCGGCCCGCGCCCTGCGCGACCGCGCAGACCTGTACGACGCGAGCGGCACCACCGTGCGCCTCGGCGCCCACCGGTTCGCCGTCAACACCCAGCCGTTCGACCTGACGCTGGTCCCGGCCGCCGACGGCGAAGGACTCGCCTTCGCGCTCACCGGAACCGACTACCGCGCCCCCGTCACCGACCCCGCCTTCGCCGACACCCGCCCCTACTGGAACCAGCACCTGCCCTCCGAGTCGCCGCACGTCTACCGCGCCGAGCACCTCGCCGCCCGGCTGCTCGCCGAACACGGCGCGACCGCCCTCGCCGCCGCCGACGACCTGGCGGGGCTCGTACGGCAGGCCGCACAGGACTCCTACGACGAGGGGTACGAGCGCGGAGTCCACGACCACGACGCCACCGCGATCCTGGCGACCCTGCTGCGGCTGCACGCCGAGGCGGGAGTGCTGCGCCACCTGCCGGCCGCGCGCGCCGCCGCCCAGCTGTTCTGGGCGCACGCCACCACGGACGAGCAGCGCGCGGGGCTGCGGCGGCGCGCCACGTCGCTCGCCCGGGCCCGCGACACCTACGGACTCGCCCCGGCCGTCGCCGAGTTGGAGGCGGAGATGGCGGCGGCCATCGCGCAGGCACCGGTGACCGGTGCTGCCGACGAGACGGCGGCGGCGCGCGCCGCCGCGTACCTCTTCGAAGAGCTCACCAGCGGCCCCGAGGGCTTCGTCCTGCCTGAGGCGACCCGCACCTTCCTCGACAAGTTCCGCCGCTCCACCGGAAGTTCGGCCTACGACGACGACCTCGCGGCCGTCGGCGACCTCGCCGCACGCCGGCAGCTCGCCGAGGGCTGGCTCCGCGCCTACGCCGCGTCCGGCGGACAGCAGCCCGACGCCGGTGACCTCGCCGAGGCCGTCGCCGCCGAAGTCTGCCCGGACCTGCCCCGCTACGGTTCGGCCGCCCGGGTCGAGGCGAGCGTCGGCGACCTGCTCGGCGCCCACCCGCGCATCGGCCGCGACCGCACGATGACCGTACGCATCGACGAACTCCTCGCCCGCACCGAGGAGTTCCGCACGCAAGCCGTACCCGCCTTCCGCGCCTACCAGCAGCGCCGCACCGCCCTCATGACCGCGGAGCGCGAGCGGCTGCGCGTCGACGACCTCAAGCCGCGCGCCATGGCGTCGTTCGTCCGCAGCCGCCTCATCGACGAGGCGTACCTGCCGCTGATCGGCGACAGCCTGGCCCGCCAGATCGGCACCGCGGGCGAGAACAGGCGCGCCGACACCGGCGGCCTGCTGCTGCTTCTCTCGCCGCCCGGCTACGGCAAGACGACGCTCATGGAGTACGTCGCCGAACGCCTCGGTCTGCTCCTGGTCAAGGTCGACGGACCGGCCCTCGGCCACCAGGTCTCCTCCCTCGACCCGGCCCAGGCACCCGACGCGACCGCCCGCCGCGAACTCGAAAAGATCAACTTCGCGCTCGCCGCGGGCAACAACACCCTCCTCTACCTCGACGACATCCAGCACACCTCGCCCGAACTCCTCCAGCGGTTCATCCCGCTGTGCGACTCCACCCGCCGCGTCGACGGCGTCGTCGACGGCGCGCCGCGCACCTTCGACCTGCGCGGCAAGCGGTTCGCGGTCTGCATGGCCGGCAACCCGTACACCGAGTCCGGCGCCCGCTTCCGCATCCCCGACATGCTCGCCAACCGGGCCGACGTGTGGAACCTCGGCGACGTGCTCACCGGCAAACAGGACGCGTTCGCGCTGAGCTTCGTCGAGAACGCCCTGACCTCGCAGCCCGACCTGGCCCCGCTCGCCGGGCGCGGCCGCGCCGACCTCGACGTCCTCGTCCGCCTCGCCGCCGACGACCCGACGGCACGCCCCGACGACCTCGAACACCCCTACAGCGGCCAGGAGGTGCAGCGCATCACGGCGGTGCTCCGGCACCTGCTGGCAGCGCGCGACACCGTACTGGCCGTCAACGGCGCCTACATCGCCTCCGCCGCCCAGGCCGACGCGACCCGCACCGAGCCGCCGTTCATGCTGCAGGGCTCCTACCGCAACATGAACAAGATCGCCCAGCGGCTGGACCCCGCGATGGACGCCACGGAACGGGCCGCCGTCATCGACGACCACTACCGCGCAGAGGCGCAGACCCTCACCACGGCCGCCGAGGCCAATCTGCTCAAGCTCGCCGAGCTGCGCGCCACGCTGACCGCCGAGCAGGCCGACCGGTGGGCCGAGGTGAAAGCGTCCTACGTACGCCACCAGCGGCTCGGCGGCACCGACGACGACCCGGCCGTCCGCGCCGTCGCCGCGCTCGGCCTGCTCGCCGACCGGGCCGCCGCCATCGAGGCGGCCATCACCCGCGCCGCCGACCCGCGAAGCGCGCTCATGCGGCAGGACAGGACCTAACCGCGCTGCCGCGTCGGCTCCCCGGCCGGGCGGCTGAGCAGCTCGGCCAGGCCCTGCCGGGTCGTGGCCACCACCACCCGGTCGACGGGGCGCAGCACATACCCGGGGTGCAGGTTCCACACCAGGCCGGCGGGCTGCTCGGGATCCTCGTCGCCACGGCCGTTCGACAGCGACAGGTCGGGCCGGCGCTCGGCCGGGGCCGTGGAGTCGAGGGCGAGCACCCGCCAGGCGCCCGGCCGGAACGACTCGGCGACCGTGCGTCCCTCCAGCTGCGGGTGACCGGCCACGTCCAGCGCCGCGAACAGCAGCACCTTGCGCTCGATCGGCACCGCGCCCAGGATCTGACGTCCCATCATCGCCCCGGCGAACGCGGGCGCGGCCAGCGTCGACACGCTGCGGCTTCGGGTCAGCGCTCCCGGATGGGCGGCCCGCAGCGTCCGGTACACCGCGGCGGCGAACGCGTCGTCGTACAGCCGCAGCGCCACCCGCACGTGCGGCTTGACGGTGCGCGCGGCGAGCGCCGCCTCCAGATTGGTGGTGTCGTGGCTGGTGAGCGCGAGCAGTGCGTGCGCCCGGTGGATCTTGGCCGCCTCCAGGACGCCCTCGTCGGTGACGTCGCCGAGCACCACGGGCACGCGCAGCTGACGGGCGAGCGGTATGCCGCGTGCCTCCGGGTCCTCCTCCACGCACACCACGGGAATGTCGAGTTCGGCCAGTTGCGCGAGCACCCTGGTGCCGACCTTCCCGAGCCCGAGCAGCACGACGTGACCGGAGAGCCCACGCGGCGGCCGCCGCAGCGTGGACGCGCTGCGAAACGTGCCGAGGGCCTCCAGAACGGCGGCGAGCAGCACGGGAAGGAGCAGCAGACCGGCGAACCCGGACAGGAGCTGGAGCACCTTGCGGGCGACCGGCTCGCCGATCGCCGGGTCGTCGATGGCGAACAGGTCGAGCAGCGTGAGATACCCGGCGTGCACGGGGGACAGCCCGGGATCGGTCAGCCAGGACGCCACCGCGAGACCGAAGACGCAGACGGTCAGACCGAACAGGCTCCAGCGCAGCTGCCGCGAGAACAGTGAACCGAGCGGCAGCCGGCCGCCCGCGAGCAGCCGTCGCCGCGGCCGCGCGGGCACGGCGTGCGTGATGTCCTCCAGGACCATGGTGCCGCGCCCCGTCGCCGCGGCCACCGTCCGGTCGTCGGGCAGCAGTTGGGGCCCCTCCTGCCCAGTGGCCTCCGAACCGTCCTCGCCCGCCGGGTCGCTGCTCGTCGCCGACAGCAGGGCGAGCGTGCACAGCCCCGGATCGGTGAGCCGGTCACGCCCCGGAGGTGTCCGTTCGACGGCCCGCAGCAGCAGTCCGTCCGCCCGCACCACCTTGCTGGTGCCGGTGAGCGCGGCGGCGGCCAGGGCGGGCGCCGCCGTGTCCGCGTCGGAGAGCACCGTGGTCGACGTGTCGAGCGTCTCGGCGTCGAGTCCGGGCGAGGCGAGCGCCGCCGCCTGGTCGAGCAGATCCGCCAGATGCTGGCCCAGCTTGCGGTCGTAGAGCCGGATGACCAGCCGCAGGCGCGGGTTGAGACGGCGGGCGGCGAGGGCGGCACGGATGTTGGTCTGGTCGTCGTCGTGCACCAGCGCCAGCGCGTCCGCGCGCTCCACGCCCGCCTCCGTCAGCGCCTCCTCGTCCAGTTCCGGGGCCTCGATCACGCGCGGCGTCGCGAGGCCCGCCAAGGACCCGGTGTCGCCACTGGGGTTGGGGGCCGCCGCACGGTTCACCACGGCCTGCACGCGGCCGAGCAGCGTCGCGGCCAGCGTCGTCTCACTCGCGGCGACGCGCAGCCCGGACGGCGGGCGGGCCTGCGGCACGAGAAGCGTCACGCGCGTGCGGTAGACCTCGCGCAGCTCCACCGCGAGACGTTCGGCGAGCGCGTCGTCCCCGCAGACGATCATCTCGCGGGTGCGGTCGGCCTGTTGAGACTGAGAGGGAAACGAAACCACAAGGACAAGCATGCCGTGCGCCGCCCCGCCGGTCCCGCGGTCGTGGATCTTCGCGGTGTCGTTTTCGCGCGCCGCTGAGCCGACCGCGCGTCACCGCGGCATCAAAGACGCGACAAGACTGCCGGATTCCGGCAGTGCGCGCGCACCCGCCGCTCCCTGATGATGGAACGGCACCACGGGGGAGCGGGGGAGGGGCCTCACCGCCGGGTCTCCACACGGAGACCCGGCGAAGGGGCCGAACATCCTGGTGCGCCAACCCCGAATCCCGGCCCCTCGCGAGCGACACGGACCACCGCCGACCCCGGACCGGACGGCCCCGCGACCCGTTCCCGCTGCCGGGCCCCGGCAGCCGAACCCCGACCCGCCCGCCGCCGTCCGCCCCACGTGCGATAGAAAGACGCCAGGAATCCGTCAGACGTCAGGGAGCCGGCAGGGGGCCGGGCAGGAGCACGGGGGTCGCGATGAGCGGGCGGGAACAGGCGATGGCCGAGGAGTACGTGGCCGGATACGCGGGACTGCTCACCGACGCCTGCGCGACCGGACGCCGTCTGACCCGCGACGAACTCGACTCGCGCCGCGCCCTCGGCGAACGGGCCGCCGAGTCCGGGCTCGGCCTGCGCGCCCTCGTCGGCGCGCACCTCGCCGAGACCCGCGCCCACTGGCCGACCGCCGCCACCTCGCCCACCAGCGTCCTCGCCGCGGTCGAACAGGCCATAGACGCCTTCGCCGAGGGATACGAACGGGCACAGCGGCTCGCCGTGCGGCAGGAGGAGGCGGCCCGCCGCGAGTTCATCGACGACCTGCTCTACGGCCGCAGCGACCTGGGCCGCCTCGTCGAGCGCGCCGAGCGGTTCGGCCTGCGCCTGTCCCACGAGCACGCCGTCGCGGTCGCCGAGGGAGCGCGCGCGTACGAGGAGGGCGACCCGGCGCCGCGCAGCGTCGAGCGCGCGATGATCACCCGGTTCGGCGACCGCAGCATCCTGCTCACCACCAAGGACGGGCGTCTCGTCTGCGTGGCCCCCGGCGACCAGGACGAGGTCCTCGCCTTCTTCGCCAAGCACGCCTACGCCGCCACCGACGGCGGCCACGTGGCCATCGGCCGCGCCCAGCAGGGCCCCGGCGGCGTCGTCCAGTCCTACGAGGAGGCGCTGAGCACCCTCGAACTCGCCGAGCGGCTCGAACTGGACGAACCGGTGCTGCGCGCCGCCGACCTGCTCGTCTATCCCGTGCTCACCCGCGACCGGCAGGCCATGGCCGACCTGGTGCGCACCACGCTCGGGCCGCTGCAGCGCGCCCGCGGCGGCGCCGAGCCGCTCATCGACACGCTCTCCGCCTACTTCGACTCGGGCTGCGTCGCCGCGGAGGCCGCCCGCCGCCTCGCGCTGAGCGTGCGCGCGATGACGTACCGCCTGGAACGCATCCACAAGCTGACCGGCGCCGACCCGTCCGACCCGATCCACCGCTACACCCTGCAGACCGCCGTGATCGGCGCCCGCCTCCTGGACTGGCCCAACCGCCAGCTGTGACGGGCGCCTCAGCAGGCACCGCGGGAGCGGGCCCTAAGGACGGACCACGGTCAGCAGATCCACCAGGTACGCCTCCTCCACCCGCCCGTCGGGGAAGAGCCCGGCGAGCAGCGCACGCTCCGCGTCGCGAAAGGCCCGCACGCGGCCGGGGTCGTCGAGCACCAGGAACACGGAGTGGCTGGTGATGTTGTCCAGGTGGGTGTCGATGTCGACGCTCCGGCTCCAGGGCAGCAGCCTCCGGTCGGCCGACAGGCCCTCCAGGCCGGCGAGGCGCAGGGCGCGCACGGCGTCGGGGTGCGGGCGGTCCTCGGGTTCGATCCCGCAGAGATCGGCGATGCGCTCGTCCTGTTCGAGCAGCCACGGCACGTTCGGCGCGCCCGTGTTCCACCACAGCGCGAGCACCCCGCCCGGCCGCAGCACCCGCAGCGCCTCGGGCACCGCGCGGGCGGTGTCCGTCCAGTGCCAGGACTGGGCGTACGTGATGAGGTCGGCGCTGCCGGTGGCGAGCGGCAGCGCGTTGCCGTCGCCGCGCACCAGCGGCACGCCGGGCAGTGTCCTGCGGAACTCGGCGGCCATGCCGTCACCGGGCTCCACGGCGAGCACGTCGGCGCCGCGCCCGCGCAGCAGGGTGCTGGCGATCCCGGTCCCGGCACCGACGTCGACGGCCCGCAGCCCCGCGAGCGTGCGCCCGCACGCCTCCTCGACCGCATCGAGGACGGACGCCGGGTAGGAGGGCCGGCCGGCGGCGTACCGGGCGGCCGCCCGGTCGAAGGAGCGGGCGCGGGACGTCGTCGTCATCGGCCCATCATGGACCGCCGACACGGTGCCCGGCGGGGGCTTTTCCGAAATGCTGGGGCACGGCCCCCGGCGGGTCAGCCCGGCAGGCCGTCGCCCAACGGCAGCCGCATCAGCGTGAGATCGAGCCAGCGGCCGAACTTCGTGCCGACCTCGCGCACCGTGCCCGCCACCTCGAAGCCGTGCCGCTCGTGGAGCCGGACCGACGCGGTGTTGCCGGACTCGATGCCCGCGACCATGACATGCAGCCCCGCCTCCCGTGCGGACGCCACGAGGGCGCCGAGCAGCGCGGAGCCGATGCCCCGGCCGTGATGGCCGTCGGCGACGTAGACCGAGTTCTCGACCGTGTGCCGGAAACCCGAGTACGACTTCCACGGACCGTAGACGCCGAAGCCGACGATCTCGCCGTCGTGGTCGGCCACGTAGGCGGATCCGCGCGCCAGATGCCCGGCGAGCCAGGCCGCGCCCTCGGCGGGGGAGTGCGGGGTGTCGGTCCACAGGGCGGTGCCGTGCTCGACGGCGTGGTTGCGGATGGCGAGGACACCGCCGAGATCGTCGGAGAGGGCCGGGCGCACCGCCACCGCCACCGCCCGCCGACCGGCTCGCGGGGTCTCGTGCGGGGAACCCATGTCAGTCGTGCCGGGCGCGGCGGTCGGCCTCTTCGGCGTGCTTCTTCTTGATCCGGACGCTTTCCTTGCGGACCTCGGCCTGCGTGGCCCGCTCCTTTCGCAGCCAGCCCGGGTTCTCGTCCTTGAGCGCCTCGATCTGCTCCGTGGTCAGCGCCTCGGTGACACCGCCGCGGGCCAGACCCGCGATGGAGACGCCCAGCTTCGCCGCGACGACCGGCCGCGGGTGCGGGCCGCTCGCCCGCAGGTCGCGCAGCCACTGCGGCGGGTCGGCCTGCAGGGCGTTCAGCTCGGCGCGCGAGACGACGCCCTCCTGGAACTCGGCGGGGGTGGCCTCGAGGTACACACCCAGCTTCTTCGCCGCGGTCGCGGGCTTCATGGTCTGGGTGGTCTGGTGCGACTTCATGAGGTCAAGGGTATCCAGCGTGGCGGGCGGCCCCGACCGCGGCGGGTAGCCTTGCGGGGTGACAGGCACGTCGGCATCCCCCGCACCATCCCCGTTCCGGCTCGCGTACGTCCCCGGGGCGACCCCCGCCAAGTGGGTGCGGATCTGGCGCGAGCGCTACCCCGACGTCCCGCTGGAACTCGTGCCGGTGGCCGCCGAGGACGCCGCCGAGCTGCTGCGCCGCGGGGACGCGGACGCCGGTCTGGTGCGCGGGCCCGTGGACCGTACGTACTTCAGCGCCATCCCGCTGTACACCGAGACCACGGTCGTGATCGTGCCCAAGGACCACCTGGTCACCGCCGCCGACGAGGTCACGGCCGCCGACCTCGCCGACGAGATCGTGCAGCACCCGCTCGACGACGTCCTGGACTGGGAGTGCCCGCCGGGCCGGCCCGCCTTCGAGCGCCCCGCGACCACCGCCGACGCGATCGAGCTGGTCGCCGCGGGGGTGGGCCTGCTCGTCGTGCCGCAGTCGCTCGCCCGGCTGCACCACCGTCGCGACCTCACCTACCGGACCGTGACCGATGTCCCGCGGTCGGGCATCGTGCTCGCCTGGCCCGAGGAACGCACCACCGACCGGGTCGACGACTTCATCGGCGTCGTACGCGGCCGCACGGTCAACAGCACCCGTGGCCGCGCCTGTCCCGAGCAGGACCGCGAACACGCCGGACGTGACCGCGACGGACGTGACCGCGCACAACAGGGCCGCGCCAGGACGAGCGCCGGATCCAAGGGCGGCGCCTCCCGTGCGAAGCCGACCGGCGGCGCCAAGCCGAGCGGCGGCGCGAAGCGTGCCGGCAAGCAGGGGGCGGGCGGCAAGCGCAAGCCCCGCAAGCGCTCCTAGCCGGTGGCGGCGGCCCGTCAGGCCAGGTCGTCGCGCGTGGCCGGGGCCCCGGCCCGCAGCCCGTCCATCACCAGGTTCAGCAGACGGTTCGCGCGCGATTCCCAGTCGCTGCCGGGATCGAGCTGCCACAGACCGGCGATCGCCAGCATGAAGTCGTCCGGTGTGACGCCGGGGCGGATCGTGCCCGCCCGTTCGTTGGCCTCCAGGAGCAGTCCGACGGCCCCGGTCAGGGCGTCGTGCGCGAGGCTGCGCAGGGAGCCCCCGCGTGCGCTGGTCGCCTCGCGCAGTGCGTCCACGAGGCCCGCCTTGGCCATCGCGTACCGGGCGAGCCGGTCCATCCACGCGCGCAGCGCCGCCTCGGGCTGCGTGTCGCGCAGCAGCTGAGCGGCGGCCTCGGCGACCTGCTCCACCTCACGCCGGTAGACCTGGAGGACCAGCTCCTCGCGGCACGGGAAGTTCCGGTAGAAGGTGCCCTGCCCGACGCCGGCCTTCTTGGCGATGGTGCTCAGCGGGGTGTCGGCGCAGCGGGTCAGCTCCGCCAGGGCCACCTCCAGAATGCGCTCCCGGTTGCGTCGCGCGTCCGAACGCAGCGCGGCCTGTCTGTCCGGGTGCACGCGTCCTCCTCCGGCCGTCGTGGACAAATAACCTTGCTGTGCGGACAGTTGTCCACTAGCGTCATGAGCGGTAGAGCGGACGTGTGTCCACTTCGGGGTTCACGATAGTGGCGTGCCGCGCCGGACGCCGCATCGGTACCGGCACCGTTTCCGATCCGTACTGTCGTCCCGAGTCCCCGCGTCATCCGGCTCGTACCGTCCTGTCCCCCGTCGCGGCAGAGCCAGTCACCGGAAAGAAGGCTGTTCATGGCCCCAGCGCCCCTGTCGACGCACAGCGCCATCACTTTGCACATCAACGGAGAGAAGTACACGCTGCCAGTCGACCACCGCACCACCCTGCTCGACGCCCTGCGCGAGCGGCTCGACCTCACCGGCACGAAGAAGGGGTGCGACCAGGGGCAGTGCGGCGCCTGCACGGTCCTGGTCGACGGACGCAGGACCGTCTCCTGCCTGCAACTCGCCGTCGCCGCCGAAGGACGTGAGATCACCACCGTCGAGGGAGTCGCCGAGGGCGACGAGCTCCACCCGGTGCAGCAGGCGTTCCTCGACCTCGACGGTTTCCAGTGCGGCTACTGCACGCCGGGCCAGATCTGCTCGGCCCTCGGTGTCCTGGAGGAGCACGCGGCGGGCTGGCCCAGCGCCGTCACCGACGACGTACGGCCCGAGGCAGGGCCACCCCCGCTGACGCCCGAGGAGATCAGGGAACGGATGAGCGGCAACCTGTGCCGGTGCGGCGCGTACGTGTCGATCGTACGAGCCGTCGCGGCGGCCGCCGAGAGCGCCGACGCCGCCGCCCAGGACTCGCACTCGCACGACTCGCACGACACGAAGGAGCAGGTGGCGTGAGGGAGTTCGGCTACCAGAAGGTCCTCGACGTGCCGGACGCCGTGGCCGCGCTCGGCGCCGACCCCGACGCCCGGTTCCTCGGCGGCGGCACCAACCTCGTCGACCTGATGAAGTCCGGCGTGGAGCGCCCCGCGCGCCTCGTCGACGTACGGGACCTGCCGCTCGACCGCATCGAGCCGACGCCCGGCGGCGGACTGCGCATCGGCGCCACCGTCACCAACAGCGATCTCGCCGCCCACCCCGACGTGCGACGCCGCTACCCGGCTCTCGCGCAGGCCGTGCTCGCCGGGGCCTCCGGGCAGCTGCGCAACATGGCGACCGTCGGCGGCAACCTCCTGCAGCGCACCCGCTGCGGCTACTTCACCGACGTCACCAAGGCGTGCAACAAGCGGAACCCGGGCAGCGGCTGCCCCGCCGTCGAGGGCGAGCACCGCAACGCCGCGCTCTTCGGCGCGAGCCGGCACTGCGTGGCCGTGCACCCCTCCGACATGGGGGTCGCACTGGCCGCCTTCGACGCCGTCGTGCACTACGAGACCGCGGACGGACCGGGGGGCACCCCCCGCGAGGGAGAGCTGGCACTCGACGCGTTCTACCTCCCCGTCGGCGACACTCCGCACCTGGAGACCGCGCTGCCGCCCGGCGCGCTCATCACCGGCGTCACGCTGCCGCCCGCGCCCGTCGCCGCCCACTCCCGCTACCGCAAGGTGCGCGAGCGCGCCTCCTACGCGTTCGCGATCGGCTCGCTGACCGCCGCGCTCGACGTCGAGGACGGGATCGTGCGGGACGCGCGCCTCGCCTTCGGCGCCGTAGCGTCCCGGCCCTGGCGCGCCCGCGCCGCCGAGCGGGCGCTGATCGGCGGTCCCGCGGACGGCGACGCGTACGCCGCCGCGGCCGACGCCGAACTCGCCGCCGCCGAGACGCTCAGGGACAACGCGTACAAGGTGCCACTGATGCGCAACCTCGTCGTGGCACAGCTGACCGAACTGGAGCAGGAGGCCCGCCGATGACGACCGCGCCCACCGCGCCCACCCCGCCCGCCGCGACCACGACCGGCGCGGTCGGCACGGCGCGCTCCCGCGTCGAGGGCGTCGAGAAGGTCACCGGCTCCGCACGCTACGCGAGCGAGTTGCCGTTCACCGACCTCGCCCACGGATGGATGGTCCTGTCGACCGTCGCACGCGGCCGCGTCCACGCGATCGACACGGAGAGCGCGCTCGCGATGCCCGGCGTCCTCACCGTCGTCCACCACGGCAACGCGCCACGCGTGAACACCGACTACGTCGGCCAGCTGGGCCCCGCCGACCCGACCCTCGGCGTCTTCCAGAGCGACCGGATCCCGCACGTGGGCTGGCCGGTGGCCCTCGTCGTGGCGGAGACCTCCGAGCAGGCCAGGGAGGCGGCCGAGGCGCTCGACGTCACGTACGAGACGCAGCCGCACGACACCGCCTTCCACGCCGACCGGCCCGGCACCTACACCCCGGAGAACGCCGAGGTGAGCAAGGGCGACGTGGAGGCCGAACTCGCCGCGTCCGCGGTGGTCGTCGACGCCCGCTACACCACGCCCGAGCAGCACCACAGCGCCATGGAACCGCACGCCGCGACCGCCCGCTGGGACGCGGGGCGGCTCGAACTCGTCGACTCCAACCAGGGCAGCATGTGGGTCGCCGACGAGCTCGCCAAGCTCTTCTCGCTCGACCTGTCGGCGGTCCGCGTGCGCTCCGAGCACGTCGGCGGCGCCTTCGGCTCCAAGGGCGTACGCCCGCACCACGTGGCGGCGGTGATGGCCGCGACCGAACTGCAGCGGCCCGTCCGGGTGGCGCTGACCCGTCGTCAGGTGTTCGCGATCACCGGATACCGCAGCCCCACCGCCCAGCGGGTGCGGCTCGGCGCCGAGCCCGACGGGCGGCTGCGCGCCTTCGAGCACGTGGCGCAGTGCAGCACGTCGACGGTCCGGGAGTTCATCGAGAACAGCGCCCTGTACGGGCGTGTGCTGTACGAGGCCGACGCCCACCGCACCGTCAACACCGTCACCCGCCTTGACATCCCCACGCCGACGTTCCTGCGCGCGCCGGGCGAGGCACCGGGCTCGTTCGCCGTGGAGTCCGCGCTCGACGAACTCGCCGAGCGGCTCGGCATCGACCCGATCGCGCTGCGCGTGCGCAACGAACCCGACGTGGGCCCCGTCTCCGGGCTGCCCTTCGCCGGACGCAACCTGCTCGCCTGCTACGAGGAGGGCGCCCGCCGCTTCGGATGGGCCGGCCGCGACCCGCGCCCGCGCACCCGCCGCGAGGGCAGGTGGCTGCTCGGCACCGGCGTCGCCGCCTGCGCGTTCCCCTCGGGTGTCGCCCCCTCCACGGCCTCCGTCACCGCCGAGGCCGACGGCACGTACACCGTGCGGATCACCGCGGCCGACGTCGGCACCGGCGCCCGTACGGCACTGACCCAGATCGCCGCGGACGAGCTGGGGACCACGCCGGAGCGGGTGCGGGTGCGCATCGCCGACAGCGACTTCGGGCCCGCGTGGGTCTCGGGCGGCTCCATGGGCACCCGGTCGTGGGGCTGGGCCGTCATCGCCGCCTCCCGGGAGCTGCGCGAGCGCGTCGCGCTGCTCACCGACATCCCCGCTGAGGGCGTCACCGCGCGCGTGAACACCGCCGACCTGGTGGCCTCGCTCGCGCAGAAGGAGCGTTACTCGTACGGCGCGCAGTTCGCGGAGGCCGCCGTGGACGTGACGACGGGCGAGGTGCGGGTGCGGCGGCTGCTCGGCGTCTTCGACGCGGGCCGCATCGTCAACCCGCTCACCACACGCAGCCAGCTCGTCGGCGGCATGACGTGGGGCATCTCGATGGCACTGCACGAGGAGGCCGTCCGCGACCAGGAGACCGGCGGACATGTCGGCGCCGACTTCGCGGGCTACCACTTCGCCGCCAACGCCGACGTGCCGGTCATCGAGGCCGACTGGCTGGGCGAGGTCGACCCGGACGACCCGATCGGCATCAAGGGCGTCGGCGAGATCGGCATCGTCGGCACGGCCGCCGCCATCGCCAACGCCGTGTGGCACGCGACCGGCGTACGCCACCGCGATCTGCCGATCAGGCCCGACCGCGTGCTGCTCGCCGAGGGCGACGCCCAGGCGCCGGACCGCGGGGACCGTACGGATGCTTGACCTGGCCGTCGAGCTCGGCCGGTGGGCCGCCCAGGGCCGGGAGTTCGCCGTCGCCACCGTCGTCTCGGTGAGCGGCAGCGCCCCCCGGCCCCCGGGCGCGGCCCTCGCCGTCGACGCCGAGGGTGAGGTCATCGGCTCCGTGTCCGGCGGCTGCGTCGAAGGGGCGGTGTACGAGCTGTGCCGGCAGTCCCTGGAGGACGGCCGGGTGCGGCGCGAACGCTTCGGCTACAGCGACGACGACGCCTTCGCGGTCGGGCTGACCTGCGGCGGAAGCGTCGAGGTGGTCGTGGTCCCGGTGCCGCGGGACACGCGGGCGCGCACCACGGCCGAGCGGGCGCTCGCGCTCGCCGAGCGCGGCGAACCGGTGGCGCTCGTCCGCGTCCTGGCCGGACCGTCCGAACTGACCCGGGCCGACGGCGTGTTGCTGGTGCGCACGGACGGCACGTACGAGGGGGCCCTCGGCTCCCCGGACGACGCGGGACTGGCGGCGCAGGCCCGCGCCCTGCTCGACCTCGGCCGCACCGGGGTGTGCGAGGTGCCGGAGAGTTCGGCGCGCTGCGGCGGGGACGTCACCCTGTTCGTGGAGTCCAGCGTGCCGCCCGCGCGCATGATCGTGTTCGGCGCGGTGGACTTCGCGGGCGCGCTGGTCCGGGTCGGCAAACTCCTCGGCTTCCACGTCACGTTGTGCGACGCGCGGCCCGTCTTCGCCACGCCTGCCCGGTTCCCGGAGGCGGACGAGGTGGTCGTCGACTGGCCGGACCGCTATCTGCGCGGCACGGACACGGACGAGCGCACGGCGCTCTGCGTGCTGACCCATGACGCCAAGTTCGACGTGCCGCTCCTGGAGGTGGCCCTGCGCCGCCCGGCGGCGTTCGTCGGGGCGATGGGCTCGCGCCGCACGCACGAGGACCGGCTGAGCCGGCTGCGCGCGGCGGGCCTGACGGAGCGTGAACTGTCCCGCCTGCGTTCGCCCATCGGCCTCGACCTGGGCGGCCGGACCCCTCAGGAGACGGCGCTGTCCATCGGGGCGGAGATCGTGGCGCTGCGCCGAGGCGGGACGGGCGCGCCGCTGACGGGGGGCGACCGGCCGATTCACCGAGACTCGCGAAGCACGTCCTAGACGTCCGGCGGCCTCCTGAGAGGCTTGAGGCCGTGGCCCGTGCAGCCCGTGCCGCGGGTCAGCGGAGTTCCGCCAGGAGCAGGGGATTGACCAGGGAGACGATGGCCTCGGTCTCGTCCCGGCCCACCGCCGCCCACAGGACGTCCCGCGCGGCACGGTACTTGGCGGCCAGCCGGGCCCGTTGCTCCCGCGGCAGCCGCGCCGACCGGTCGGCGCGGCTGTTGTGCGCGTTGTCGGCGATCTTGACGAGCGTCGCGTCGCGGCACGTGGAGATGCGCCGGATCTTCTCCTCGTAGGGCGTGCCGGGCTGGTTGGTGACACGCTCGACGATCTCGACGACCTGTGCGGGGACCCCCTCGGCCCGCAGCTGCCGCGCCGTCCACGCCGTGTCCTCGATGACGTCGTGCAGCAGGCCGGCCATCTGAAGACGCGGGCCGAACGGCGCGAGCCCCGCCGCCACCGCCCGCACGTGCGCCACGTAGGGCACGCCGATCTTGTCGACCCCTCCCGCGTGCGCCGCGGCCACGAAGGCGTCGACTTCCGCCACTGTCCTCATGCCGTCTTTCATGCCGGGTCGTTCCTGCCCTCCGGGTGAACGGCTACTTTGGCACACCATGACGCGGCATCCCCAGCCCCGGCCGGACCGGTACGCCGTCGGACGGCTCTTCGACGAGGTGGCGGAGCTCTACGACCGGGTGCGGCCCGGTTACCCGGACGCGCTCTTCGCGGACCTCGCCGCCGTCACGGGCGTCGGCGAGGGGGCGTCGGTGCTGGAGGTGGGGTGCGGCACGGGTCAGGCGACGGGCCAGCTGGCCGCGCTCGGCTGCTCGGTGACGGCCCTCGAACCGGGCGCGCGGATGGCCGCGCTCGCCCGCCGCAGACTCGGTGCTGTGCGCGAGGTCGCCGTCGAGACGGCGGCGTTCGAGGAGTGGGACGACCGCGGTCGTCGCTTCGACGTCCTCGTGGCCGCCTCGTCGTGGCACTGGGTCGACCCGTCCGTCGGCTGGCGCCGGGCGCACGACGTGCTCCGACCCGGCGGCTGGGCGGCGCTGCTCGGCCATGTCGTCGTACGCCGTCCGGGGGAGCCGGAGGTCTACGCCGAGACCGCCGATCTCCACGAGCGGTACAGCCCCGAAAACCCCGACTGGGGTCATCCGCCGCTGGAGGACGAGGTGCGCGCCTGCGACGCGGGCTGGGGCGCGGTGGAGGACCCAGAAGAGCTGTTCGGCCCGACGGTGGTCCGCTGGTGTCCGACCGTCCAGTGGCTCGACGGGACCGCCTTCGCCGATCTCCTGCGCTCGCAGTCCCCGTATCTCAGGCTCGACCACGACATCCGCGAGGCCCTGCTCGACGCGGTCGCCGAGCGCGTCCGCACGAGGATGGGCGACCGGGTACCCCGCCGCTGCCTGAGCGTCCTGCGAGCCGGGCGGCGCGTCGACTGACGGGATCGCGGACCCGCGAGGCGATTTCTCACGTCACGGCCGACGTACGTCCACGGCCGGATCCGCCGCAGGTACGCGGACGACCGTGACCGGCGCCGTTCGCGTACGTCTCCCGCACGCCCGCCGATCACACGGGAGGCGTACCGCGCAACGTTCTCCGGGCGCAGTCGCGGCGGCGCGGTGCGAGGCTGGGCATCGGTGCCCCGACCAGGGCACGACGGTTCGCCGAACCGGCTGACGACGCCGCCCGAGCGGGAACAGAGGCCCCGAGATGACCGAGAGCCACTTCGCGACACCGCCCGCCGCGACACCGCCCGCCCAGGCCCCCGGCTCCGAAGCGGGGACCGGCGCCGCCGCGCTGCCGCGGGAGGCGCTGGAGATCGCCTCCGGGTACGCGTTCAGCGGCGAGGCCCTGGACCTGGGCGCGCTGCTCTGGAACGAGCAGTGCCTCCCGGACGCCCGCATCCGCATTCCCCTGTCGATGCTGAACCGGCACGGCCTCGTGGCCGGTGCGACCGGCACCGGCAAGACCAAGACGCTACAGCTCATCGCCGAGCAGCTGTCGGCGCAGGGCGTGCCCGTCTTCCTCGCCGACATCAAGGGCGACGTCTCCGGGGTCGCGGCGCCCGGCGAAGAGAACGGCAAGGTGCGCGAGCGCGCCGCCGACGTGGGCCAGCAGTGGACCGCCACGGGCTTCCCGTGCGAGTTCTACGCGCTCGGCGGCATCGGTACCGGCATCCCGGTGCGGGCCACGACCACCAGCTTCGGACCCGTACTGCTCTCCAAGGTCCTCCAGCTCAACCGGACACAGGAGCAGTCGCTCGGCCTGATCTTCCACTACGCGGACCAAAAGGGCCTCGAACTCGACGACATCAAGGACCTCAAGGCCGTCGTCGGCTTCCTCGTCTCCGACGAGGGCAAGGCGGAGCTGAAGAACATCGGCGGCCTGTCCAGCGCCACCGCCGGCGTCATCCTGCGCTCCCTGACCACTTTCGAGGCCCAGGGCATGGAACCGTTCTTCGGCAGACCCGAGTTCGACGTGAGCGAGTTCCTGCGCACCGCCCCCGACGGGCGTGGGCAGATCTCGGTGCTCGAACTACCCGCCGTGCGGGACAAGCCACAGCTGTTCTCGACGTTCCTGATGTGGCTGCTCGCCGACCTGTTCAACACCCTGCCCGAGGCCGGTGACCTGGACAAGCCCAAGCTGGTGTTCTTCTTCGACGAGGCACATCTGCTGTTCGACGGGGCCGGAAAGGCGTTCCTGGAGTCGATCACCCAGACCGTACGCCTCATCCGCTCCAAGGGCGTCGGCATCTTCTTCGTGACACAGACCCCCAAGGACGTGCCCGCCGACGTCCTCGGGCAACTCGGCAACCGGGTGCAGCACGCGCTGCGCGCCTTCACCCCCGACGACCAGAAGGCGCTGCGCGCCACCGTGAAGACCTTCCCCGACTCGCCGTACGACCTGGAGGAGACCCTCACAGGACTCGGCACCGGTGAGGCCGTGGTGACCGTGCTCAGCGAGAAGGGCGCGCCCACGCCGGTCGCGGCGACACGGCTGCGCGCGCCCGAGTCGCTGATGGGCCCGCTGGAGGAGGACACCCTCGACCGGGCGGTCAGGACGTCGCCGCTGTACGCGCGCTACGCGCACGCCGTGGACGAGGAGTCCGCGTACGAGAAACTCACCGCGCGGGAGGCCGAGTCGCAGGCGCGGCAACAGCAGGAGCAGCGGGCCGCCCAGGAAGAGAAGCAGGCTCGGGCGGCCGCACGCGACGGCGGCGGCCGAGCGCGGTCCGACGCCTCACTCGTGGACCAGGTGGTCGGCAGCCCAATCTTCAAGTCCCTGGCACGGTCGATGGGTACGCAGCTGGGCCGCGAGATCTCCCGCTCGATCTTCGGCACCCGACGGCGGTGAGAACGGGCGGCCGTACCTTCCCGGGGCCGGGCGCGGGCGGCGCCTCGGTCACTCGCCGCCGAGGCTGACGCCGGTCAGTCCCTCGATGGCGAGGAGCCGCCCGCTCAGTTCGGCCAGGGTCTCCTCGGGGCCGGGGCGCACCAGCATCTGCAGGCTGACCTCGGAGGCCGACGCGGTCACCTTCATGGTGCGCGATCCCGGCAGTCGCTCCTCGATGGCTCCGGCGATGTCGTCCGGGCTCGTGCCGGGCGCGAGGTCCGCGGTGAGCAGGACGGTGGGGTGGACGACGGAGACACGTTCCTCGGCCCGTTTGACCACGCGCAGGACGACGACGGTGATGGCCGTCGCGGCGACGGCCGGTGTCCAGGAGTGCAGGCCCACGGCGACGCCGACGGCCGCCGTGAGCCACAGTGTCGCGGCGGTCGTCAGGCCGTGGACGGTCAGGCCACCGCGCATGATGGCGCCCGCGCCCAGGAAACCGATGCCGGAGGCGACCTGGGCGGCGAGCCGGACGGGGTCGGTGTGTGAGCTGACCAC
The DNA here is from genome assembly GCF_026274175.1 of Streptomyces beihaiensis. GTDB lineage: Bacteria > Actinomycetota > Actinomycetes > Streptomycetales > Streptomycetaceae > Streptomyces > Streptomyces beihaiensis. The sequence continues at coordinate 75,101 of NZ_JAPHNL010000277.1, forward strand.
GTCGTACCCGGCGATGGTGAACAGGGCGGAGCCGAGCGCCACGAGCATGTGGGTGCGCAGCCCCGCCCACTTGGCCTCCAGCTCACGCTCCAGGCCGACGAACGTGCCCAGACACGCCGCGGCCGCCAGCTGTCCCACCGTCTCCCAGTGCATGGCGCACACATCCCCTTCCGTTCGGGTGTCACCCACAGGGTCGGGCGGCGGGGGACGGTAGGGCCACCGATGCGGCCGGGCAGGAGAGTGAAGTTCGGACGGGGGCCGCCCACGCGGTCACGGTCCGGGCCCGGCACCGCCGAACACCGCCGCGCGCGACGGCCGGAAAGCGGGTTAGCTGGGGGAGGGCCAGGCAGAGACATCCGGCACGTGAGGACATGTGATGCGCGGAGCAGTGATTCACGCCCCCGAAGACGTACGTTTCGAGACGCTCGAAGACCCGAAGATCCTCCATCCGACCGACGCCGTCGTCCGCACGGCCGCCACCTGTGTCTGCGGCTCCGACCTGTGGCCGTACCGAGGGGCCGACGAGACGAACGGTCCGCGCCCCATCGGGCACGAGTACATCGGGTTCGTGGAGGAGGTCGGCAGCGAGGTCACCGCGGTACGGCCGGGACAGTTCGTCGTGGGCTCCTTCGCCACCTCGGACAACACGTGCCCCAACTGCCGGCGCGGCTTCCAGTCGAACTGCCTGAACCGCGAGTTCATGAGCGGCTGCCAGGCCGAGTACATCCGCATCCCGAACGCCCAGGGGACGCTCGTCGCCACCCAGGAGCCGCCCGGCGAGGAGTACTGGCCCGGACTCCTGGCCGTCTCCGACGTGATGGGCACGGGTTGGTGGGCCGCCGACGCCGCCGAGGTCAGGCCCGGTACCACCGCGGTGGTGGTGGGCGACGGCGCGGTCGGCCTGTGTGCCGTCATCGCCGCCAAGGAGATGGGTGCCGAGCGGATCGTCGCCATGAGCCGCCACGCGCCGCGGCAGGAGCTTGCCCGGTCGTTCGGGGCCACGGACATCGTCACCGAGCGTGGTGACGAGGGCGTGGCACGGATCAAGGAGCTCACCGACGGGACCGGCGCCGACAGCGTGCTGGAGTGCGTCGGCACCGCCGAGGCCATGGGGCAGGCCCTGCGCTCGGCGCGGCCCGGCGGCACCGTCGGGTTCGTCGGGGTGCCGCACGGCGTCGCCGTCGACGGCCAGGAGCTCTTCTCCTCGCACGTCGGCCTGCGCGGCGGGCCCGCCCCGGTGCGGCGCTACCTGCCCGACCTCGTCGACCGGGTGCTGCGGGGCCGCATCGACCCGGGCCGGGTCTTCGACCTGACGCTGCCCCTGGAGCAGGTCGCCGAGGCGTACAAGGCGATGGACGAGCGCCGCGCCATCAAGGTCTTCCTCAAACCCTGACCGCCGTCCCGCCCCGGCCGCCCCGGCCGTCCCGGCGAACGCGGATCCGGGGCGACGCCGTCCTGACGGCGGGTCGAGCCCCGCCCTGGTTCCGCCCGGTCACACCGGTCCCGCACGGGCGTCCGGGTACCGTGCACCCCCATGACGTACACCGAGACCGAGATCACCGCGGAGCTGGTCCGGGACCTGCTGCGCGATCAGCACCCCGACCTCGCCGCGCGGCCCGTGCGGCTCGGCGCGCGGGGGTGGGACAACCAGCTGTGGCGGCTCGGCGACGACCTCGCCGTACGGCTGCCCTGGGCGACGCGGGACGCGGGGGCGCTGCTGCGCAAGGAACACGCCTGGGTGCCGAAGCTCGCCCCGCGCCTGCCGCTGCCCGTGCCCGTGCCGCAACGCCTGGGCGAGCCGTCCGGCCTGCTGCCGCACCCCTGGATCGTGACCACCTGGGTGCCGGGCACGGCGGCCGACCGCGCGCCGGCCACCCGCGGCGAGGCCGCCGCCGACGCGCTCGCCGCCTTCCTGACGGCCCTGCACGCCCCCGCTCCCGCCGGGGCGCCGGCCGGTCGCGGCAGGGGCGGGCCGCTGGCCGACCTCGACGAGCAGTTCGAGCAGGGGCTTGCCTCGGCCACCGAACTCGCCCTCGTACCCGACCCGGCCGCCGTCCGCGCCGTCTGGGACGACGCCGTTCGCGCGCCCGTCTGGTCGGGACCGCCGCTGTGGCTGCACGGCGACCTCCACTCGGCCAACATCCTCACGGCCGACGGCACGTTCTGCGGCGTCATCGACTTCGGTGACCTCTGCACCGGCGACCCGGCCTGCGACCTGTCCGCCGCGTGGGCGCTGCTGCCGGACACCGCCGCCGTCGACCGGTTCCACCGCGCGTACCGCCCGGCCCCGGACCCCGCCACCTTGCGCCGCGCCCGCGGCTGGGCGGTGCTGCGCGCTTTCGGCGGCCTGCTCGTCGGTGCGGCGGGGCTGCGCGGCGAGCCCGGCGGCAAGGCGACCTGGGGGCCGCCCGCCCGGACCGCGCTGCGGCGCCTGTGCCGGACCGCCGGGTAGGCCCCTGCGGGCAGCACGGGGAACACGGGCAGCACGGGGGAGCGGGCAACGTGGGCAGCGCAGGCAACACGGGAAACGCGAGCAACACGGAAAACTCGGGCGCTCCGGGAAACGTCGGCGACGTGGACCACCGCGCGCGGCAGGCCCGTGTTGCCCGCACCCCGTCAGTCCGCCGACTCCGCAGGGCCCGACGCCTGGGCGCCGCCGCCGCGCCGCACCCGCGCCACGACCTCCCGATGCAGCGCCGCGAGGCCGCCGGGCGGCGCGGCGACCGGGCTCCCGGTGAGCGTGTACCACTCGTCCGCCCCGGTGTACTGGACCGCGACCTCGGCGCGGCCGTCGGCGCGGCGGGCCGTGGCCACGGTCAGGTCACCGGTGACCACGCCGACCTCGTCCGTCATCGCCCCGCCGGGTCCCGCCGCCACGTCCTCGACGAGCCGCTCGGGCTCACCGCCGCCCGCGCCCCCGGCCTCGCCGCCGCTCACGACGCCTCACACGTGCCGAGCATCTCGCCCAGCTCGTTCTTCTCGGCCCGCGTCACCGTCAGCTCGTACGTCGACTTCACCGACACCCACGCCCGCGCGTACGTGCACCAGTACGCCTTGGCCGGTGGTTGCCACTCGTCAGGGCCCTGGTCGCCCTTGGACCGGTTGGAGGCGGCGGAGACCGCCAGCAGCTGAGGATGGGTCAGGTCATTGGCGAAAGCTTTCCGCCGCTCCTGCGTCCACGACGCGGCCCCGGAGCGCCACGCGTTGGCCAGCGGCACCATGTGGTCGATGTCCAGGTCGGAGGAGTCCGTGAACACCTTGTCGTCGTAGGCGCTGACCCAGTGACCCGACACGGCACGGCACTGGCTGTCGCGCTTCACGTCCGTGCCGTCGCGCCGAAGAATCACCTCGCGGGTGTCGCAGTCGTCGCCCTGCTGCGCCCAGTGTGGGAACTTGGCGCGGCTGTAGCCGTTCATCGAGCCGTGCGGCGCGACCTTCAGGCCCGACAGTTCCGACTCGGCCCGCCGCGCCGTGGGCAGGCCCGGCAACGTCGTGTGCTCGTCCGCGGGGCCGCCCCCGGCGCCCGGCGACCCGGAGGACGAGGGCGTCGACCCCGACACCGGTCCCGCCGCGCCGTCCCCGGACGCCGAGCAGCCCGTCACCGCGAGCCCGGCCACGGCCACGGCGGTCAAGCTCCGCCCCCACCACCACTTCTGACGCCCCATGACCTGCACGTGTTCCTTTCGCCCGGGTTGTCGTACAGGCGGAGCGTACCCAAGGTCAGGACGCGAGGAACGAACGCACTCCTTGCGAGACGCCGTCGTCCGTCAGCAGGTCGTTGTGGGCCAGGCAGCCGGCCGCGGTGTTGGTGGCACCGCTCAACGGGACGCTGTCGTCGGGGTCGATGACCTCGTCGCAGCTGGACCAGAACGTCGCGTACCGGGTGCCGCCCGGTGTCTCGTCGCCGGAGGCGAGACGGTCCTGGACGTAGCTGCCGGGCGACATGTCGCGGCACGCCTGCGACCAGAGGGCGCACGCCCACGCCGTGTACGTGCCGTGGTTGGGGCCGCCGAGCGAGACCCAGTGCGCCACGTGGGTGGCGCCGCCGCCGAACTTCAGGTACCAGCGGGTGGGCAGGCTGCCGAAGGAGTGGGCGACGATGTCGACCTGGTCGGCACCCGTCTGCGCCCGCACGCTGTCCACGTACGCGGCGAACTGCCCCGCGAGGACCTCGTTGACAGACCGGGAGGTGTCGTAGCCCCACCGGAACACCTCGTCGTCCTGGTACCCGGACGCCTTCAGGTCGTCGGCGAACTGACCCCACACGCCGGGGTCCGCGTTGTAGCCGTGCACGAGGATCACCGGGCGGTGGGCGCTCGCGGCGAAGGGAGCGGCGGCGGTGGCCGCCGGAGCCGCGGCCAGCAGCCCGGCGAGGAGGACGGGGACGGTGAGGAGGAAGGAGAGGCGACGGCGCATGGGGGTCTCCCGCGGTCGGCGGACGGGACACGTGCGGATGTGCTGCCGTACGAATGAACTGCCTTGCGGATGTGCTGTCCTGCGGTCGTGCTGTCCTGCCGAAGTGCTGACGCGTGCAGCGGGATGGTACGGCCACGCACCACGGATGGACAGGTCCGTGCGTGAGGCACGCGACGCCCCGTGCACGGCGGGCCCGGGCACGGCGCCCCGCCCCGCACCGGACCTTCGCCCCGCCGGCGGGGGACCAACGCCGGGAGATTTCCGCGCTCACCCGGTGTTGGCTGGAGGGGAGCAGGGAGAACGGGCGCACGCGTCGGGAGGTCCGGATGTCTGGCCAGGTGGAGGACGCCCAGGTCGAGGAGGTGCGCGGGTTCTGCACGCTGTGCAAGTCGCGCTGCGGGGCGATCTACACCGTCGAGCGCGGCCGGATCACCGGTGTGCGCCCCGACCCGGGTCACCCCACCGGCGCCGCGATGTGCCCCAAGGGCCGGGCGGCCGCCGAGATCGCCCACTGCGCGCACCGCCTCACCACACCCCTGCGCCGCACCAACCCCAAGTCGGACCCCGACCCCGGCTGGCAGCCCGTCTCCTGGGACGAGGCGATGGACGAGATCGCCCGCCGGATGCGCGAGATCGCGGCCGAGAGCGGGCCGGAGTCCGTGGCCTTCGCCGTCGGCACCCCGAGCGGAACCTCCCTCTGCGACGCCACCGAGTGGATCGAACGCCTCGTACGCTCCTTCGGCAGCCCCAACACCGTCTACAGCGCCGAGATCTGCAACTGGCACAAGGACGGCGCCCACCTCCACACCTTCGGCTGCCCGCTGCCCCCGCCCGACTACGCGCACACCGACCTCGCGCTGCTGTGGGGCTTCAACCCCGCCAAGACCTGGCTCGCCCAGTCCGCGGCCCTCGCCGACGCGCAGGCCCGCGGCGCCCGACTCGCCGTCGTCGACCCGCGCCGCTCCACCACCGCGCTCGCCGCCGACCACTGGCTGCGGGTACGGCCGGGCGCCGACGCCGCGCTCGCCCTGGGGCTCGCCCACCTGCTGATAGAGAACGGCACCTACGACGAGGAGTTCGTACGGTCATGGACCAACGCCCCGCTGCTGGTACGCCGCGACACCGGCCGCTTTCTGGGCGCCGACGAACTCGCCGGTGACTCCTGCGACGACACCGAGGCGTTCGTGGTCTGGGACACCGGCGCCGGGCGGCCCACACCGTACGACACCCGGCGCACGGCCGTCGCCCCCGAGCGGTTCGCGCTCACCGGCACCGTGCGCGTGCCCACCCGCCGCGGCGAGGTGACCTGCGCTCCCGCCTTCCAGGAGTACGCGGACGCCTGCGCCCGGTGGCCCGTGGAGCGGGTGGCCCGCGCCACCTGGATCCCCGAGCGGGAGATCCGCGCGCTGGCCGACGCGATCGGCGCGGCCGGCTCGGTCGCGTACTACGGCTGGACCGGCATCGCGCAGAGCGCCAACGCCACGCAGACCGAGCGGGCCGTCGCCACGCTGCGCGCCCTCACCGGCTCGCACGACGCGCGGGGCGGCAACATCGTCTCGCCACCGCCGCCCTACCGCCGGGCCGACGACCCCGGCCTGTGGGCCGCGGGACAGCGCGCCAAGGCGCTCGGCCTCGACCGGCACCTACTTGGGCCACAGACCTCCGGGTACGTCGCCATGGCCGACGTGTGCCGTGCCATCGAGGAGCACGACCCGTACCCGGTGCGCGCGTTGATCGCCTTCGGCTCCAACCTCGTCGTCGCCCAGCCGGACTCCGAACGCACCGCCCGCGCGCTGCGCGCCCTCGACTTCCAGGTCCACCTCGACCTGTTCGCCTCACCGACCGGCGCGAGTGCCGACATCGTGCTGCCGGTCAACAGCGCCTACGAGCGCGAGGCCATGCGCTTCGGCTTCGAGGTGAGCCACCGCGCGCAGGAACACGTCCAGCTCAGGCCGCGGGTCGTCGCGCCGCAGGGCCGGTCGCGCTCGGACACCGACGTGGTCTTCGACCTGGCCTGCCGGCTCGGGCTCGGTGACCTGTTCTTCGACGGCGACGTCGAGGCCGCGTGGAACTGGCAGCTCGAACCGCTCGGCCTGACCACCCGGCAATTGCGAGCCACGCCGGGCGGCGTACGGATGGCGCGCGACGTCCCCGGGCGCGGCTACGCCCGTACCGCACAGGACGGGACGGTCGCCGGGTTCGACACGCCGACGCGCCGCGTCGAACTGTACTCGCAGCGGCTGCTCGACCACGGCTACCCGCCCGTGCCGGAACACCGCGCCCCGGCCCCGCCCGACGCCGCCTTCCCGCTCGTCCTCACCTGCGCCAAGCACGGCGGGTTCGTCCACAGCCAGCACCGCTCGGTCGCCTCGCTGCGCCGCCGCGCCGCCGACCCGTACCTGGAGCTCCACCCGCGCACCGCCGCCGACCGCGGCATCCACGAGGGGCAGTGGGTACGGCTGTCCACACGGCTCGGCAGCGTGCGGATGCGGGCCCGGTTCGACGCCTCGCTGCATCCGGGAGTCGTCGTCGCCGAGTACGGCTGGTGGCAGTCCGCGCCCGACCTCGGTCTGCCCGCCACCGACCCGCTCGCCGACGGCGGAAGCAACGTCAACCGGCTCGTCGACGCCACCGCCACCGACCCGCTCAGCGGTTCGGTCCCGCTGCGCGAGAGCCCGTGCCAGGTGCGGCCCGCGCCGGACGACCGCAACTGGGCGGGCCTGCGCCCGTTCACGGTGACCCGACTCGGCAACGAAGGGGACGACGTACTCACCCTCTGTCTCGCTCCCGCCGACGGCGGACCGCTGCCGCTGCCCGACCACCGCCCCGGCCAGCACGTCACCGTCGCCTCCGACGCCCTGCCGGGGGTCAGGCGCAGCTATTCGCTGACCGGGTCCGCCGTCGACGCCGAACGCACCGAGTACCGGCTCGCGGTGCGGCGTGAGGCCGGCGGCGTGTTCTCCTCGTACGTCCACGACCGGCTGAAGGTGGGCGACCGGCTCCGACTGACCGCGCCCTCGGGCGTGTTCTGCCTGCCCACCGAGGGACACGCGCCCGTGGTGCTGCTCGCCGGCGGCATCGGCATCACGCCGTTCCTCGGCCACCTGGAGACCCTCGCCGCCACCGGCCGCGCCACAGCACCGGTCGTCCTGCACTACGCAAACGCCTCCGACGCCACGTACGCCTTCCGTGAGCGGCTGAGGGAACTGGCGCAGGTGATACCGCAGTTGACGGTCGTGGACCATGTGGGGCCCATTGCGGCCGACGCCGTCGACCCACGCCTCGTCGAGCAGCGCGCACGGTTCTACCTGTGCGGTCCCCAGCCGATGCTCACGGCGCTCACCGGGGCCTTGTGCGAGCGGGGCGTGCCGCGCTTCGAGATCTTCACCGAGACGTTCCGCGCGGCCCGCCGCACCGTCGACCTGCCCGACGACGCCCGCTTCACCGTCCGCTTCGCCCGTTCCGGCCGCGAGGCGACGTGGCACAAGGGCGACGGCCCCCTCCTCGACCTCGGTGAACGCGCCGGCGTGCGGCTGCCGAGCGGCTGCCGGGTCGGCCAGTGCGAGAGCTGCGCCTGCCGGGTGCTCGCCGGGGACGTGGCCCACCTGGTGGAGCCGCCCGACGACCTCCCCGAGGCGCGGGCCCTCGCATGCCAGGCCGTCCCGATGTCGGACCTGGTGCTCGACGCGTGAGCCCCGGGCAGCGCCCGAGCCGGCACGCCCGGTGGACGGTCACGCCGAGCGGGCCAGCGTGCGCGGGTCGATGCGGTGCCGCAGCGGCTCACCGCGCGCGTACCGCTCCAGCTCGTCCACGGCCGACTCGGCCATCCGGTGCAGCTCACCGCCGAGTGAGCCCGCCACATGCGGGGTGAGCAGCACGTTCGGCAGCCGGTAGAGCGGTGAGTCGGCGGGCAGCACCTCCGGGTCCGTGTGGTCGAGCACCGCGTGCAGCCGCCCTGTACGGCACTCCTCGGTGAGCGCCTCGGTGTCCACCAGGGAGCCCCGCGCCGTGTTGACGAGCGTGGCGCCGGTCCGCATCCGGGCCAGCCGCGGCGCGTCGAACAGCTTCCGTGTGTCGGGGAGCGCGGGGGCGTGCAGGCTCACCACGTCGCTGCGCTCCACCAGCTCGTCCAGGCCCACCCGCTCCACGCCGAGCGCGGCCGCGCCGTCGGCGTCCAGATACGGGTCGTGCACCAGGACCCGCAGATCGAACGGTGCGAGCAGCTCGATGACACGGCGCCCGATCCGGGAGGCGCCGACGATGCCCACCGTGCGCCGGTAGTTGCCGACGTCAGGATAGCGGTCGAGCAGCGGGACACGTGTGCGGACGGCTCGGTAGGCGTGGGCCGAGTGCAGGACCCGCTTGTTGGCGAAGAGGATCGCGGCGAGCGTGTACTCGGCGACGGGCAGCGCGTTGGCCGCGGCGGCCGTCGACACCACGATGCCTCGCTGCCAACAGGACTCCGTCACATGGTGCTTGACGCTGCCTGCGGCGTGCACCACGGCCCGCAGCCGGGGCATCGCGGCCAGCGCCCGGCTGTCGAGCCGCGGACAGCCCCAGCCGGTGAACAGCACCTCGGCCCGGCCCAGCGCGTCGCGTGCGCCGGGGCGCTCGGCCGCGAAGTCGACGACGAGCAGCGCCGGATCGAGGTCCGCGACCTCGGTCAGCCGGCGCAGCAGGTGCGGGGGCAGCACGGCGGTCCGGGTGTCCTCGCTCATCGCGAGCACGGTGTGGGGGCGGTGGGTCACTTGACGGCTCCCGAGGTCAGGCCGGAGCGCCAGAAGCGCTGGAGACAGAGGAAGGCGACGATCAGCGGCACGACCGCCACCAGGGAGCCGACGATGACGAGCGAGTACAGCTCGGGCTGCTGATGGGTGTTCTGGCTCCAGGCGTACAGGCCGAGGTTGACCGGGTACAGGTTCTGATCGTTGAGCATCATGAGCGAGCTGTAGAAGTTGTTCCAGGCGGCGGTGAACGAGAACAGGAAGATCGTCACGAATCCGGGCGCCAGCATCGGCAGCGAGACACGCGCGAACGTGCGCACCTCGCCGCAGCCGTCCATCCGCGCCGCCTCGAGCACCTCTCCGGGGACGTATCCGGCCGAGAACACCCGGGCGAGATACACCCCGAACGGGTTGACGAGGCTCGGGATCAGAACGGCCCAGTACGTGTTCACGAGACCCGTGCGCGAGGCGAGCAGATACAGCGGCAGGGACAGCACGGTGGACGGCACCAGGATTCCGACCAGCACGAGCCCGAACAGCTTCTCCTTGCCCTTGAACACGTACTTGTCGAAGGCGTACCCGCAGGCCACCGAGATGACCGTGGTGAGGAACGCGCCACCGACGGTGTACAGCACGGTGTTGCCGAGCCAGCGCAGATAGATGCCGTCGTCGTAACCGAACAGGTCGGAGAGGTTTCGCAGGAGGTGGAACTCGCCGACGCTGTACGGGCTCGTCGAGAACAGGTCCTTGCGGTTCTTGGACGACGCGATCAGCAGCCAGGCCAGCGGTGCCAGCGTGTACACGGCACTGATCGCGAGCAGGCCGTTGACGAGGGCCTTCGAGGCGAGGCCGAAGGTGCCGCGGCGCGGCCGTCGGCCGGCCGGCTCGGCGGCCGGTGCCGCGGCGGGCGTCTGGGGGGCGGTCAGCTGGGCGCTCATGATTCCTTCCAGCGGTTGCCGAGTTTCGTCACGACGAACGAGAGGCCCCCCGCGACGAGGGCGAGCAGCAGCGCACCGGCCGCCGCCAGACCGTAGTCGTGGCCGCGGAAGGCGGCGTCGTAGATGAACATGGTCGGTGTCCAGCTGGTGCCCATCGTGATGGCCCGGCTCTGCAGCAGCATCGGGGCGTCGAACAGTTGGATGGCGCCGACTCCGGTGAACAACAGGGTGAGCACGACCGTCGGCCGGATCATGGGGATCTTCACGCTCCACGCGATGCGCGTCTCGTGCGCTCCGTCGATCCGCGCCGCCTCCAGCGTCTCGCGGCCGATCGCCTGGAGCGCTGCGTAGAAGATGATCACGTTGTAGCCGATCCACTGCCACGCCGAGATGTTGATGACGGACAGCAGCACCGTGCCGCTCCCGAAGAAGTCGACGTGGGCGCCGAGGCGGCCGAGCAGGTCCGTGATCGGGCTGAGGCCGGGCGTGTACAGGTAGAGCCAGATCAGGGACGCGATCACGCTCGGAACCGCGTGCGGCAGGAACGTGGCGATCTGGAAGAACCGGCGGGCCCGCGCCATGGCCGAGTCGATCAGCAGGGCGATCAGCAGCGCCCCGCCGACCATGACCGGAATGTACACGGCGCAGTACGCCGCGACATGGGCGAAGGAACGCAGGAAGTCGCTGTCGGTGAGGGCGTGGGCGTAGTTGCCGAACCCGGCGAACACCCGGTGGGTGCCGCCGAATCCGAGCCCGGAGCTCTCCTCCTCGAACAGGCTCATCCACACCGCGTAGCCGACCGGCACGAGGGTGGCGAGAGTGAAGAGGACGAAGAACGGGACGACGAACAGGCCGACGGCCGAGCGCTCGCCGCGCCGGAGCCTGTGCGGACGGGGAGCCGCTTGCAGCGGCCGGGACAGAGGGGGTGCCACCGTGGTTCTCCTAGGACGGCGCGGGCGCTGCTCGGCTGCCTGATGGTCTGGCTGCTTGGCTGCTTGGCTACTTACTTGGCGAGGTTCATGCCGCGCGCCTCGATGGACTTCTCAGCGGTGGCCTGACCGACCGTCAGTGACTTCGTGTGGTCGGCTCCGGTGGCGTTCTGGGCGCTGTTGACCTGCTGGTGCACAGGCCCCCAGGTCCAGCCAGGCACGATCGTGGCGGCCGCGTTCTCGGCGAGCTTGTAGACGTCCTGGCCGGGGAAGTACGAGCCGTCGTACGCCTTCTCCGCCACAGCCTGCATCTGCCGGTTCGCGGGCAGTGCGCTGCTCGGCAGCTTCTGCGAGGACAGGCGCGCCCGCATCGCGGCCGGGTCCGTGGTCACCCACTTGATGAACTCGACGTCGGCGTCCCTGTGCGCACTGCCCTTGGGCACCACGTACGACGTACCGCCATACATGCCGGTCGCCGCGCGGCCGTCCCACGTGGGCAGCGGGGCGATGCCCCACTTACCCTTCAGCGCGGGGTAGTTGGTGGGGAATCCGCTCGCGCTCCACGCCGCGCCGATGACGGTCGCCACCTTGCCGTTCGCGCGTTCGGAGGTCTCGTCCTTGCTCCACAACGGCGTCTTGGAGGCGAGGTCGTCCTTGAGGAGGCCGTCCCAGTACGCGGCGACCTTGCGGGAGGCCGCGTCGTCGATGTCGACCTTCCAGGCGTCGCCCGAGATGCTGTACCAGTGGGCCCCGGCCTGCCAGGCCAGACCGGCGAGCAGGGCCGGGTCGCCGCCGCCGAAGTTGGTGATGCGTACGCTCGGGTCCGCCTTGTGGATCTTCTCGGCGGCTTTGCGGTACTCGGCCCAGGTCGTCGGCACGGCGACACCGAACTTCTTGAAGAGGTCCTTGCGGTAGAACAGTTCGAGCGGCGTCACGTCGAAGGGCACCGCCCAGGTCTTGCCGCCGAGGTTGACCAACGACTGCATGTTGTCCGGGAACTTCGCCTTCACGAACGCCCCCGCCGCACCCGAGAGGTCCTGCAGGTTGCCCTGACCGGCGAACTCGGGCAGCTCCGAGTAGTCCATCGTGGTCACGTCCGGCGCGTTGCCGGCCTTGACCGCGTTGGTGAGCTTGGTGACGCCGTCGGGGCCGCTGGGCACCAGCGAGAACTTCACCTTGACGTCGTGGTGGGTCTTGTTGAACGCGTCGACCGTCTCCTTGGCGCCCGTGGTGGCCGACCAGTAGGTGATGGTGACCGGCTTGCCGTCGCCCTCGCCCCCCGCCTTGTCGCTGCCCCCGCCGCCACAGGCGGTGGTGAGCAGCAGCAGCGAGACGGCGGAGGAGGTCACGGCTGTCCGGGCAAGGCGGGACGGGCGGGGTGTACGCGTCATGGACGGGCTCCTACATGGCCTGGGGCGGCGGGGTGGGTTGCGCACATCCTTCGACTGCGTTCGATCACCGTCAAGAGCGAACAACCGAAACGGTCGAAACGATCGTCATGAGGAGAGGTGCGCCCCGCACGACATGCGGACCGTCAACGTCGGCAGCAGATCCAGGTGCTGGCGCACCCCGCCGAGCGGGTTCGAGGCGTCGAGGCGCGAGAGCAGCAGCGCCGCCGCCCGCGCCCCGATCGCCCGCTTGGCCGGGGCGACAGCGGTCACCGGGATGTCAGCGACGGCCGCGATCTCGTCGTCGTACGCCACCACGGCCAGGTCCTCGGGAACCCGGACGCCCTGTTCCCGGAGCCGGGGGATGACGGCCACCGCGTCCCCGTCGGTGTGGACGAGCGCCGCCGTGACGCCGTGTTCGGTGACCGCCTCGCGCAGGTACGCCGCCGTCCGCTCGAACCGCTCGGCCGTGCCGCGCGCCGGATTCTCGTCCAGCGACGACGGCGGCGCCTCCTCCAGCCCCAGCGCCTCGATCGCGGACCGGCAGCCGGCCCGCAGACGGGGGCTGGTCGGCGTCGGCCGCAGCGCCAGCGCGATACGCCGGTGGCCCAACGAGGCGAGATGCCGCAACGCCTCCGCGCTGCCGTACGCGTGATCGGAACGGACCCGGTCGAGAGCGGCCGCCGGATGGCCGTGCGGCGCCGTCCGCTCCACCAGGACGGTCGGCACACCGAGCCCGGCCACCCAGTCGCCCTCACCGTGCGGCGCCGTGCCGTCCTCCCATGTGGGCGTGAGCAGCAGCCCGTCCGCGCCCGCCGCGAGCAGCCGGCGGGCCTGCGTCTCGTCCTCGCCCGGCAGATAGTCCGAGAGTGCGACCGCCAGCCGCGCGCCCCGCGCCTCGACGACCTCCCGCGCGCCACGCACCACGTCCGCGTAGTAGTAGTCGGTCGTCGGCACGATCATGCCGACCCGGCGGCCCCTGCTGTCCGGTGAGTGCCGCGGCCGTTCCTGCGGCCACACGACGACACCGTGCAGCCGGTTCACCCGCCCGCGCTGCGCCAGCGCCTCGATGTCGCGGCGCAGGGTGACGGCGGAAACCCCCAGTTCGTCGGCGAGTTCGGCGACACGGACGCTGCCGCGGCTGCGGACGAGTTCGAGAATCTGCGCATGGCGCTGATCGACATGCTGACGCACGCGGCCCCCTGATGAGGTGAGACGGTCTCTGGCGAGGTGAGACGGTCCCGCGAGTCTATCGATCACTTCGTTTCGTTCAATACGATCAATTTGGTCAGATGTGTTGAGCGTTTCGCCTCGGCCGCGGTACGTACTGGTTCGTGCGGAACTCCATGACCAAGACCGTGGCGCTGACCGGCCGGGTCCGTCGTCCGCGCCGCCCGCCGCCGCCCGTCACTGCCGCCGCACCAACGGGAACGGCAGGGTCTCCCGGATCGTCCTGCCGGTGAGGAACATGACAAGACGGTCGACTCCGATGCCGAGCCCGCCGGTCGGCGGCATCGCGTACTCCAACGCGTCGAGGAAGTCCTCGTCGAGTTCCATCGCCTCCGGGTCGCCGCCCGCGGCCAGCAGCGACTGCGCCGTCAGCCGCCGCCGCTGCTCGACCGGATCAGTCAACTCGCTGTACGCGGTGCCCAGTTCGGTACCGAACGCGACCAGGTCCCAGCGTTCGGCGAGCCGCGGGTCGCGACGGTGCTGGCGGGTCAGCGGTGACACGTCGGTGGGGAAGTCCTTGTAGAACGTGGGCAGCCCGGTCTTCTCCTCGACGAGCCGCTCGTACATCTCCAGGACGATGTCGCCGCGCTCGTCGTCCGGCGTGTACGGCACCCCGGCGTCGTCGCACAGCCGCCTGAGCCGGTCGGCTCCGGTGCCGGCGTCCACCTCCTCGCCCAGCGCCTCGGAGATCGCCCCGTACACCGTCTTCACCGGCCAGGAGCCCGAGATGTCGTGCTCGGTCCCGCCGTGGTGGGCGACGGGCGAGCCGAACGCGGCGGTCGCCGCGCCCTGGATGAGCTCCTGCGTCAGACGCAGCATCACGTCGTAGTCGGCGAAGGCCTGATAGGCCTCCAGCATCGTGAACTCCGGGTTGTGCTTGTACGAGACGCCCTCGTTGCGGAAGGTGCGGCCCATCTCGAAGACCTTCTCCATGCCGCCGACGCACAGACGCTTGAGATACAGCTCGGGCGCGATGCGCAGATACAGGTCGAGGTCGTAGGCGTTGATGTGGGTGGTGAACGGGCGGGCGTTGGCACCGCCGTGGATCTGCTGGAGCATCGGCGTCTCGACCTCGAGGTAGCCACGATCCAGCAGCCCCTGGCGCAGCGCCTGGACGGCGGCCGAGCGGGCGCGCACCACGGCGCGGGCGTCCGGGCTCGCCACCAGGTCGAGATAGCGGCGGCGCACCTTCGCCTCCGGGTCGGCCAGGCCCCGCCGCTTGTCCGGCAGCGGGCGCAGACACTTGCCGGTGAGCGTCCAGCGGGTCACGAAGACGGTCAGCTCACCGCTGTCGCTCGTGCCGACCTCGCCCGTCGCCACGATGTGGTCGCCGATGTCGGTGCCGGACGTGAACGAGTCGACGACGTCCTGGCCCGACCGGTCACGGCTGAACGCGAGCTGACGGTCCCCGGACCAGTCGCGCAGCACCACGAACGCGATGCCGCCGAAGTCGCGCACGAGCATGACCCGCCCGGCGACCGTCACCTCGGAGCCCTTGAGCTCGGCTGTGATGTCGGCCAGCGTGTGGCTGCGCTCGGGCAGACCGACCGGATAGGGGTCGATGCCGTCGGCGCGCAGCCGCTCGACCTTCTGGTGGCGCACCCGGACCTGCTCGGGCAGCCGCTCCCCGCCCGCGGCCGCCCCCGGCGAATCGGGGCCCGCCAGGTCCAGGGCCTCGATGGGCGGAAGACCCGCCGTGGAGGCGGGCGCGGTGACCCCGGCGGGGCGGCGCCCCTTGGCCCACAGCCGGCGCAGCGACGGCACGGAGACGAAACCCTCCGCGATACCGGAGGCCAGACCGATCCGGGCGAGGGCACCCGCGTCCCCATAACACAGGAACCGCGGATACCACTGAGGGTGGTACTTGGCGTTCGAGCGGTACAGCGCCTCGAGCTGCCACCAGCGGGAGAAGAACAGCAGCAGCTTGCGCCACAGCCGAAGCACCGGGCCCGCGCCGATGCGGGCGCCCTCCTCGAAGACGGAGCGGAAGACCGCGAAGTTGAGCGAGATCCGGCGGATGCCGAACCGGCCCGCCACGTCGCACAGTTCGGCGACCATGAACTCCATGACGCCGTTGGGCGCGGTGCGGTCGCGACGCATCAGGTCGAGCGAGACACCGTCGCGGCCCCAGGGCACGAAGGAGAGCAGCGCGAGCAGTCTGCCGTCCGGGTCGAGCGCCTCGACCAGCAGACAGTCGCCGTCCAGCGGGTCGCCGAGCCGGTCGAGCGCCATGGAGAAGCCGCGCTCGGTCTCCGTGTCCCGCCACGCGTCGGCCTTGCCGACGACCTCCTCCATCTCCTCGTCCGTGAGCGAGGAGTGGCGGCGGACGCGGCAGGTGGCGCCGGTGCGCCGGACCCTGCTGACGGCCTGGCGTGCCACCCGCATGTCACGGCCGTCCAGATCGAAGTCGGCGACGTGCACGATCGCCTCGTCGCCCAGTTGCAGCGCGCCGAGCCCGGCCCGCGCGAACGCCGTGGCCCCCTCCTCGGACGCGCCCATCACCGCGGGCGCCCACGCGTGGGTGCGGGCGACGTCGAGCCAGGCGGCGATCGCGTGCGGCCACGCCTCCGGGTCGCCGACCGGGTCACCGCTGCCGAGGCAGACGCCCGCCTCCACGCGGTAGGTGATGGCGGCCTTGCCGCTGGGTGAGAAGACGACAGCCTTGTCGCGGCGGGTCGCGAAGTAGCCGAGCGAGTCCTGCGAACCGTACGCGGCGAGCAGCGCCCGGATGCGGGGTTCCTCGTCGCCGTGGAGGGCCGCCTCCATGCGCTGCGAGCGGAACAGGGTCGCACACGCGTTCAGCAGGGCGAGCGCGCCGAACAGGCCGAGGAAGAAGTGGACCGCGCGGGGCGCCGTCCCGTCGAAGCGCCCCGAGAGGAGACCACCGCAGACCCGGTCGGCGGCGAACGCCAGCCGCTGCCCGGAGGGGAGTGTGCCGGGGAACAGCTCCACCAGACCCCAGCCCGCCAGGATCGCCGCGCCCAGGCCGACGAGCAGCGCCCCGAGCGCGCGCCGCACCGAACCGCGCCGCGTCGCCGCGTAGAACTCGCGCCGCGCCGCGATCAGCGCGGCGAACGCCACGACGCACACGATCAGCGACGGCAGCCCGTCGGCGTAGAATCCGAGCGCCACCGTGAGGGCGTCGAGCAGGATCAGCAGCCCGAGGTAGACGACCACCATCCACCAGGCGACCTTCTTGCGGGCGGCCGTGGCACCGGCGAGCAGGAAGAGGAACGCGGCGTACGCCAGGTTGGGGCTGACGGGGACGGTCAGTGCGTCCAGGAACCGGCTGAAGGGCTCCAGCAGACGGCGCAGCGGCGCGATGAGCGCGAGAACCGCGCAGTACAGGCCGATGACGGCGAAGAACGTCGCGAAGATCTCTGGCACGCGGCCCAGCGGGCCGGTGTGCCCGCGCCCCGCGGGCGTGGTCGCCGCGGGCGGGGAGGCTGCCGTACGGGACGCGCTGGAGGTCATGATCCGACTGTAGGAAAGGTCCCGTCGCCCCGCTCGTCGGGAAACCCCTACGGCGCGGGAGGGCGTGTACCGCGCGTCGAGCGATCCGTACGAAAGGCCGGCGGTCGGCGGCCCGGTCGGGACGTTCCCTCACCCGAGCCGTACGGTGACCGCCGCGTGCCGCCCGCCGCCCGGGCATCGACCGGGCGGGCGCGGCGCTCCTGCGCTCCCGCCGTCGCCGCGGACCACCGGCGGCGGAGGAACGGACGTGACCGCACCGGCGTGTACGCGCCTGACGGTGCGGATCAGCGCGCGTACACCGCCACGAAGTCGCGCGTCGCCAGGTGGTAGTAGCGGGTCGGCGGGTTCTCGAAGTCGAGGATGTTCGTCGGCTTCGGGTTGTGCGGGTCCTTGCTCCCGTCGTAGCTCATGAACGACGGCCAGGCCCGGTTCATGTCCAGAGGCATCGCGCGCACCGCGCCCGCGCGCTGCATCAGCCGCGCCAGCGTGCGCGCCGACAGTGCCTGCCCGACGACCATGATGATGTCGCCCTCGGCGGTGACGCCGACGCCGGAGCGCTCCACGAACATCCGGCTCTGGTCGGTGGCGCCCCACAAGGAGTCGTCGTCGATGTCGTCGACGACCTTGCCGTGGTCGACCATGAGGGTCAGACACTGGCGTACTCCCACCACGTCGTGCGTCATCCGTACGTCGCGCCCCCACACCCCGATCTTGATGGAGCCGTCCCGGTAGAAGACCTCGGACGCGGCGCCGTCGCGCAGATCGCCGACCGTCTTGCCGTCGAGCAGGAACCCGCCGTTCGAGCCTCCGTCCGAGACCTTGAACCCGCCGTTCCACGTCGCCAGCAGACCCGTGCGCGAACCGCGCGGAATGTTCGGCGGGGTCTTGAACGCGGGCCCCGGCTCGCGCACCCCGGGATGCAGCACGAACCGGGAGTGCTTGGCGCTGATCCAGGCCACGGCCGCCTGGTAGGAGGTGTGCTCGGAGTCGGGGCGCACATACGTGCCCTGCACCAGCGGCTCCCCGTGCGCCGAGGCCAGCACGCGCCACACCCCTTCACCCTTGAGAGCGGGCTCGACCAGCGGGCGCATGGGGGAGCGCAGCCGCACATCGCTGTGCGAGGGGGTGGCGTGGCGGGCGGGCTGCGCCGTGGCCCTCATCCGGTCCAGCGCGCTCTGCGGCAGTGAACCGCCCACCTTCGGCGGGTCCATCTCGTACTTGATGTTCTCCAGCTTGTCCACGACCGCGCCCATGTGGTGGTCGCGCGCCCACTCGGCGACACGGGCCAGGTTGCTGTCGTCGCCCGGATAGGTCAGTGCCTCGCCCAGCGACCAGCCGACCGTGCCCACGAACAGTGCGCCCGCCGCCACCGTGCTCCGCACGACGAACTTCCGCCGTCGGCGCTGGGCGGGCGTGAGCCGGCTGACGTGCTTCCAGGGAAGCACGCGCCGCCTGCCGCGCTCGTCCGTCGATGTGGCGTCCGGTTTCACCATGTGCGCCTGCTCCGTTCGCGGGGGTGTGGGCGTGGGTGCGGTGGGGGTGTGGGTGGTGGTGGCGGGGCGTACGGAGAGAAGTCGGCTCGTCCTCGGTGGTTCGGCGCGGCAGGCGTGCCGTGGCCGCCCGAACGCGCCGCGCCGCGGGACGTCAGGGCGTCGAGCCCGCCTTCTTCTTGCGGCGCCCGCGCGCGAGCACGAACGGCACAGCGGCCAGCGCGGCGATCGCCACGCCCAGGCCGATCCGACGGCTCAGCTCGGACGGCCCGGCGGTCGCCCGCGCCTGCGAGGCGACGGCCACGGCCGGGGGACCGGGCCGCGCCGTGCGGTGTACGGCGGGCGTGCCGAGCAAGCCCTTGGCCGGTGCGTGCGGCGCCGCGGCGAAGCCCCAGTCGAGCAGCGCGCGGGCCTCCTCGTAGACGGCGTTGCCCGAACCGCTCTGCGGGTTCATGACCGTGACCAGGATCGTGCGCCCGTTCCGCTCGGCCGCCGACACCAGAGTGTTGCCCGCGTGGGAGGTGTAACCGTTCTTCACGCCGATCAGGCCGCGGTAGGGCGTCACGCCGTGCGAGCCCACCAGGAGCCGGTCGGTGTTCTGGATACCGAAGCCGGTCTTCGAGCCCCGCGCCGGGAACTGCGCCCACTTGGTCCCCATGTAGCGCCGGAAATCCGGGTTCTTGAAGCCCTCGCGGGCGATCAGCGCCAGATCGTACGCGGACGAGTACTGGCCGGGCGTGTCGAAACCGTCGGGGGAGCGCACGGAGGTGTCGTGCGCGCCGATGCGCTCGGCGGTCCGCTGCATCTCCCGGACCGTCTGCGGCACCCCGCCGTTCATGTGCGCCAGCACGTGCACGGCGTCGTTGCCGGAGGCGAGGAACGCGCCGCGCCACAGATCGCCGACCGTGTACCGCATGCCCTGCTGCACACCGACGAGGCTGCTGCCCGCCGGCACGTCGGCCAGGTCGGACCCGGTCACCGTGTGCACCGTGGAGGCCGGGAACTTCGGCAGCACGGTCACGGCGAACAGCGTCTTGAGCGTGCTGGCGGGAGGCAGGTGACGGTGGGGCGCCTTGGCCGCGAGGACCTTTCCGTCGGCCGCGTCCGACACCGTCCAGGACAGCGCCGACACCTCCGGCAGCGGCGGGGCTCCGGCCACGGCCCGCGCACGCGTGTCGGCGGCGGGGCCCTGCGCGGCCGC
Organism: Streptomyces beihaiensis; assembly: GCF_026274175.1. Taxonomy (GTDB): domain Bacteria; phylum Actinomycetota; class Actinomycetes; order Streptomycetales; family Streptomycetaceae; genus Streptomyces; species Streptomyces beihaiensis. Next base: position 94,891 of record NZ_JAPHNL010000277.1, read on the forward strand.
GGCGGGACCGGAGGCACAGACCACCACCGGCAGTGCGCAGCACACCGTGGACACCAGCAGGGAACGGACTCTGACGGGGCGAAAGCTGAGCAACTTGGACACAGCCGCAAACTAAAGTCGACGTCGGGGCCCCGCCATTTCACCTACGCCATTAGGTTTTTGACTGCTTTTCGGGCAAGCGCGGGCGGACGCGGTCCGGCGGCGCCCACGGGCGACATCCATGAAGGCGACACGCGGTGCGGCGCAACGCTGCCCGCACCGCCCCGGCCACGAG
>NZ_JAPHNL010000278.1 GCF_026274175.1 Streptomyces beihaiensis
GCCGCGGCGGCCGCGACGCCCCGTACGGCGGAACGATCCGGCAGCTGGAACGGGTGCAGCAGGTGTTCCCGGTGAGCGCGGTGACGGCGGAGCTGTCGGTGTGGTCGCCGCGGGCCCTGTCGGCGCTGCTGCCCTGGTGCGCGGCGCGCGGCGTCGGCTTCCTGGCGGCGATGCCGCTCGGCAGCGGCTTCCTGACCGGCACGCTCACCCCGGGCCAGGGCTTCGAGCCGGACGACGTACGGGCCCGCCACCCCCGGTTCACCGCGGAGATGATGGCGGCGAACCAGCCGATCGTGGCGGGCCTGCGCCGGGTCGCCGAACGCCACGGCCCGGACGTCACCCCGGCGCAGGTGGCCCTTGCCTGGGCCCTGGCGCAGGGCCCGAACGTGATACCGGTCCCCGGGGCCAAGCACGCCCGCTGGGCGGCGCAGAACGCCGCCGCGACGGCACTGCGGCTGACCGGGGCGGACCTGGCGGAGATCGCGGGGCTGCCTGCGGCACGGGGGTCGTGGGACTAGCGTTTGGGTTCCACCGACAACGGGGGCGCTCGGAAGGAACCTGATCGTGCGACGTCCTGCTGTACGGGCCGCCTCGGCCCTGGCCGCCTGTGTGACGGTGCTGCTCGCGGCCGGGTGCTCGTCCGGGGGCGGCGGGGCCCCCGCGACGGGTGCGAGCACGTCCGTGAGCCCTTCCCCGGGGCGGTCGGCGGACCGGTCCGACGTTCCGCCCGCAAAGGGTTCGGTGACCGTCGTGCGCACGGTTACCGAGGGCCTCAAGTCCCCTTGGGGGCTCGCCCCGTTGCCGGACGGGAGCGGACTCCTGGTCTCCTCGCGCGACGAGGGGACGATCACCCGGGTCGACACCAGGACCGGAAAGAAGACCGAGGTCGGCGCGGTGCCCGGGGTCGCCGCGGCGGGCGAGGGCGGGCTGCTCGGCCTCGCGCTCTCCCCCTCGTACGCCTCCGACCACATGGTCTACGCGTACTTCACCACGGCGTCGGACAACCGTGTCGCGCGCATGCTGTACGACCCGAGGAAGCCGGCCGGGGAGCAACTGGGCGCCCCCGACACGGTGTTCAAGGGCATTCCGAAGGGCGTGATCCACAACGGCGGGCGGATCGCGTTCGGCCCGGACGGGCTGCTGTACGTGGGGACCGGCGAGACCCACCGCGGCCGGTTCGCCCAGGACAAGAAGTCGACCGGGGGCAAGATCCTGCGGCTGACCCCGGACGGGCAGCCGGCGCCGGGCAACCCGTTCGGCGACTCCTCGCCCGTCTACTCGTACGGGCACCGCAACGTGGAGGGCCTCGCCTGGGACAAGGACAAGCGGCTGTGGGCCTCGGAGTTCGGGCAGGACACCTGGGACGAGCTGAACCTGATCGTGCCCGGCGGCGACTACGGCTGGCCGGTCGTCGAGGGCAAGGCGGGCAAGGCCGGCTACCGCGACCCGGTCGCCCAGTGGCGCCCCGCGGACGCGTCGCCCAGCGGCATCGCGTACGCGAAGGGTTCTGTCTGGATGGCGGCGCTGCGCGGTCGGCGGCTGTGGCGGGTCCCGCTGGACGGCCGGAAAGTGGCCCACGCGCCGCAGGCGTTTCTGACCGGCCGGTACGGGCGACTGCGCACGGTGGTCGCCGCGGGCGGCGACAGGCTGTGGCTGACGACCAGCGAGACGGACACACGGGGCACGCCCCGGAAGGGCGACGACCGCCTGCTTGAGCTCAGGGTGAGCTGAGCTCGGGGTCGTCGTCGGGGCCGCCCTCGTCGTCGGTGTTCCGTCCGGGCTCGTCCTGGTCCGGCGGGCGTATGACGACCTTGCCGGAGGTGAGGTCTATGGGCCCGCGGCCCGGGTCCCCGTCGTTGAGGTCGACGCGGGTGAGCTCCAGGCGTTTGCGCTCGTCGTTCGTGTGCTTGCGACCGGGTGCGAACAGCTCCTCGAACATGTTGAACACAGCGCCTCCAGGTGGCCGGGCGGAGCCCTTCCCTACAGCGTACGGGAGGCCGCGGGCGACACCTCGGGGAAGAGGTGGAGGCGGTGGGCCAGGGCCGCCGCCTCGCCGCGGCCCGCCACGCCCAGCTTGGCGAGGATGTTGGAGACGTGGACGCTGGCGGTCTTCGGCGATATGAACAGCTCCTCGGCGATCTGCCGGTTGCTGCGCCCCGCCTTGACCAGGCGCAGCACGTCCCGCTCGCGGCTGGTCAGGCCCAGCTCCTCGGCGGGGTCGGCCGGGGCGGCGCTCGGCCGGGCGTCGGGCGCCAGGGCGATGCGGGCGCGCTGCGCGAGCAGGGCGACGGACTGTGCGAGGGGCCGGGCACCGAGGTGCTCGGCGACGGCAGCCGCGAGCCGCAGCAGCTCGGTGGCCCGCTCTCGGCCCCCCTCGCCATCGGCCCCGCCGATGAGCGACTCCGCGAGCCGTACGCGCGCGCGGGCGAGGTCGTAGGGCCGCTCCAGCGGTTCGAGGGCGGCGACGGCCGCGTTCCAGTCGTCCGGGGTGTCACGGCCCTCGGCGCGCAGCAGCTCGGAGCGGAGCCACTGCTCGTGGGCGTGCCAGACGGGGACCACCGTGGCCTGCCGCTTGGCGGCGTCGCGGATCAGGGCCACGGCGGCGGCCCGCCCGGCCTCGGCCGCGGGCAGTCCGCGCGCGTCGGCCTCGGCGGCGGCCGCGGTGCGCAGCAGGGGCCACAGGTAGCGGTGCGAGGAGGTGGGCAGGCCGGCGCTGACGAGCCGGTCGAGCTCGGCGCGGACGTCGAGGACGCGGCCCTCGGCGGCGGCGAGCGCGAGGGTGAGGTGGGCGAGCGGCAGTTCGTGCTGCGGCTCGGGGTCGTGCGTGCCGAAGAACTCGCGGGCCGCGGCGGTGTGTTCGGCCGCTTCCCGCAGCTCGCCGCGGCCGATGGCGACGGCGGCGAGGTGGGCGGCGGCGGTGCCGCGGGGACGACTGCTCGTCGCGGAACGGCGGGTGCGGTCGGCGGCCTTGACGGCCTCGTCCCAGCGGCCGAGCGAGATGAGCGACTCGGCCTTGTTGGAGCGGATCCACCCCTTGGCGTCGGTGAGGCCGTAGCGGCGGCACACGGCGATGCCCTCGTCGCTGATGCGCACGGCTTCCAGGGAGCGGCCGACGCCTTCGAGCACGGACGGCAGGTTGATGTTGACGTTGTTGATGCGGGAGATCAGGCCGAGCTCGGTGGAGCGCTCGCGCACCTCGTACATCTCGGCGATGCCGCGCTCGATGTCACCGGCGTCGACGAGCAGGCCGCCGCGGACGAGCCGCGCGCGCAGCTCGATCTCGGCGGTGCCGACCATGCGCGCGTACTCGAAGGCGCGCTCGGCGGCGGCGAGGGCGTCGGCGCCCGGGTTGTGCAGCATGCCCCAGGAGGCGACATGGGTGAGGACCTCGGCGTGCACCTCGGACGGCGGCAGGCCGCGCACCAGCTCCTGGGCGGTCGCGATCTCCTCCCAGCCGTCGCCGCGGCCGGTGTTCGCGGCGAGGCGGGAGCGCTGCAGCCAGAACCAGGCGGCACGCAGAGGATCGCCCTCGCCGCGCGCGGCGGCGTCCTCCAGGATGCGCAGCGCCCGCTTGCCGATCTTCAGGGCGCGCTCGCGCTCCCCGCACAGGCGGCCCGCGACGGCGGCCTCGGCCATGAGATCGAGGTACTGCAGCGGGGTCGTGGCCGGGTCACAGCCGCAGGCCGGGTAGGCGTCGGAGTAGGTGCCGAGGGTGAGGCGGGCACGGACCTCCTCAGGTGCCGCGTCCCACAGCTCCATCGCCCGCTCCAGGAGCCCCAGTTGCTCGAAGTAGGCGTGTCGGCGGCGGGCCTCCACCGAGGCGTCGAGGACGGCGGGCAGGGCCTTGGCCGGGTCGTGGGCGTGGTACCAGTAGCTGGCCAGGCGGGTGGCGCGGGTGTCGGCCGGGGTCAGCGTCGGATCGCCCTCCAGGGCCTCGGCGTAGCGGCGGTTGAGGCGGGAGCGCTCGCCGGGCAGCAGGTCGTCGCTGACGGCCTCGCGGACCAGCGAGTGGCGGAAGCGGTAGCCGTCGCCGTCCGGCGAGGCGAGCAGGATGTTGGCACCGACGGCGGCGCGCAGCGCCTCGATCAGGTCGTCCTCGCAGAGTCCGGCGACCGCGGCGAGCAGCGCGTACTCGACGGTGGAGCCGCCCTCGGCGCAGATCCGGGCGACGCGCTGGGCTGCCTCGGGCAGCGACTCGACGCGGACGAGCAGGACGTCGCGCAGCGATTCGCTCAGGCCCGTGGCGCAGCCCTCCGCCGCGGCCACGGCCAGCTCCTCGACGAAGAACGCGTTGCCGTCCGAGCGGCGGAAGATGTCGTCGACGACCGCGCGGTCGGGTTCGGCGGCCAGGATGCCGGCGATCTGGCGGGCCACCTCGTCGCGGGTGAAGCGGGCGAGGTCGAGGCGGGTGACGGTACGCAGCCGGTCGAGTTCGGCGAGGAGGGGGCGCAGGGGGTGGCGGCGGTGCACGTCGTCGGCGCGGTAGGTGGCGACGACCGCGAGGCGGCCGCTGCGCAGCGTGCGAAAGAGATAGGAGAGCAGGTGGCGGGTGGAGGCGTCCGCCCAGTGCAGGTCCTCAAGGATCACGACCACGGTGTGGTCGGCGGCGACGCGCTCCAGGAGCCGGGCGGTGAGCTCGAAGAGGCGGGCGGTGGCGCTCTCGTCGTCGCGTCCCTCCAGGCCGCGGTCGGCGGCCGCGCGCTCGCCGAGTTCCGGCAGGACGCGCGCCAGTTCGCCCTCTCGGCCCGCCGCGGCGGCGTCGACCTCACCGGGCAGGGCGCGGCGCAGCGCGCGCAGGGCGGTGGAGAACGGGGCGAACGGCAGACCGTCGGCCCCGATCTCCATGCAGCCGCCCGTGACGACGACGGCGCCGTGCCCGCAGGCGGCCGCCGCGAACTCCTCGACGAGCCGGGTCTTGCCGACCCCGGCCTCGCCACCGAGCAGCAGCGCCTGCGGTTCGCCCGCGGCGGCACGGTCAAGGGCACTGTTCAATATGCCCAGTTCGTCGGCGCGGCCGACGAAAACCGGGCTGACGGATCTGGTCTCCACGCCGCTGAGCATCGCACATGACTCGGACAACGCCACCGGAATTCCGGCGAGCGAACAACGGCGGGGCGCCGGCAGGGTGCTCACGGCACCGTCACGCGGCGCGCGTGAAGCGCAGCCGGCGGCCTCGGCCGGACGTGGCCGGGTCACTCACCCGCCGCTCGGGTTCGTGGTTCTCGAAGGTGCGCGCCGCGCGGGCCGCGCGGTAGGCGTCGGCCTCACGGATGAGCTCGGTGGCGCGGATCTGGTGGAGGTCGTAGGCGAAGGTGTGGGCCGCGTGGTCGAACATGGTGTCCCCCTGGTGACGGGTGGTGGCTTCGCGGACTGATCGCCGCGATGCCTCGACTCTCGTCTCCCAGGGGGACCTGGCACATCGGGAAAGTTCCGCAACTGTGCGGGCCGGGGTGCCTTAGCCCGGGGCCTCAGGTGCCTTACGCGGTCCGGGGCCCTGCCTAGGTACCGCGGGCGGGCTCCTGTGGTGGGCCTCAGCCGGTCTTCGGCAGGCCGAGCAGCAGGTCCGTGTACTTGGCCACGGCGAGCAGCAGTCCGAGCACGCCGATCGTGACGCCCGCCCACGCGGTCGACTTGATCCACAGGGCCTGCGGCCTGCCGGGCACGCCGAACGCGGGCCTGGCGAGGACGGCCGCGCCGATGACCAGGGCGATCAGTGAGAAGATTCCGCCGACCAGAGCGGCGGCGTGCCAGGAGTCGCCGTAGACCTCCGACACCTGCTTGGCGACGCTCGCCGACTGGGACGTGTCGAGCTGACCGATGAGCGACTCGCGGGCGGAGGCGATCGTGCCCAGCCAGCCGCCGCTGAGCGCCACGACGCCGAGCGCGACGGAGACGATGGCGCCCGCGCCCTGGCCGACGCCGGTGGGGCCGACGGGCTCGGTCTCCCGTTCCCCGTGCTCCCCGTGCTGCTCGTGCTCCCCGTGCTCCCCGTGCTGCTCCTGCGCTCCCTGCTCCTCCTGTTCGGTCCGCTCTCCCGAAGCCGCCGCTGCCTCTCCGGCGTCCTTGGACTGCTCGGCGTCCTCGGCGTTCGCGGCCTCGGGCTCCACGTCTGTCTTTGTCACCATGCTGCGCACCGTACGGACGGAGTCTGAGAGGTTCCTTAACGCCCCTTGTGTCCCTCACGTGCCGTACGCCACTCCGGAGCGAGGACCGACCACACTTCCATGTCCTGCCGCTCCCCTCGGTACAGGAAGCTCTGGCGCAGGACTCCGTCACGGGTCATGCCGAGGCGCTTGGCCACGTTGATGCTCGCCGTGTTGGCCGATCCGGCGATCCACTCGACGCGGTGGATGCCGCGCTCCAGGACCGCCCAGTCGATGATCGCGGTCGCGGCTCGGGTGACCAGGCCCCGCCCGGCGGCGGACGGCTCCAGCCAGCAGCCCGCCTCTGCCACGCCCTGCGCCGCGTCGAACGTGCGGAAGAGCACGCCGCCGACGAGACGGCCGTCGACGCGGATGCCCCACAGGCGTCCGGCGTCCCGGGCCGCCTTGTCCGCGTACGACTGGAGCCAGGCGCGGGCGGCGTCGCAGTCCTTCGCGGCGTCCGGAAGCCCGACGAAGCGGCCTATGTAGTCGCGCCCGCGCTCGATGTGGGTGAAGTACTCGTCGGCCTGCCAGGGCTCAAGGGGCCCGAGCTCCGCGCCGTCGTCACCGAGGGACATCCCGTACATGCTCCGCCTGCTCCCGTCGCTCCCGCTCGACCGGCGTCAAGATCGACACCCGTTGCGGAGGTATGGTCGCACGCCCCGCACGGCACTCGGGAGGCTCGATGCTGATGCGCGGCAGCCAGCGGTCGAGCCGGCGCGGCAGCCACCAGTTGGCGCTGCCCAGCAGGTGCATCAGGGCGGGGACCAGGAGCGTACGGAGCACGAACGCGTCGAGCGCCACGGCGGCCGCGAGTCCGATGCCGAACATGGCGGTCACCCGGTCGCCGCTGAGCACGAAGGCGAGGAAGACCGAGATCATGATCACGGCGGCCGAGTTGATCACGCGGCCGGTCTCGGCGAGCCCGACCCGTACGGCCCTGCGGTTGTCGCCGGTCTCCAGCCACTCCTCGTACATACGGCTGACGAGGAACACCTGGTAGTCCATGGAGAGCCCGAAGAGCACGGACACCATGATCACGGGCAGGAACGGTTCGATCGGTCCCGATCTGCCCAGGCCCAGCATGTCGCTGCCCCAGCCCCACTGGAAGATCGAGACGACGACGCCGAACGCGGCGGCCACGGCGGCGACGTTCATCGCGGCGGCCTTCAGCGGGATGCCGACCGAGCGGAAGGCCAGCAGCAGCAGGAGGCAGCCGAGGCCGACCACCGCACCGACGAACAGCGGCAGCTTGCCGACGACCACGTGGGCGAAGTCGTCGTAGCTCGCGGTGACGCCGCCCACCTTCACGTCCAGGGTGCTGCCCTGCTCGGCCTGGGGCACCACGTCCGTGCGCAGCCGGTCGACGAGGTCGCTGGTGCGCGAGGACTGCGGGCTGGAGTCCGGCACGACGGAGAGGTACGCGGTGGTCTCGTCACCGTTGTACGTCACCGGGGAGACCGCGGTGACGCCCTGGGTGTGCCGTACGTCGTTCGCGAGCTGGGCCAGCGCCAGCCGGTCCTTGGACCCGTCGACGTGGGTGACGAGGGTGAGCGGGCCGTTCACGCCCGGCCCGAAGCCCTCGGCGAGCATGTCGTACGCCTGCCGGGTGGTGCTCTGCTTCGGGTCGTTGCCCTGGTCGGAGCTGCCGAGGTGGAGGGAGAGCGTGGGCAGGGCGAGCAGCGTGATCACGCCGAGCGCGAGGCCGCCGAGCAGCTTGGGGCGGCGTTCGACGAACGCGGCCCAGCGGGCGGCTAGCCCGTTCGGCGGCTCGGGCTGGGGTCCGTGCTCGGCGAGGCGGCGGCGCTCGCGGCGCGACAGGGCACGCAGCCCGATGAGGGAGAGCAGTGACGGCAGCAGCGTGATCGACGCGGCGACGGTGAGCAGCACGGTCAGCGAGGCGGCGACCGCCACGCCGTTGAGGAAGCTCAGTCTGAGGATGAGCATGCCGAGCAGCGCGATACACACGGTGGCACCCGCGAACACGACGGCCCGCCCGGTGGTGGCGACCGCCCGTTCGGCGGCCTCGGCCACCGGGAGTCCTTGTTTGAGGCCCTTGCGGTGCCGGGTCACGATGAAGAGCGCGTAGTCGATGCCGACGCCGAGCCCGACGAGCATGCCGAGCATCGGGGCGAAGTCCGCCACGGTCATGGCGTGCCCGAGCAGCCCTATGCCCGCGTACGCGGTGCCGACGCCGACCAGCGCGGTGGCGATCGGCAGGGCGGCCGCCGCGAGGGAGCCGAAGGCCAGGAAGAGGACGACGGCCGCGACGACGACGCCGACGATCTCCGACACGTGCGGCGACGCGGGTTCGGTGAGGGCGACGGCGCTGCCGCCCAGCTCGACCCGGAGCCCGTCGGGGCCCTGCCGCTCGGCGGCGCGGGCGGTGTCGACGACGGCCTGCGCCTGGCTCTTCGGTATGTCGTTGGCCTGCTTGTCGAAGCTGACCGTGGCGTACGCGGTGTGGCCGTCGGCGCTGATCTGGGCCTGGCCCGCGGACCCGTACGGGGAGACGACGGAGGAGACGCCGGGCAGCTTGTCGATCCTGGCGAGCGTGTTGCTCATCGTGTCCTGTACGTCGGCGGCTCGCACCGTGGAGTTCTCGATGTGCCACACGACGGTGTCGCTGTCGCCGCCGAGGCCGTGGAAGCCTTCGTTCAGGAGCTGGGTGGCGCGGCCCGATTCGGTGCCTGGTGCCGCGTAGTCGTTGGAGTACGCGGAGCCCGCGACGGCGGCGGCCGCGCTCGTGCCCCCGAGCGCGAGCAGCCACAGCAGAACGACCACGAGCCGATGCCTGACACACCATCGTGCGAGTGCGGCCACAGGCGTGCTCCCTGGTTGTTTCGCTGGATGTTCGGCTTGAACCTCGCTTGAACAGCGCACTGCCACTGTTACAGGTACAGGTGATCCTTTGTCGCTTTCGTGTCCTTATTCACAGGCGTTTCAGGACACATGGCGTACCACGAAAGAGAGCGGCGGCACACCGGCTCTCCGGTGTGCCGCCGCTCTGCTGAAGGCAGCGTGCTCAGCCCTCGCTGACGCCCAGCTTCTCCAGGATCAGCTCCTTGACGCGCGCCGCGTCGGCCTGGCCGCGGGTCGCCTTCATGACGGCGCCGACCAGGGCGCCGGCCGCGGCGACCTTGCCGGACTGGATCTTGGCGACGATCCCGGCGTTGCCCGCGATGGCCTCGTCGACGGCGGCCGACAGCGCGCCCTCGTCCGAGACGACCTTCAGGCCGCGCTTGTCGACGACCTCGTCGGGCGTGCCCTCGCCCTTGAGGACGCCGTCGATGACCTGGCGGGCCAGCTTGTCGTTGAGGTCGCCCTTGGCGACGAGCTCGGAGACACGGGCCACCTGCACGGGCGTGATGGGCAGCGCGGCGAGGTCGACGCCCTGCTCGTTGGCGGAGCGGGCCAGCTCGCCCATCCACCACTTGCGGGCGGAGGCGGCGTCCGCCCCGGCCTCGATCGTGGCGACGATCGGGGCGATGGCCCCGGCGTTGCGGATCGACTGCATGTCGTGCGCGGAGATGCCCCATTCGGCGATCAGCCGGTTGCGCTGCGCGAGCGGCAGCTCGGGCAGGCCGGCGCGCAGCTGCTCGACCCACTCGCGCGGCGGCGCGACGGGCACGAGGTCGGGCTCCGGGAAGTACCGGTAGTCCTCGGCCTCCTCCTTCACACGGCCGGACGTGGTGGTGCCCTCGTCCTCGTGGAAGTGGCGGGTCTCCTGGACGATCGAGCCGCCGGAGGACAGCACGGCCGCGTGGCGCTGGATCTCGAAGCGGGCGGCACGCTCGACGGAGCGCAGCGAGTTGACGTTCTTCGTCTCGGAGCGCGTGCCGAACTTCTCGCTGCCCTTGGGCATGAGCGAGAGGTTCACGTCGCAGCGCATCTGGCCCTGCTCCATGCGGGCCTCGGAGACGCCGAGCGCCCTGATGACCTCGCGCAGCTCGGCGACGTACGCCTTGGCGACCTCGGGGGCGCGCTCACCGGCACCGACGATCGGCTTGGTGACGATCTCGATGAGCGGGATACCGGCGCGGTTGTAGTCGAGCAGGGAGTGCTGCGCGCCGTGGATTCGGCCGGTGGCGCCGCCGACGTGCGTCGACTTGCCGGTGTCCTCCTCCATGTGGGCGCGCTCGATCTCCACGCGGAAGACCTCGCCGTCCTCCAGCTGTACGTCGAGGTAGCCGTCGAAGGCGATCGGCTCGTCGTACTGGGAGGTCTGGAAGTTCTTCGGCATGTCCGGATAGAAGTAGTTCTTCCGGGCGAAGCGGCACCACTCGGCGATCGAGCAGTTGAGCGCCAGGCCGATCTTGACGGCCGACTCGACGCCGGTCTCGTTGACGACCGGCAGCGCACCGGGCAGGCCGAGGCAGGTCGGGCAGGTCTGGCTGTTGGCGTCCTGCTTCAGCTCGGTGGAGCAGCCGCAGAACATCTTCGTCTTCGTACCGAGCTCGACATGGACCTCAAGGCCCATGACCGGGTCGTACGTCGCGAGCGCGTCCTCGTACGAGAGGAGCTCGGGGGTGGTCGTGGCAGTCACGGTTCTGGCTACTTCCCTCTCAGCCCAGCAGGACGTCGTCGTCGCCGAGGCGCTTGAGCTCGCGCAACAGCAGGGCGATGCCGGTGACGATCGCGGCGGCGGACACGGCGGCGTCCACGAGGCGGAGCGTGTCGTGTTCGTTGCGCGCCTTCTTGGCCTGCTTGGCCACGCTGATCGCGCCGAACGCGGTCGTCCCGATCGACAGGTACGTGCCGGACTTGGACTTCTTGAAGCCCTTGGCCTTGCTGATTGCACTCACAGCGACGGAGCCTCCTCGAGCAGCGGGTGACCCCACTTTTCCACGAAGGCGGCCTCGACGGCGGCACCCACCTTGTACAGGCGGTCGTCCTTCATGGCGGGGGCGATGATCTGCAGGCCGACCGGCAGGCCGTCCTCCGGCGCGAGGCCGCAGGGCAGCGACATGGCGGCGTTTCCGGCCAGGTTGGTCGGGATGGTGCACAGGTCCGCGAGGTACATCGCCATCGGGTCGTCGGCGCGCTCGCCGATCGGGAAGGCGGTGGTCGGCGTCGTCGGCGAGACGATCACGTCGACCTTCTCGAAGGCGGCCTCGAACTCGCGGGTGATGAGCGTGCGCACCTTCTGGGCGCTGCCGTAGTACGCGTCGTAGTAGCCGGAGCTGAGCGCGTACGTGCCGAGCATGATGCGGCGCTTGACCTCGGGGCCGAAACCGGCCTCGCGGGTCAGGGCGGTGACCTCCTCGGCGGAGTGCGTGCCGTCGTCGCCGACGCGCAGGCCGTAGCGCATGGCGTCGAACCGGGCGAGGTTCGACGAGCACTCGCTCGGCGCGATCAGGTAGTACGCGGACAGGGCCAGGTCGAAGGTCGGGCAGTCCAGTTCGACGACCTCGGCGCCCAGCGACTTGAGCAGCTCGACGGACTCGTCGAACCGCTGTACGACACCGGCCTGGTAGCCCTCGCCGCGGAACTGCTTGACCACGCCGACGCGCATGCCCCGCACGCTGCCGTTGCGGGCGGCCTCGACGACCGGCGGGACCGGGGCGTCGATGGAGGTCGAGTCGAGCGGGTCGTGCCCGGCGATCGCCTCGTGGAGCAGAGCCGCGTCCAGGACGGTACGGGCGCAGGGCCCGCCCTGGTCGAGCGAGGACGAGAACGCGACCATCCCGAACCGGGACACGCCGCCGTAGGTGGGCTTCACGCCCACGGTGCCGGTGACGGCGGCGGGCTGGCGGATGGAACCGCCGGTGTCGGTGCCGATGGCGAGCGGCGCCTCGTACGCGGCGAGGGAGGCGGAGGAGCCGCCGCCGGAGCCGCCGGGGATGCGGGTGAGGTCCCACGGGTTGCCGGTGGGGCCGTACGCGCTGTTCTCGGTGGAGGACCCCATGGCGAACTCGTCCATGTTGGTCTTGCCGAGGATGACGACGTCGGCGGCCTTGAGCTTCTTGACCAGCGTGGCGTCGTAGGGCGGGATCCAGCCTTCGAGGATCTTCGAGCCGACCGTGGTCGGCACGCCCTCGGTGGTGAAGATGTCCTTGAGCGCGAGCGGCACACCGGCGAGCGGGCCGAGCTTCTCGCCGCGCTCGACCTTCTCGTCGACGGCGCGGGCCTGCGCCAGAGCGCCCTCGCGGTCGACGTGCAGGAAGGCGTGGACCTTCTCGTCGACGGCCTCGATCCGGGCGAGGTGCGCCTCGGTGACCTGCACGGCGGTGAGCTCACCGGCGGCGATCTCGGCAGCGATCTCGGCGGCGGTGAGCTTGATGATGTTGACGGTGTTCTCCGTGTTGTCCGTGGTCTCCGTCGTCATGGCTGATTACTCCTCCCCCAGGATCTGCGGCACCTTGAAACGCTGCTGCTCCTGGGCCGGGGCGCCGGAGAGCGCCTGCTCGGGGGTGAGCGACGGACGGACCTCGTCCGCGCGCATGACGTTCGTCAGCGGCAGCGGGTGGGAGGTCGGGGGGACGTCTTGGTCGGCGACCTCGCTGACGCGGGCGACCGCGCCGATGATGTCGTCGAGCTGGCCTGCGAAGTGGTCGAGCTCTTCGGGCTTCAGCTCCAGACGCGCCAGCCGGGCGAGGTGGGCGACCTCCTCGCGCGTGATGCCAGGCATGCAGCGATCCTCTGGGGTGAGAGTGTGTGTTTTGAGCCCAATCCTATGGGGCGCGGGGCCGGGCCCCTAAACGGATTCCCTCGGCCCGCCGCCATGGACAGGTCTGCCACCCTCCCCGAACCCACGCCCGCCGCGTCGGACAGGTGCGCCACCCGCCCCGAACCCACGCCGCCGCGTCGGACAGGTCTGCCGCCCGGGGCGGCAGGGTGGGCAAGGCGGCGCCCCGGTGCAGCGGGAGTGGTCGGGCGGGCCCGGCCGGGGCGCGGCGGGCGCACCCCGCCGGGGCGAGGGTTCAGCGAAGGGGCCCGGGGTCGTCCCCGGTGGCGGCCGGGAGCGCGGCGGGTTCCCGGTGCCAGCCACGGGCCCCTCGCGCCCGCAGCCACGCCGTCGTCTCCCCCGGCGGCATCGCCGCGGCCACCAGCCACCCCTGCACCGCGTCACACCCCAGATCCCGCAGCCGCTCCCACGTCTCGTCGTCCTCCACGCCCTCCGCGACCACCAACAGCCCCAGCGAGTGCGCGAGATCGACCGTGCACCGCACGATCTCGGCGTCCTCGTTGTCCACGGCCAGCCGCGCCACGAACGACCGGTCGATCTTCAGCTCGCTCACCGGCAACCGGCGCAGGTGCACCAGCGACGAGTACCCGGTCCCGAAGTCGTCGAGGGACATCTTCACGCCGTGCCCGGTCAGCCCGGCCAGCGTGTCCGCCGCCCGCTGCGGGTCCTCCAGCAGCACGTGTTCCGTTATCTCCAGCTGCAACGCCCCCGCCGGCACCCCGTGCCGCGCGAGCCGCGCCGCGACCGCCCCCGCGAACCCGGGCGTGTGCACGTCCCTCGGCGACACGTTGACCGCGACCGGAACCCGCAGCCCCTGCGCCCGCCACCGGGCGACCTGTGCCAGCGCGGTGTCCAGGACGTACTCGGTCAGGTGCGGCATGAGTCCGGACGACTCGGCGATGGCGATGAACTCGTCCGGCGGAACCTTCCCTCTCTCCGGATGCACCCACCGTACGAGCGCCTCCAGCCCGGCCACCTGCCCGTCGAACCGCACCTTCGGCTGGTAGTGCAGCTCCACCTCACCGGCGTCGAGCGCGCGCCGCAGGTCGCCGAGGAGGCCCAGCCGGTCGGGGGTGTTGGAGTCACGCTTCGACTCGTAGACCTCCACGCCCGTGCGGTCGCGCTTGGCCTGGTACATCGCCACGTCCGCACGCCGCAGCAGCCCCTCCGCGTCGACGGCGTGGTCGGGGAAGACGGCGAGTCCGGCGCTCGCCTCAAGGACCAGCGTCAGCCCGTCCAGGTCGAGCGGCGAGCCGAGCGCGGCGACCAGGCCGCGGGCCACGCGCGCGGCGGAGGTCGTGGAGTCGGCGACGGGCAGCAGCACCGCGAACTCGTCGCCGCCGAGCCGCGCGGCCTCCGCGCCGCGCGGCAGCGCCGTACCGAGCCGGTCCGCTATCTGGAGCAGGAGCCGGTCCCCGGCGAGGTGGCCGAGCGTGTCGTTGACCGAGCGGAACCGGTCGAGGTCGATCAGGACGAGCGCGCTGCGCGCCCCGATCCGCTCGGCGTCGTCGAGCGCGGTCCAGGTCCGCTCCAGCAGCCACTGCCGGTTGGGCAGACCTGTGAGCGGGTCGCGCAGCTGCTCCTCGGCACGGGCCCGCGCGATCCACAGCGTGGAGTCGAGCGCGATGAGCGGCACCGCGAACAGGGGCAGCAGCACGGGGCGTGAGGTCGCGACGACGCAGATCAGCGGCGCGATGCCGAGCAGCGCGACACCGACGAGCCCCTGGCGCGCCAGTGCCGTACGGGCGACGGTCGGAAGGCCCGAGTTGCGGGGCGCGTGCACGTACCAGAGCAGGGAGCGGGTGACCAGCAGGTACGCGGCCGCGACGAGGACGACCTCCGGGCCCGTCAGCAGGTCCCAGTGGTGCGGGCTCCAGGGTGATTCGACGGACGGTACGAGGCCGAACGCCGCGAGCACGAGGGCGCCCGCGGCGATGCCGAGCATGTCGACGGCGCCGTGCAGCAGGCCCTGGCGCCAGCGGTGTCTGCGGGCGATGCCGACCAGGACGACGACCGTGAGGCTGACCATCCCCGCGGGCACCCAGCCGTACAGGAGCAGCACGGCAAGGGTGAGGGCGGCGCCCGAGCCGGTCCCGCCCCACCAGCGGTCGCGGCCGAGCGCGACGAGGTGGCCGACGATGATGCCGGTCAGGACGGCGAGGGACCAGCCGACCTTGCCGGACGGGAAGAGCGGGTGGTTCCCGGTGAAGGCCCGGTACAGGCCGGCCCCGAGGACGACCGAGGCGAGCGCCACGACGGCGCCGGGCAGTAATGGCAGCGTCGCGGCGCGGGACATGCCCGCCGGAGCGGGGCGCTGGTTGTGCGCGGGGGTCGCCGCGCCGACGTGCCCACCGGGAACGATCCGCCCGGCACCGACGGCCGAGCGGCCGCCCGCGCCACCGGATCGGGGCACGCCACCGGCCGGAACCGGGCCGCCGGCCGCGAAACCGCCGCTGACGCCGTCGCCGGTGCCCGCGGTGTCGGCATCGGCGTCGGGCGACGGTTCAGCGGGTTCGCCGCCGCGGGTCGGAGCGGCCGGACGGGTGGGCGCAGGTTCGCACGACGTGGATGAACTCCCCTGTACGGCAGGGGCGGAGGGGTCGGCGGGCGGTGCGGAAGCGGCGGGCGCCGGGGCGTCCGGAGAGCCGGAGGCCGCGTGGGGCCGGTCCGCGCCGGGGGCGGCGGAGCCGGTTCCCGCTCCGCCGTCGCGCCACCATTTGCGCCAGTTCACCACACCACCGCGCCCGTTCTCACCGTGACCGCCTTCGCTGCCTTCGCCCCCACCCACGCCCACGCTACGAGCCGCAGCGCGCCGCGCACGTCGGCGCGGGCGCAGCCATGAGTCCGGGGCGGCGCTCTCGGTCGGTTCCATTCCCGTCCCTCTCACAGCCGGCGGTGCCCGTCTCCGCTGCCCGCTCCCCGGCCTCCGGTGAGGCGGGAGTTGCCCCGTCCGCGGCAGGACACGGCAGGCGCACTTCTCAACAGTAGGCCGCGGAAGGCGTCCACGGGCAGCGGTCGACCACGGTTGCCCGAATGCGCCCCGGCCACCCATATGCATCCGGTATGCGCCGAACGGGTGACCTTCCACCGCTACTTCCATGCGCTACTCGCCAGTCGGCTCCTCGGTCACGAGCGCGGCCTCGGCCGCGGCCTGCGGCCCCTGTTCGAGCAGGACGGCGAAGCCGTCCTCGTCGAGGATCGGGACCTTCACCTGCACGGCCTTGTCGTACTTGGAGCCGGGGTTCTCGCCGACCACCACGAACGACGTCTTCTTGGAGACCGAGCCGGTCACCTTGGCGCCTCTGCTCTGCAGCGCCTCCTTCGCGCCGTCACGCGTGTGGTTCTCCAGGGTGCCGGTGACGACGACGGTGAGTCCTTCCAGCGGCCGGGGACCCTGGTCCTCGCCCGCGCCTTCCTCCTCCATCCGTACCCCGGCGGCGCGCCATTTGCGCAGGATCTCGCGGTGCCAGTCCTCTTCGAACCACTGTTTGACCGAGGCGGCGATGGTCGGGCCGACGCCCTCCACGGCGGCCAGCTCCTCCTCACCGGCCTCGTCGATGCGGTCGACGGAGCGGAACTCGCGCGCGAGCGCCTCGGCGGCGACCGGGCCCACGTGGCGGATGGAGAGGCCGTTGATGATCCGGGCCAGCGGCCGGTCCTTCGCCGCCGCGATGTTGTCCAGCATGGCCAAGGCGTTCTTCTTCGGTTCGCCCTTCTGGTTGGCGAAGACGGTGACGACCTTGTCCTCGCCGGTCTTCGGGTCCCGCTTGGGCAGTCCGCTGTCGGAGTCGAGCACGTACGCCTTGATGGGCAACAGTTGTTCGATGGTGAGGTCGAAGAGGTCGCCCTCGTCCGTGAGCGGCGGCTCGGCGGGTTCGAGCGGCCTGGTCAGCGCGGCCGCCGCGACCTCGCCGAAGTTCTCGATGTCGAGGCACTGCCTGCCGCCCAGGTAGAAGAGACGCTCGCGCAACTGGGCGGGACAGGTGCGGGCGTTGGGGCAGCGGAGGTCGATGTCGCCCTCCTTCATGGCCCGCAGCGGGGTGCCGCACTCGGGGCACTCGGCGGGCATCACGAACTCGCGCTCGCTGCCGTCGCGCAGGTCGACGACGGGCCCGAGGATCTCGGGAATCACGTCGCCCGCCTTGCGGATGACGACGGTGTCGCCGATCAGGACGCCCTTCTTCTTGACGATGTCCTGGTTGTGCAGCGTCGCGAACTCGACCTCGGAACCCGCCACGGTGACCGGCTCGACCTGCGCGTACGGCGTGACGCGGCCGGTGCGGCCGACACCGACCTTGATGTCGACGAGCTTGGTGTTGACCTCCTCGGGCGGGAACTTCCACGCGATGGCCCAGCGCGGGGCGCGCGCGGTGGAGCCGAGGCGGCCCTGGAGCGCGATCTCGTCGAGCTTGACGACGGCGCCGTCGATCTCGTGCTCCACGGAGTGGCGGTTCTCGCCGTGGTGCGCGATGAACTTCCGTACGCCGTCGAGGTCGTCGACGACCCGGTTGTGCTTGGCGGTGGGCAGGCCCCACTCGCGCAGCAGTTCGTACGCCTGCGAGAGCCGGTCGATGTCGAAGCCGTCGCGCGCGCCGATGCCGTGCACCACCATGTGCAGGGGGCGGGTGGCGGTGACGCGCGGGTCCTTCTGGCGCAGCGAACCCGCCGCCGCGTTGCGCGGGTTGGCGAAGGGCTTGTCGCCGGCCTCGACCAGGCGGGCGTTGAGCGCCTCGAACTCCTCCATGGGGAAGAAGACTTCGCCGCGGATCTCCACGAGGGCGGGGATGCGGTCGCCCTTCAGGCGGTGCGGGATCTCGGTGATCGTGCGCACATTGGGGGTGATGTCCTCGCCGACGCGGCCGTCTCCGCGGGTGGCCGCGCGGGTGAGGCGGCCGTCCTCGTACGTGAGGTTGACCGCGAGGCCGTCGACCTTCAGCTCGCACAGGAAGTGGTAGCCGGGGCCGCCGACGTCCTTGGCGACGCGCTCGGCCCAGGCGGCCAGTTCGGCGTCGTCGAAGGCGTTGTCGAGCGAGAGCATGCGTTCGCGGTGCTCCACGGAGGTGAACTCCGTCGCGTAGTTCCCCGCGACCTTCTGGGTCGGTGAGTCGGGGGTGCGCAGCTCGGGATGGCGCTCCTCCAGGTCCTGGAGCGAGCGCAGGAGCCGGTCGAACTCCGCGTCGGAGACGACCGGCGCGTCCTTCACGTAGTAGCGGAAGCGGTGTTCCTCGATCTGCTCGGCCAGCTGGGCGTGCTCCTCGCGCGCCTTCGCGGGCACGGAGTCCTGCTGGGCGATCGCCTGTTCGGCCTTTCCGGCAGCCACCGTCTTTTCCTCCCGTGAACCTTCGGACCCGGTCACTCTGGGTTGTCCGCGAGTGATCTCGCCGCCCGGGCGCAGTGGGCGAGCGCCGCGCGGGCGTACGCGGGTGAGGCACCCGCGAGTCCGCACGACGGAGTGACCACGACCGATTCCGCGAGCGACCCCGGATTCAGCCCCAGCCTGCGCCACAACGTCCTGACCCCCATGACGCTACCGGCAGGGTCTGACAATGGGCCGTCCACGCCGGGCACGACACCGGCGAAGAGTTTCGTGCCGCCCTCGACGGCCTCACCGATCGTGTCGTCGTCACGCTCGGTGAGCAGCGAGAAATCGAACGCGACGGCGTCCGCGCCCGCCCGGCGCAGCAGCGCGAACGGAACGTCGGGGGCGCACGAATGGACGACCGTGGGTCCGCCCGCGTTGGCGGCGAGCACGTCACGCAGCGCGCTCTCCACGATCTGGCGGTCCACGGCCCGGTGGGTGCGGTAGGTGCTGGCGGTGCTGACGCGGCCGCGCAGCACCGCGACGAGCGACGGTTCGTCGAGCTGGAGCACGACCCGCGCGCCGGGTACCCGGCGGCGTACGTCGGCGAGGTGCGCGCGCAGGCCCTCGGTGAGGGACTCGGCGAGATCCCGGCAGGCACCGGGGTCGGAGACGGCGGCTTCGCCGTTCTTCAGCTCCACGGCGGCGGCGAGCGTCCACGGCCCGACGGCCTGCACCTTGAGCGGCCCCTGGTACCCCTGGGTGAACTCCTCCAGGGCGTCGAGGTCCTCGCCGAGCCAGGACCTGGCGCGCCGGGTGTCGCGGCCCGGCCGGTCCCCGACACGCCATCCGCTGGGCTCCACGCGCGCGTACACGTCGACGAGCAGTCCGGCGGTCCGCCCGATCATGTCGGCGCCGGGGCCGCGGGAAGGCAGCTCGGGGAGGTGCGGGAAGTCCTCGAAGGTCCCGGTGACGGTCTTGGCGGCCTCGCGGGCGTCACCGCCGGGCATCGAGCCGACGCCCGTGGCCGGGCCCCACGTGAAGTTCTTCTCTTCGCTCACCCAGGAAGGGTACGTAACGCCCGCGGCGCGGCGTCACCAGCGGCCCGCGGGCCGGGGCGTCTCCTCGCGCCGTTCCGCGCGCCCTACCGGCCCGGCCGTACCGTCAGGTCGTTGACCTCGGCGTCCTTCGGGAGGTCCAGGGACATGAGGATCGTCGTGGCGACCGACTCCGGGTCGATCCAGTGCGACGGGTCGTACTCCTTGCCCTCCTGCTGGTGGATCTTGGCCTGCATGGGGCTGGCGGTGCGGCCCGGGTAGACGGACGTGACGCGGACGCCGTTGCCGTGCTCCTCGTGCCGGAGGGAGTCCGCGAGGGCCTTGAGCCCGTGCTTGGATGCCGCGTACGCCGACCAGTTGGCGTGGGCGTTGAGCCCGGCTCCCGAGTTCACGAACACCACGTGGCCCTGCCCGGCCCGCAGTTGGGGCAGGAAGTGCCGGGTCAGCTCGGCCGGGGCGATCAGGTTGACGTTGAGCTGGTGGCGCCACGACTTCGGCGTGAGCTCTCCGACCGAGCCGAGGTCGGCGACGCCCGCGATGTGCAACAGCGAGTCGATCCGGTCGGGCAGCGTCTGGTGCGAGAACGCCCAGGACAGCTTGTCCGGGTCGTCGAGGTCGCCGACGAGTGTCTTCGCGCCGGGGAATTTCGCGGCGAGCTCCTTGGCGCGCCCGGCATCGCGCGCGTGCAGGTACAGCTCGTCCCCGCGCGCGTGGAGGCGACGGGCGACGGCGGCGCCGATGCCGGACCCGGCGCCGGTGATCACATGAGTAGCCATGTCCGCCATGCTGCCATCACGCGGCTGAGGCGAGCCCCTCGAGGTAGGCCAGGGCGGCGTCGGGCTCGTCGGCGAAGAACACCAGGTCGTCGAGGGGGACCGGCAGGAAGCCCTCGTCCTCCATGCGCCGGAACTGGCCCTTGAGGCCGTCGTAGAAGCCCTCGGAGTTGAGCAGCACGACCGGCTTGGTGTGCTTGCCGTGCTTCTTGAGTTCGAGGATCTCGGTGGCCTCGTCGAGGGTCCCGGTGCCGCCCACCATGATCACGACGGCGTCGGCCCGTGCGAGGAGCTGCGCCTTTCGCTCGGCCAGGTCCCGGGCGACGACCATCTCGTCGGGCGCGGTGACGGCACGCGCCTTGGCGGCGAGAAACTCCACGCAGACGCCGACGAGCCGCCCTCCGGCCTCCTGCACGCCGTCCGCGACGACCTTCATGAGCCCGCTCTCGCTGCCGCCCCACACCAGGGTGTGGCCGTTCTTGCCGAGCAGTTCGGCGAAGCGGCGGGCGGGCCGGGTGTAGCGGTCGGCGAGGTCGGCGGCGGAGAGGAAGACGCAGATGTTCATGGCGTCCACGGTACGGCCCACCAGCGGGGAAGAACCCCGCGCCGCCGGGCGCTGCACCCTGTATGAGCCAAGGACACACGATCACCGTCGAAGAAGGCACGCAGCACGTCCGGGTGGTGCACGACGGACAGGTGCTCGCGGAGAGCGGCCGCCCCCTGCTGCTGCGCGAGACCGGCTGTCCGGTGCGCTACTACCTGCCTCCGGAGGATGTCCGCACGGAGCTTCTCACACCGTCGGACACCACGACGTACTGTCCGTTCAAGGGCACCGCGTCCTACTGGTCGCTGCCGGACCGGCAGGACCTGGTGTGGGCGTATCAGGAGCCGAAGAGCGAAGTGGCCGACATCAAGGGGCACTTCTGTTTCTACGAGACCGAGGTGTCGGCCGGCTGACACCGGCCGACGGGCTTCACACGGCCGCCGTCGCCCGCACCGTCGAGGCGATGGTGGCCGACCCCACCACGCGCGTGCCGTCGTACAGGACGACGGCCTGGCCGGGCGCGACGCCCCGCGCGGGCTCGGCGAACGTGACCTCAAGGGTGCCGTCGACCAGCTCCGCCGTCACCTCGGTCTCGCCGCCGTGGGCGCGCAGCTGCGCCGTGTACGTGCCGCGACCCGCGGGTGCCACGCCGCACCAGCGGGGCTTGATCGCGGTCAGGGCCGTGACGTCGAGGGAGGCGGCCGGGCCGACCGTGACCGTGTTGTCGACGGGCGAGATGTCCAGGACGTAGCGGGGCTTGCCGTCGGGCGCGGGGGTGCCGATGCGCAGGCCCTTGCGCTGGCCGATGGTGAAGCCGTACGCGCCCTCGTGCGTGCCGACCTTCTCCCCCGACTCGTCGACGATGTCGCCCTCGGCCCTGCCGAGACGGTTGGCGAGGAAGCCCTGGGTGTCGCCGTCGGCGATGAAGCAGATGTCGTGCGAGTCGGGCTTCTTGGCGACGGCAAGGCCCCGGCGCTCGGCCTCGGCGCGGATCTCGTCCTTCGTCGTCACCGTGTCGCCGAGCGGGAACATCGCGTGGGCGAGCTGGCGGTCGTCCAGAACGCCGAGGACGTACGACTGGTCCTTGGCCATGTCGGAGGCGCGGTGCAGTTCGCGCGTGCCGTCCTCGTTCACGATCACCTGGGCGTAGTGGCCGGTGCAGACCGCGTCGAAGCCGAGGGCGAGGGCCTTGTCGAGCAGTGCGGCGAACTTGATCTTCTCGTTGCAGCGCAGGCAGGGGTTCGGGGTGCGGCCCGCCTCGTACTCGGCGACGAAGTCGTCGACGACGTCCTCGCGGAAGCGCTCGGCGAGGTCCCAGACGTAGAACGGGATGCCGATGACGTCGGCGGCACGGCGGGCGTCGCGGGAGTCCTCGATGGTGCAGCAGCCGCGGGCTCCGGTGCGGAACGACTGCGGGTTCGCCGACAGGGCCAGGTGCACGCCGGTCACGTCGTGCCCGGCTTCGGCGGCGCGCGCCGCGGCGACGGCGGAGTCCACACCGCCGGACATGGCGGCGAGGACGCGCAGGGGACGGTCCTGGGTGCGGTCGGCAGGGCGCTGCGAGGTCTGCGGGGTCTGGGAAGTCATAGCCCTACCAGAGTACGGGCCGCCGGGAACCACGGCCGACGGTTGTCCGTTGTGATCTCGTACGGGGACGGGGACGGGGACGGCGACGGGGACGGCGACGGGGACGGGGACGGCGACGGGGGCGAGCGGCATGGGGAAGCAGGGCGAGGAGCGGGGCGGGGCGGTCAGCAGGCGGACCCTGGTCGTCGCGGGCGCCGCGGCGGCGATGGGCCTGGGGCTCATGGCGCGCGGCGATCTCGGCCACGCGTGGTGGCGGCTGCCAAGGGACGGAGAGCCGCGCTCGCCGGGCGCGGTGGACTTCGCGGGCGCGCAGTGGGTGGCGGCGTCGGCGGCGAACTACCGGCGGGCGGACCGGCCGTCCGACTATCCGATCGACATGGTCGTCATCCATGTCACCCAGGGCAGCTACCGGGGCGCGCTGAAGGTGTTCAGGGACCCTTCGCACGAGGCCGCCGCGCACTATGTGGTGCGCAAGGACGGCCACGTGGCGCAGATGGTCCGGGAGATGGACGTGGCGTTCCACGCGGGGAACCGGGCGTACAACGAGCGCAGTGTCGGTATCGAGCACGAGGGGTTCGTGGACCGCCGGGAGAGCTTCACGGACGCCATGTTGGCGGCGTCGGCGCGGCTGACGGCGGGGATATGCGGGCGGTACGGCATACCGGTCGACCGCGAGCACGTCATCGGGCACGTCGAGGTGCCGGGGACGGACCACACCGACCCCGGGCCGTACTGGGACTGGGACCGGTACATGAGGCTCGTGCGCCGGGCGCGCGAGCGGGGCGCCGGCGCGGCGGCCTGAGCAACGCCGCCGCCCCGCCGCTCAGGTCAGCCCGGCGTTGCGCGCCCGCTCCACCGCGGGGCCGATCGCCTGGGCGACCGCGTCCACGTCGGCCTTGGTCGAGGTGTGGCCGAGGGAGAACCGGAGGGTGCCGCGGGCCAGGTCGGGGTCGGAGCCGGTGGCCAGGAGCACGTGGCTCGGCTGGGCGACTCCGGCGGTGCAGGCCGAGCCGGTGGAGCACTCGATGCCCTGGGCGTCCAGGAGCAGGAGGAGCGAGTCGCCCTCGCAGCCGGGGAAGGTGAAGTGCGCGTTGGCGGGCAGCCGCCCCTCGGTGGCCGGGTCGCCGCCGAGGATCGCCTCGGGCACGGCCGCGCGGACGGCCTCGACGAGCTGGTCGCGCAGGGCGCCGATCTCCTGGGCGAACCACTCGCGCCGCTCGGCGGCGATCCGCCCCGCCGTGGCGAAGGAGGCGATGGCCGGCACGTCGAGGGTGCCGGAGCGGACGTGGCGTTCCTGGCCGCCGCCGTGCAGGACGGGGACCGGGGTGTACTCGCGGCCGAGCAGCAGGGCGCCGATGCCGTAGGGGCCGCCGACCTTGTGGCCGGACACGGTCATCGCCGCGAGGCCCGAGGCGGCGAAGTCGACCGGGAGCTGGCCGTATGCCTGGACGGCGTCGGCGTGCAGCGGGATGCCGAACTCGGCTGCGACATCGGCGAGTTCGCGTACGGGCTGCACGGTGCCGATCTCGTTGTTGGCCCACATGACGGTGGCCAGGGCCACGTCGTCGGGGTTGCGGGCGATCGCCTCGCGCAGCGCCTCGGCGTGCACCCGGCCGTGCGGGTCGACCGGAAGGTACTCGACGGTGGCGCCCTCGTGGTCGGAGAGCCAGTCCACCGCGTCGAGCACGGCATGGTGCTCGACGGGGCTGGACAGGACGCGCGTGCGGGCCGGGTCGGCGGCGCGGCGGGCCCAGTACAGGCCCTTGACGGCGAGGTTGTCGGCCTCGGTGCCACCCGAGGTGAAGACGACTTCGCTGGGGCGGGCACCGAGCGATTCCGCGAGGGTCTCGCGGGCCTCCTCGACGGTGCGCCGGGCGCGGCGGCCCGCGGCGTGCAGGGATGAGGCGTTGCCGGTGGCGGTGAGCTGGGCGGTCAGCACCTCGACCGCCTCCGGAAGCATCGGGGTGGTCGCGGCGTGGTCGAGGTAAGCCATGGTGAGCTCGATTCTACGAGCCCGGGGCCGGGCCTCCGCCGCCGCGTGGGGTCCCGCGCCCACGCGGTGCGTGCTGTGCGACGGGAGGCGCGCGGGCGTGTCAGCCCGTGATGCTCCACGAGAGGGTGCCGTCGGCGGCGACGAGGGCACCCAGCACGACGAGGTCGGCGACGCCCAGGCCGAGGCCGAGCAGTGCGCGGCCGCGGCGGGCGGTGCCGCGCCACAGGGAGAGTGCGGCGAGGACGATGGCGACCGGGCCGAGGAAGACGTTCAGGACGAGCAGGCCGATCAGGCCGAGGACGAACGAGGCGACGGCCATCCCGTCGGCGTCCTTGCGCCGGGCCGCCTCGGGCTGCGCCTGTGTCGCTGTTTCCGTTCCCTCTGTCGCTTCTGTTGCTTCCGTTGCTTCCATTGCTTCCGCGGTGATCTGCATGGCGTGTGTGACCCCCTTGCTGGGACTGGGTACCGGATTCAGTTCTGGTGACGGCGGGAGTGACGCTCACGGATCGCGAAGACGGTCAGCCAGACGGCGATGACGGCGGCCGCGACGAGGGTGAAGGGGAGCGGGGCGTGAGCCACCGTGCCGAGCGCGAAACCCAGGATCAGCAGGGCCGCGACAAGGAACAGCATGGGAAACCTCTCAGAGTTGGGTTACAACTGTTCACTGACTTATGAGTCTAGCGCCGCCCACGACTTCCCCATTCCAGAGAACAGCTGTTAACTGGATGACATGAGTCACACTCTCGGCATCCGTCAGGCGCAGAAGCAGAAGACCCGACAGGCGCTCATGGACGCGGCGTTGGAGCTTCTCGCCGACCAGAGCCTCAGCAGCCTGGGGCTGCGCGAGGTCACGCGCGCCGTGGGCGTGGCACCGACGGCGTTCTACCGGCACTTCGACAGCACGGCCGACCTCGGCGTCGCACTCGTCGAGGAGGCGCTCGGCAGCCTGCACGCCGTCATCTCGCGGCTGCTCACCGCGACCTGGGACAGCGACGAACGCATCGCACGCACCGTGGAGTTGATCGCCGATCGGGTGGGCAGCCACCCGGCCCACTTCCGGTTCATCGCGCGCGAGCGGCACGGCGGCGTGCGGGCGGTCCGCGAGGCGATCGGGGCGCAGCTGGACCTGTTCACCGAGGAGGTACGGGCGGCCATCTCACAGGACCCGGCGGCGGAGGGCTGGAGCGACGACGACCTGCTGATGCTGGCCGGGCTCTACGTCGAGCACATGGTGCTGACCGCCTCGGCTCTGCTCACCACGGCACCGGAGGACGTCCCGCGTGCCATGCGGCTGGCCGAGCGGCAGTTGCGCCTGGTGAGCCTGGGGCGCAGGCACTGGCTGGACTGAACGCCCTTCCACCGGGCGTCATGACCAACTAGCATTACGGTCATGACAGCAGTCGACCGCGACCCGAACTGGACCCTCGACCGCACCCACCTCACCTCCTCCGGCGAGGTCCGCTGGGCCGTCTTCGGCCCCGCCGACGCGCCGCCGCTCGTCCTCGTCCACGGCACGCCGTTCTCGTCGTACGTGTGGCGCGATCCCGCGCGGGCGCTGGCCGGCCGGCACCGCGTGTACGTATGGGACCTGCCGGGTTACGGCGTCTCCGAGAAGCGCGCCGACCAGGATCTCTCGCTCGACGCGCAGGCACGGGTCCTGACCGAGCTGCTCGACCACTGGGGGCTGGCCGGCGACGCGCCGGGGGCCGAACCAGCCGTCGTCGCCCACGACTTCGGCGGCTGTGTGGCGCTGCGCGCGCACCTGCTGCACGGCGCCCGGTACTCCCGGCTCGCCCTGGTCGACGCGGTGGCCGTGGCGCCGTGGGGCTCCCCCACGTACCGGCTGCTCGGCGAACACGCCGACGTGTTCCGGCAGTTGCCCGACGACCTGCACGAGGCGCTCGTCCACCGCTACCTGGCCTCCGCCAGCCACCAGGGGCTGCACCCCGTGCTCCACGACCGGCTCGTGGCGCCTTGGCTCGGCGAGGCGGGCCGCGACTCGTTCTACCGGCAGATCGAGCAGAACGACCAGCGGTTCACGGACGACATCCAGGTCAGGTACGGGGAGTTGGAGCTGCCCGTCCTGGTCTGCTGGGGCGCCGAGGACACGTGGATCCCGGTCGCGCGGGCGCACGAGCTGGCCGCGCTGATCCCCGGCTCGCAGCTGTGCGTCATCGAGGGCGCGGGCCATCTCGTGCAGGAAGACGCGCCGGCCGCGCTCACGGCCGTACTGGACCGGTTCCTGGCGCCTCGCCTACCGGACAGGACGTGACTGGCTGAGCCGCACCCGGGCCAGCTGACGGGACTGGGCGACCAGGCGGTCCTTGGTGTCCCAGACCTCGGCGTCCTCCTCCAGGAAGCCGCCCGCCAGGTTGCGGGTCGTGATCGACACGCGCAGCGGCCCGGGGGCCGGGCGGCAGCGCACGTGGACGGTCAGCTCGACCGTCGGCACCCAGCCGATGAGGCCGAGCTCGAAGGCGGTCGGCGGGAGCGCGTCGACCGCCAGGAGCACGGAGAGCGGGTCCGGGTCGCGGCCGTCGGCCAGTTCGAACCAGGCACGCATCTCGCCCTTGCCGGACGGCCGGCCAAGGGCCCAGCCCAGCGTCGCGGGGTCGATCTTGAGCGCGAGGCGTTCGGTGATCGCGGAGCTGCCGGGGACGGGAGGCGCACCCTCGGACGCGTCACCGGCGCCGAAGCACTGGTCGACGGGCGGGAGCGCGGGCGGGGCCGCGGTGGTGCGTACGTCGTCGGGGAGCGCGTCCAGATCGCCGTACGAGGCCAGGACGCGGATGCGCTCGACCTCCGTGCCGTCCTCCGCGTACTGGAAGAGGGATGCCTGCCCGGTGGAGAGGGTGCGACCGGTACGGACCGTGTCGGTGCGGATCACGGCGGGGCCGGGCACGGACGGCGTGAGGTAGTGCGCGCTGATGCTGAACGGGTCGGAGTGCGGCAGCGCGTCGCCGAGGGCACGGCCGAGGACGGCGAGGAGGTAGCCGCCGTTGACCGCGCTGATGATCGTCCAGCCCGCGGAGAGGTCGGCGTCATAGACCCCGGGCTCGGCGGGTCCGCGCCGGGTGACGGCGGTGTCACGGTCGAACTCGCTCAACGGGACCTCGCTCAGCGGGACCTCGGTCGGTGCGTCTGCTGCCATGGCAGAAACGTACAACAAGTAATTACTAAGCGGTAGCTTTTAGGGGTGCCGCTCCGGTCACGGCGTCTCCTCCGTCGCCGCCTCCACGGCCGCGGATCTGCGGTGCCACGCGCGCGGCGCCCGCCAGTGGTAGCGCATCGCCAGCAGTCGCAGGACGAACGCGGTGAGGATCGCGAGGCCGGTGGTGACGCCGGTCAGGGCCTCGTAGTGGATGCACAGGGCGACGATCCCGGCGCCGACGACGGCCGGGACGGCGTACAGGTCGCGGTCCCAGCGGACCAGTGAGGGCACCTCGTTGGCGACGATGTCCCGCAGCACCCCACCGCCTACCGCCGTGGCCAGTCCCATGACCATCGACATGGTGAGACCGAGCCCGTAGTCGTACGCCTTGGTCGTCCCCGCGACGCAGAACAGGCCGAGCCCGGCCGCGTCGAAGACGTTCACCGCCGACTGGATCCGCTCGACCTGCGGGTGCAGGAAGAAGACGAGGGCGGTTGCGGCCAGCGGGGTCAGAAAGTAGCCGAGGTCCGTGAAGGCGGCCGGCGGGATCGCGCCGATGACCAGGTCACGGAAGGTGCCTCCGCCCAGCGCGGTGATCTCGGCGAGCACGGCCATGCCGAACACGTCGAAGTTCTTGCGCACGGCCAGCAGCGCGCCGGAGATCGCGAACACGAAGATCCCGGCGAGGTCGAGCCAGTGCTGGACGGAGGGGCTGAACAGTTCCTGGAGCACGCGCCATTCTTACCCGCGTGCCTCGTCGGGTGCGCCTGGCCCGGCGCGCCACGACTACAGCCGGGGCTTGCCCGTGGAGTAGAGCCAGGTGTGGAAGAGCCCGGCGAGCGGTTTGCCGGAAATCTTCTCGGCGAGGGCGATGAAGTCGGAGGTGTCGGCGTTGCCGTAGCGGTGCAGCCTGGTCCAGGCGGGCAGCAGCCTGAAGAAGGCCCTGTCGCCGATACGCTCGCGCAGCATCTGGAGGGTCATGGCGCCGCGCTCGTAGACGGCTCCGGAGAACATGGTGTCGCGCTTGGGATCGGCGACCTTCACCTGCCAGAAGCCGCTGTCGGCCGGGATGGAACGGTAGGCGCGGAGGAAGGAGTCATGGGCGGAGCGGGTGCCCTTGTGCTCGGACCACAGCCACTGGGCATAGGTGGCGAACCCTTCGTTGAGCCAGATGTCGCTCCAGTCCTCGACCGAGACGGAGTCGCCGAACCACTGGTGGGCGAGTTCGTGCACGATGGTCGACTCGGAGCGTACGGCGGAGTAGACCGGCTTGGACTGGACCTCCAGGGAGAAACCGGCCTGCGGCATGTTGTCGACGATCGCGCCGGTCTCCTCGAACGGATACGGGCCGAAGACCTTCGACCAGTAGTCGGTGGCCTCGGCGGTGACACCGTAGACGTCGACGTCGCTCTTGCCCTCCAGGGTCGGGTCGGTGGCGACGTAGATGGGGGTGCCCGCGGGGGTGGTGCCGGTGCGGACGTCGAACTTGCCGATGGTCGCGGTCGCGAGGTAGGTCGCCATGGGCCTCGACTCGCGCCAGTGATGGACGGTGTCGGCACCGTGATCGGTCTCGTACGTCGCCACGAGTCGGCCGTTGGAGACGCCGGTGAGACCGGTGGGGGCCTTGATGCGTATGTCGTACGTGGCCTTGTCGGAGGGATGGTCACTGGAGGGGAACCAGGTGGAGGCGGCGTTGGGCTCGCACGCGACGAAGACGCCGTCGTCGGTCTTCATCCACCCGTACTTCGAACCGAAGACGATGGGGCCGCCGAGGGGTTCGGGCACACCGTGGTAGGTGACGGTGGCCCGGAAGGTGCGCCCCTTGTGGAGCGGGCGGGCCGGGGTGATGCGCAGTTCGTCGCCGGTGCGGGTGAAGTGGGCTCGTCTGCCGTTCACTTCGACCTTCGTGACGGTCAGCTTCCGCAGGTCGAGGTCGAAGGACGACAGCGACTCGGTGGCGCGGGCGGTGAGGGTGGTACGGCCGTCGAGCCGGCCAGTGCCGGGGTGGTAGGCGACGTCGAGGGTGTAATGGCGGGCGTCGAAGCCGCCGTTGCCGAGATCAGGGAAGTACGGGTCGCCGATGCCGGCGGAGCCGGGGGCGGGGGCCGGGGCGGCGGCGACGAGGCAGAAGGAGGCGGCGGCGACGGCGACAGCCGCTGCGCGCGCCGAACGGGAGAGGGGCATGGGTGTCCCTTCGAGTCGAGCGTGTTCCGGGGTGTCGGATGCATGCCGGATACGTAGCCGGATGTCTGCCGGATGCATGTCAGATGTATCGGACACGCAGACTCTGCCGTTCGGGGCGGGGCGTGTACACGGCGCCTTTTCGCCATGTTGGGCCGCGCAGAGAGTTCAGAGCCGGAGCTTGAAGCCTTCGTGGCTGGGCTCGAAGCCGAGCCCCGCGTAGAAGCGGTGAGCGTCGTCGCGCCGCTTGTCGCTGGTCAGTTGGACGAGCGCGCAGCCACGCACCCGTGCCCGTGCGACCGCGCGCCCCATCAGGGCCCGGCCGAGGCCCGCGCCCCTGCGGTCGGCGCGGACGCGGACCGCCTCGATCAGGGCCCGCTCGGCGCCGCCCTTGCCGAGTCCGGGGATGTACGTGGCCTGGAGGCAGCCCAGGACCGTGCCGTCCGGGCCGCCTTCGGTCAGGACCAGCAATTCGTTGCGCGGGTCCGCCGCGATGGCCGCGAAGGCGTGCTCGTACGCCTCCGCGACGGTGACCGACTCCGGGTCCACGACCCGCTCCTCGTCCGCGAGCAGAGCGAGTATCGCGGGCAGGTCGGCGCGGGTCGCGGGGCGCAGCGTCAGTGCGACCCCGGGCTCGGGCTCGCGGCCGGGCCCCGGCTCAGCGGCGCCCACCACGCCTCCCTGCGGAGGGCGGCACCCTCACGAGGCGTCGCCCTTGCCCTCGTCCTTGCTCTCGTCCTGGTCCTTGCTCTTGCCCTCGTCCTTGCTCTCGTCCTGGTCCTTGCTCTCGCTCTCGCTCTTCGAGGCAGCCTCTTCGCTCTCCTCGCCGGGCGCCGACCCGTCACCCCGCTCGTCCGCGACGGGCTCGTCCGCGGCAGACTCGTCCACGACGGGCTCGTCCACGGCAGGCTCCTCGGAGACGGGCTCCCCGGCCGCCGACTCCTCGTCGGCCGAGTCGGTCGAGTCGGCCGACGGCTGCGGCGTGGCTCCCGCGTCCTTCGTCTCCGCCGTCACCACCTCGATCGCCGACTTGGCGACCGACAGCAGCACAGCGTCCTCGGGCGCCTGGTCCTCGGCGTTCTCCGGGTGGTGGCAGGCCACCTGGTGACCCGTGGCCAGTTGGAGCAGCGGGGGCTCCTTCTGCGCGCACACCTCCGTGGCCTTCCAGCACCGCGTGTGGAAGCGGCAGCCGGAGGGCGGCGAGATCGGCGAGGGCACGTCGCCGCGCAGCAGGATGCGTTCGCTCTTCTTGCCTCGCCGCTTCGGGTCGGGCACCGGCACGGCCGACAGAAGGGCCTTGGTATACGGGTGCATGGGCGTCGCGTAGAGGTCGTCGCGGTCGGCCAGCTCCACGATCTTGCCCAGGTACATCACCGCGATCCGGTCCGACACGTGCCGGATGACCGAGAGATCGTGGGCGATGATCACGTACGTGAGGCCCAGCTCGCCCTGGAGGTCGTCGAGGAGGTTGACCACCTGCGCCTGGATGGAGACGTCGAGCGCCGAGACCGGCTCGTCCGCCACGACCAGCTTCGGCTTGAGGGCAAGGGCCCGCGCGATGCCGATGCGCTGGCGCTGACCGCCGGAGAACTCGTGCGGGTAGCGGTTGTAGTGCTCGGGGTTGAGGCCGACCAGCTCCAGAAGGCGCTGGACCTCCTTCTTCACCCCGCCCTCCGGTGTCTCGCCCTGCAGCCGGAACGGCGCCGAGACGATCGAGCCGATGGTGTGGCGCGGGTTCAGGGAGCCGTACGGATCCTGGAAGATCATCTGGATGTCGCGGCGCAGCGGGCGCATGCCCGCCGTCTTCAGGTGCGTGATGTCCTGGCCGTCGAACTCGATCTTCCCGCCGGTCGGTTCGAGCAGCCGCGTGATCACCCGGCCCATGGTCGACTTGCCGCAGCCGGACTCGCCGACGACGCCGAGCGTCTCACCCCGCCTGACCTGGAAGTCGATACCGTCGACCGCCTTCACGGCGGCCACCTCGCGGCGCAGGATGCCCTTCTTCACGGGGAAGTGCTTGAGCAGTCCCTGAACATCGAGCAGGACGTCGCCGCTGCCGGACGACCGGCCGGCCGTGTTCTCGGGCGACTCGCCCTGGGCGGGAACAGCGGCGTCGGCCTTCGGCCCGGCACCGTCCTTCGACCCGGCCTCGGTCACAGCCTTCGCATCACTCACAGTTTCGGCGCAATCTCTTCGGTCCAGATCCGCGTACGGTCCTCGGTCGACAGGTGGCAGGCCGACCAGTGGCCGCCGTCGGCGAGTTCCAGTTCGGGACGCTGCGTGCGGGTGACGTTGTCCTTCGGCACGTCCGCGTACGGGCAGCGCGGGTGGAAGGCACAGCCGGACGGGACGTTGATCAGGCTCGGCGGCTGGCCCTTGACCGGGGTCAGGCGGTCCGTCTGTTCCCGGTCGATGCGCGGCATCGAGCCCAGCAGCCCCCAGGTGTAGGGGTGCTGGGGTTGAGCGAACACCTCGTCGACGGGGCCGCGCTCCACGCACCGGCCCCCGTACATCACCAGGACCTGGTCGGCGATCTCGGCGACGACGCCCAGGTCGTGGGTGATCAGGACGACCGCCGACTCGAACTCCTTCTGCAGGTCCCGGATCAGGTCGAGGATCTGCGCCTGCACGGTCACGTCGAGCGCGGTGGTCGGCTCGTCGGCGATGAGCAGGCTGGGGTTGTTGGCGAGCGACATCGCGATCATCGCGCGCTGGCGCATACCGCCGGAGAACTCGTGCGGGTAGCTGTCGACGCGCTTGGCGGGCTCGGGGATGCCGACCCGGTCGAGCAGTTCGATCGCCCGCGTGCGGGCCACCTTCCTGCTCACGTCGTTGTGGACCCGGTATGCCTCCACGATCTGCGTGCCGACCGTGTAGTACGGGTGCATCGCGGAGAGCGGGTCCTGGAAGATCATCGCCATGTCGCGGCCACGCAGCCTGCGCACGTCCTGCGGCGGCGCCGAGATCAGCTCCTTGCCGTCGAGCCAGATCTCGCCGTGCATCTGCACGTTCTTGCCGCGGGCGCCGAGCCGGTGCAGGCCCATGATGGCCAGGGAGGTCACGGACTTGCCGGAGCCGGACTCGCCGACGATGCACAGCGTCTCGCCCTTGTCGAGGGCGAAGCTGAGCCCGTCGACGGACTTGACGATGCCGTCGTCGGTCGGGAAGTGCACCTTGAGGTCGCGCACGTCGAGGAACGAGGTGCGCGCGGCGGAGTCGCCGGCCGCGGCGACGGGTTCGCCGACGGCCGATCCGGTCTTGGACAGTTCGGTCACGAGAGCCTCACCCGCGGGTCGGCGGCGGCGTAGAGAAGGTCCACCAGGAGGTTGAACAGGACGACGAAGAACGCGGCGAGCAGGGTGACACCGAGCACCTTGGGCAGGTCGTTGTCGGTGATGCCCTGCACGGCGTACTCACCGACGCCGTGCAGCGAGAAGACCTTCTCGGTGATGACGGCGCCGCCGAGCAGCAGACCGAAGTCCATGCCGAAGACCGTGATGATCGGGGTGAGCGCGGCGCGCAGGCCGTGCCGTCCGACCACGGTCCGCTCGTGCAGACCCTTGGCGCGCGCGGTGCGGATGAAGTCCTCGTTCATCGTTTCGAGCATGCCCGAGCGGGTCAGTCGCGCGTAGATGGCGGAGTAGAGCAGGGCCAGCGAACACCAGGCCGGGATCAGCGTGTTGGCCCACTGTGCCGGGTTCTCGGTGAACGGGACGTACGTGCGGCCGAAGATCGGCCACTGGTAGGTGAAGAGCAGCAGGGCGAGCTGACCGGTGAAGAACATGGGCATCGAGACGCCCGTGAGGGCCACGCCCATGAACGCGCGGTCGAAGAGCGAGCCCGGCCGCAGGGCCGAGATCACACCGATCGTCACACCGGAGAGCAGCCAGATCACGGCGGCGCCGATGGCGAGGGACGCGGTGACGGGCAGCCGCTGGGTGAGCTCGGGCCACACGGCGACGTGGTTCTTGAAGGAGTAGCCGAAGCACGGCGCGTTGCAGTGCAGCGTGGTGGGGCCGAAGTGGTAGTCCGCCCCGGTGACGATCCCCTTGATGAAATGCCAGTACTGCTCGTAGACGGGCTGGTCGAGGCCCAGGTTGTGCTTCACCGCCGCGACGTCCGCCGCGGAGGGGCTCTTGCCGATGTACTGCTGCGCGAGCTGGTCGGCGGTCTGCCCGGCGAGCCTCGGCAGCAGGAAGAAGATGCAAAAGGTGACCGCGGTGACGACCAGCAGCAGGATCACTGCTGCGATCACCCGGCGGATGATGTACGAGATCACGGGGACCGGCGCCGGTGCCCGCGGGCGGCGAACCCGCGGGCACCAATGCCTTCACCTGCCTTCCGGGCTGCTACTTCTTCGTGGTGCCGACGTTGAGGTAGTCGTACTGACCGCTCCAGGCGGACGAGGACACCATGTTGGTGGCGTACGGCGAGCGGTACAGCAGCACCTTGAAGTAGGTCAGCGGGACGATGGCCGCGTCGTCCATGGCCTTCTTGTCGATCTGCGCGTACAGCTTGTTGCGCGCGGCGAGGTCCGGCTCGGAGATGGCCTGGGCCAGCATCTTGTCGACGTCCTTGTCCGTCAGCTGGGACAGGTTCGTGTTGCCGGAGTCGCTGATGGCGGCGCTGTTGAGGATCTGCTGCAGGAAGCCGTAACCGGACGGCCAGTCGGCGCCCCACTGCATCATCATCAGGCCGACGTTGTTCTTCTGGTTGAACTTCGGCACACCCGCGTAGTCCGTGAAGTACTTGCCGGACGGGTACTGCTTCATGCTGGCGTTGATGCCGACCTTCTTCAGCGCCTCGATGACGGCGGTGGCCGAGTCGACCTCCGACTGCCGGTCGCTGCGCGCGGTGATCGTCGTGTTGATCGTCTTCTTGCCGCAGGCCTTCAGAGCGTCCTTGGCCTTCGCGACGTCGCCCTTGTTGCCGGGCGTCGCGTACATGTCGGTCTTCTCGTAGCCGGGGATGTCCGGCGGCAGGATGGTCGTGGCGACGTCACCGCGGATGGGGCCGCCCAGAGCCGTCTGCACGGAGACCTTGTTGACCGCGTACTCGACGGCCTTGCGGCACTGGACGTTGTCGAACGGCTTCAGCTTGGTGTTGATCGCCATGTAGACGAGGCGGCCACCGTACGCGTTGTCGGTGTTGGCCTTCTTCTGCGAGTCGTTGATCAGCTGCGCCTGGGTCTGCTGCGCGACGCCCGTGCCCTGCATGTCGATCAGGGTGTCGCCGGCCTGCAGGTCCTTGTCGATGGTCGACTGGTTGACCTTCAGGTTGACGACGATCTTGTCCGGGTACTGCTTGCGCAGCGGGTCGGTCTTCGGGTCCCAGTTCTTGTTGCGGACCAGGACGGCCTGCTTGCCCTCCTGGTAGCTCTGGAACTGGTAGGAGCCCGACGACACGATGTGCTTGACGTAGTCGACGCCGTCGTCCTTGGACTGCGGTACCGGCGCGGTCTGCGGGGAGGCCACCAGGTAGTCGAACTCCTGGAAGGGCCTGTTGAGGTGGAAGACGATCGTGTTGTCGTCCGGCGTCCCGATGGACGCGAGGCCCTTGGCGCTCTTGTCCTTGTAGGGGCCTTTGTAGTGGTCCGGGTTCTGCAGGAACTGCTGGAAGTAGTTCGGGCCGAGCGAGAGCACGTCACGCGCGAAGTTCGACCGCTCGACGGCGTACTTGACGTCCTTGGACGTGATCGGCGTGCCGTCCTGGTACTTCAGGCCCTTGCGGATCGTGTACGTCCAGGTCTTGCCGCCGTCCGACGACTTGCCGGGGCCCGACGCCAGGTCGGGGACGAGCTTGTTGCCCTTCTGGCCCGGACCGGGCGCGAAGGTCATCAGCGGGCGCGCGTAGAGCCGGCTGAAGTTGTACATGTAGGCGTAGTAGGTGTTGCCCGGGTCGAACGAGTCCGGGACGTCCGACATCGCGTAGGTGACGGTGCCGCCCTTGTGCGTGGAGGCGTTGACGACCCCCGTGGTGGCGGCGTTGGCCTTGGCGTCGCTCTTGCCGCCGCCGGAGCCGTTGTCGGCCTTGCTGCAGCCGGCGAGCATGAGGCTCACGCTGCCTATGGCCGCGACCGCGGCGATTGTTGACCTTCGCATGATGGTCGAATTCCCCTCCATTGTCGGAAACTTGTGGAGCCCTCGGCGCGGCCGGCTCAGCGGCTGCGTGGGTCGAGGGCGTCGCGGAGACCGTCACCGAGCAGGTTGAACGCGAGCACGGTGACAAAGATGGCGAGGCCCGGAACGATCATGTACTGCGGGTCGACCTCGAAGAAGTTCACGGCCTGGCTGAGCATGCCGCCCCACGACGACTGCGGAGGCTGGATGCCGACCCCGAGGAAGCTGAGCGATGCCTCGAAGATGATGTTCGTCGGGATGAGCAGGGTCGAGTAGACGATGATCGGCCCGACCAGGTTGGGCAGCAGCTCCCTGAACAGGATGTAGGGGCCGCGTGCGCCCATGCCGCGGGCCGCGTCGACGAACTCCCGCTCGCGCAGCGCCAGAGTCTGGCCGCGCACGATCCGGCCCAGGTAGGGCCAGTTGAAGAAGCCGATCACGAAGATCAGTACACAGATGTGCAGCGGCAGTCCGTTGAGCCCGAACGCGCCGCCCTGCAGCGTCGCCGAGATGGAGATGGCGAACAGCAGCAGCGGGAAGGCGAGGAAGGTGTCCATCAGGCGGCTGATGACGGTGTCGACGCGGCCGCCGTAGTACCCGGCGACGACGCCCAGGACCGCCCCGATCACGTTGGACAGGATCGTGGAGCCGAACGCGACGACCAGGGAGACCCAGGAACCCTCGAGGATGCGGGTGAGGATGTCGCGGCCGAACTTCGGTTCCACGCCCAGCGGGTGGGAGGCGCTCATGCCGCCCATGCCGCCCTTGGGCAGCGACGTGTTGGGGTCGATGAGGTCCTGGTGGAACTGGTTCGGGTCGAGGCCGAACAGGTGCTCGATCGGCCGGGCCAGTGCGGCGAGCAGCACGAGAAGGATCACCACGACGCCGCCGACCACGGCGACCTTGTCCTTCTTGAACCGGTTCCAGGCGATCCTGCCGAGGGACCGGCCCTCGATGCGCTCACCCTGCGTCCCGGAAAGCACCGCCTCCGGCTGGGCTTCCGCCGCCGATCCGGTCGTCTCGATGGGTGCGGTCACGCGCGACTGCCCCTTCCCGGCCGGGGATGACCGGCCCGCACATGCCGCGGTAGCGGCCTCGTACTCGCACAAGGACCCGAACGGTCCTGCATGCCGGGAGTCTTCAACGCTGCGTCGATCAGTTACCAGATGTCTTGGGGAAAGGATGCCTAACCGTGATGCTGTCTGGGGAGATCCGTTATCCGGACGGTGGTGAACGGCGGGCGGACGCCGGGCAGTTGGGATGTTAACGGCTCCATGCCGGACATTGGGGCCGCAACTGGCGATAGTCCTGCGTACGTTGCAGGTCTGCGCAAAAGGCCCGTCCGGGAGTTCCGGACGGGCCTTCGGTCGGCCACGGAGGCCGGTGACAGCGGTCGGCCAAGGCGGTCGGTGACGGCAGCCGACCACGCCACCCGGCTGCGGCAGCCGGTCAGGCTCCGCCGTACGGCGGCGGATACCCGTACCCGCCGCCGGGCGCGGCCGGAGCCGCGTGGGCCTCGCGGTCGTAGAACGGGCGGGCGTGCGCGCGCAGCCACATGGTCACGGGGTCGTACGGGTCGGACATCGCCACCGTCGACACCGGCAGGCCCTCCGGCACCGCCGCCATGGACTGCCGCATCATCGCCCGCACCGCGTCGACCGAGGCCGGGCTCGTGTCGTAGACGTCGAGGCCGATCGCCAGGTAGGGGGCGCCGAGGGTGGGCTGGACCCATGCGCGGCGCAGGGAGCGGACCGCCGCGGTGCGGTGGGCGTTCTGCGTCAACACCGCGTAGAACTGGGGGATCTCGATGTTCGGCTCGGTCAGGCGGAGCGGTCCGGCGGGCTGGCGGTCCAGACCCGTCGCGACGCGGCGCAGGTCGAGCCAGGGGATGCCCACTCCCCCGCCGGGCGCGTGCGGGTTGAGCCAGAGGCCGTAGTGGTCGGGGTAGAGGGTGCGGGCCGCGTCGAGGCCGCCGACCACCTCGTACGCGCGCGACCAGCCGGAGACCGAGAGCTCCTGGGCGGAGGTGACGCAGGGGGCGTACGAGAAGCCGTCGACCTCCATGTTTGCGTACTGAGCGTCCGGGGAGCCCGCCTGGCCGTGCCACAGCAGCATCCAGACCTGGCCCGCGGCCGGGTCGGCGAGGGCCGCGAGCAGCCCCTCGTAGGCGTCGTAGCGCCCGGGGGTCACCTGGCGCAGCATCTGGTCGACCCTGCCCGAAGGTCCCGGCTCCGCTCGGCCTGGGGAGGCCCCATTGGCCGGTGCCGCGCCCGACGCACTCACCCTTGACCGCCCTTTCCCGAACGACTTGTCCACCCGTGTCCCGCCCGTGCCGACCGGCCGAAGCGGCACCGAGGGTCCGGTCCCGTCCGGTCAGGTCATGAAACCAGCTTAAGCGGCGATCCCGGCGGCGACTTGACCACGGCTTGCCGCTCCCGCGCACAGACGGTCTCAACGCTCCCGGGCATAGAACGGGCGTACGTGCGTGCGCATCCAGTCGGCGACCGGGTCCTGCGTCACGTCGAGGAAGACCAGGTTCACCGGCCAGGCGACCGGGGCGCGGCCGAGCGCGCGGCCGAGGGCGTCGAGCGGCACGTCGCGCACGTCGCCCGCCGCTCCCGCCGTGGACTCCGCCACCTCGACGCCGATGAACAGCGACGGGTCACCGTCCTCGACCACGGCGAGGCAGCGGCGAGCGGTGAGGACGGCCCCGGCGGCGTCGAACTCGTCGCGGACCGCCGAGAGGAAGTCGACCGGGTCGTCCTGCCAGTCCGGCTCGGAGAGCACCACGCGGCCGCCGGAGGCCGGGCCGTCCAGCGGGGTGCGGCCGCTGCGGGCCAGTTCGGCGACGGCGGCCGGGGGCAGCGGAGCGCCGACCGCCCCGTCCGGGTTCACGACGATGCCGACCTGCGCGGGCAGGCCGCGCGCGAATTCGACGGCGGGCGCGACCGCGCAGTCCATCCGGCCGCCGGTGACGTGCATGAACTGCTGTTCCGACGTGAAGACCGGGGCGTACGCCTGGCCGTCGATCTCCACGGCCGGCAGGTCGAGGTCGCGGCTGGCGGGTCCCCCGCTCCTGGGCAGTGGTATCCACACCTGGCTTCGGCCGAGCACCTCAAGGACCCGGCCGGCCGCCTCGGGCCGCCCGACCGACGCGGCGAGGACCTCCTCCAGCTCGTTGGCGGGCCAGCCCAGGGCGGCGTGCGTGTGCGCGCCCTCGTGGGCGGGCGCGTGCTGGGCGTGGGGGTCGAGCCCGGGGGTACCCAGCGCGTACGCGTCCGCCCGCGTGTACGCGTCCTGGGCGTGGCCCTGGTCCGGGATACCCGAGTTGTTCATGACTGTCTTCAACCTCTGCTCTGCCCGTACGCGGCCTGTCCCGCGCGGCCCCGACGATAACGCGTGCCCGCGACCCCCGTGCCCCCGACAGCGGCGGCCCCGAACGCGATGCCGCCGAGCGTCCGCGTCGCCGCGCGGTCGAGGAGCACGGCCGAGGCGACGCCGGACGGC
>NZ_JAPHNL010000279.1 GCF_026274175.1 Streptomyces beihaiensis
CACATGCATGGCGGTAATACGGTTATCCACGCGGCCGCCTAATGGATCCTAGTACTCGAGAAAAAAAGCACCGACTCGGTGCCACTTTTTCAAGTTGATAACGGACTAGCCTTATTTAAACTTGCTATGCTGTTTCCAGCTTAGCTCTTAAACTGGATGGGTTGTAGATGGCCCAACAAGGTGGTTCTCCAAGGGATACTTATAGTCTCAAAACACACAATTACTTTACAGTTAGGGTGAGTTTCCTTTTGTGCTGTT
>NZ_JAPHNL010000280.1 GCF_026274175.1 Streptomyces beihaiensis
CGGCGGCCCCCGCCCTCCCCGTCGTCACCGCCCCCGGCGACGTACGCCGAGCCGTCGTCCAGAACGGGGTGCGGCGCGCGCTCGTCCTCGGCAGCTGCGGCGACCCGCGCCACGCGCCCCGGCTGCGCGACCTCACCGACCTCGGCTGCGACATCTGGGAACTCGACCCCAACCCTTCGGCGTACGTGCCCGAACTCCGCGAGCCCGGCGGCCTGTACCTCGCCGGGTTCCGCTGCCGTCCGCTGCTCGCCCCGCCGTTCCCCCCGCACCGGGGCAAGCGCGCCCTGGACCTGGCCGTGTCGGCGGTACTGCTGGTGCTCGCCGGGCCCGTCCTGCTCGCCTGCGCGCTGTGGCTGCGGATCAGCGAGGGTCCGGGCGTGCTGTTCCGGCAGGAGCGGATCGGCAAGGACGGGCGCCCCTTCACCCTGCTGAAGTTCCGCACCCACCGGCCGGCCGACCCGATGGAGTCGGCGACCCGGTGGAGCGTGGCGGGCGAACAGCGCATGCCGTGGTTCTGCCGGTTCCTGCGCCGCACCTCGCTGGACGAGCTGCCACAGCTGTGGAACGTCTTCCGCGGCGACATGAGCCTGGTCGGGCCGCGCCCCGAACGCCCGTACTTCGTCGTCAAGTTCGGCGAGGCGCACCCCGGCTACGGAGAGCGCCACCGCGTGCCCACCGGCATCACCGGTCTCGCCCAGATCAACGGGCTGCGCGGCGACACGTCCATCGAGGACCGCTGCCGGTTCGACAACGCGTACATCGACAGCTGGTCGCTGTGGCGGGACGTGAGCATTCTGCTGCGCACCGCCGCCGAGTTCATCCGGCCGACGGGGAGCTGACCGCCACCATGACCGTCCACCCTGTCCACCACCCGGGAGCCACAGCCCCCGCAGGCTCCTCCGGCCACTCCGGCCACTCTGGCAATTCCGGCTGTTCCGGCTACTCCGGTCTCGCGTCGAGCCCCGCCGCCGGGATGCTGCGCGCCGCGCGCCGGGCCGTGCGCCGCACGGGGCCCGTCGTGCCGCTCCTGGTCCTGGTCGGGGCGCTCGGCCTGCCGCTGGGCGCGGGCGCCACCGGCACCGGCGGCGGGGCGACACCCGCCGACGCGGTCTCCGGACTCGTGGTGTGCTTCGCCGCCGTACGGGCCGTGCGCACGCGGCAACGCCCCCTGGGCCGGACCGCGTTCGCCGTGCTCGGCCTCCCCGTGGTCGCCGTCGCCGTGGCCGCGCTCGGCGCGGCGACGCCCTCGGACGCCGTCCAGGGCCTGGTCCGCTACCTCCAGGTCGTCGTGCTGCTGCCCGGCGCCGTCCTGCTGCTCGTCCGCGACCGCGCGG
The DNA here is from genome assembly GCF_026274175.1 of Streptomyces beihaiensis. Classification (GTDB taxonomy): domain Bacteria; phylum Actinomycetota; class Actinomycetes; order Streptomycetales; family Streptomycetaceae; genus Streptomyces; species Streptomyces beihaiensis. The sequence continues at coordinate 1,335 of NZ_JAPHNL010000280.1, forward strand.
ACTTCCGGCGCATGGGCTGGGGGCTCGTCGGGCTCGCCCTGTGGCAGGGGGCGATCGGCGTGTACCAGTACGCGACCGGGACCGGCGCCTCGTACGCGGGTGAGGACATCCGGGCGGTCGGCACGTTCGGCGCGACCGACGTGATGGGCATGGCGACCGTCGTCTCGTACGGCATCGTCTGCGCCCTCGCTCTCGCGCTCGCCGGGCCGACGCGGCGTGCCCGCCTGACCGCGGGCTGCTGCGCCCTCGCCCTGACCGTGCCGCTCGCGCTCTCCTTCAGCCGGGGCGCCTGGATCGCCACCGCGCTGATCTGCGTGGTGCTGATCGCGAGCACCGGACTGCGGCGCGCCGCACGCCTGTTCCTCGTGGGCTCGGCCGCGGCCGTCGTGCTCGTCGGCGGGTTCGGCGTCGGCACGACGATGCTCCAGGAGCGGCTGAGCAGCATCACGCGGGTGACCGCCGCGCCCGATCAGTCGGTCACCGACCGGTACACGATGTGGGCGGCGGCCGTGGACATGTGGAAGGAGCACCCGGCGACCGGAGTCGGCCTCAAGAACTTCCCCGCCTACCGCGACAGCCACTCCTCCATCGCCCTGTCCGCGGGCAGCGACGTGGCGGGCGCCGGAACCTCCTACCGCCGCCAGCCGCTCCTGTCCCCGCACAACATGTACCTGCTCGTCCTGAGCGAGCAGGGGCTCGTCGGCCTGTGCGCGATCGCGGGCGGCTGGCTGGCGCTCCTGGTGTGCGGGCTGCGGCGGCTGGTCACGGCCCGGCGCACCGCCCGGGGCCCCGACTGCGCGCTCCTGGCGTGCGGGCTGCTCACCTGGCAGCTGACCGACTTCGTGTACGGGGACATCGGGGGCCCCTCCACCGTGCTCACCGGCGTCGTGCTCGGGCTCGGGGCGTGGTGGGCGCTGGCCCAAGGGGCCGTGGCGCGGGAGGACGTGACGCGAGAGGACTTGGTACGGGTGGGTCCGGTACGGGAGGGCCTCGTACGGGAGGGTCCGGCGCGGGAGGGCTTGGCACTGGGGGCGGAGGCCCGCCGGTGAGTCAGGTGTCTCCGGGGGGCGTGGACGGTGCGCTGAGCGCCACCACGACGGCCGCCCCCGCCCCCGCGCCCGCGCCCGCGCCCGCGTCCGTCCCGACCGCCGCCCCCGTGCCCGCACCGCAGGCGCCTGCCGGAGCCGACGGCCCGCGTGAGGAGCCCGGCCGTGAGGAGCCCGGCCGGGAGGCGCACGGCTCGTCGAGCCGGTTCCTCGCCCGTGCCGCGCTGCTGACGGCCGCGCTCTCCGCCGCGGGCTCGCTGCTCGGCCTCGGCAGGGACCAGGCCCTTGCCCATCTGTTCGGGGCGGGCAGCGCGACCGACGCGTTCCTGGTGGCGTGGACCGTGCCCGAGGTGGCGGCGACGCTGCTCATCGAGGACGGCATGGCGTTCATGCTGGTGCCCGCGTTCAGCGCCGCCATCGCGGCGCGCGCCACGACGGCGGGCGGGCCCGGCGGGGCCCGGCGCGACCCGGTGCGGGCGCTGGTGGCGACGACGCTGCCGCGCCTGTCCCTCGCGTTCCTGGCCTGCTCGGCCGTGCTGATGATCGGCGCGCCGCAACTGGTCGAGGTGCTGGCACCCGGACTCCCCGACCCGCGCCTCGCCGTCGACTGCACCCGGCTGACCGCGACCACCCTGCTCACCTTCGGGCTCACCGGCTACTGCAGCGCCGCACTGCGCGCCCACAGCCACTACCTGGCCCCCGCCGCCATCTACGTCGCGTACAACACCGGCATCATCGCCACGCTCCTCGTGCTGGCCGACCGCTGGGGCGTACGCGCGGCGGCCGCGGGTGTCGCGGTGGGTGGGGGACTGATGGTGCTGGTGCAGGCGCCGGTGCTGCGCCGCAGGCTGCTGGCCGGGGCGCGGGAGGCGAGCGGGCCTCGCACGGGAGTGCCCGAGCCCGCGGACCGGTCCGCCCGGCGGTCGATGGATCTGGCGCTGATCGCGGCGGTGCTGCTGTTCGCGCTGTGCCGCCAGTCGCAGGTGTTCGTCGAACGGTTCCTGGCCTCCTCGCTGCCCTCCGGGGCCATCTCGCACCTCAACTACGCCCAGAAGATCGCCCAGTTGCCGATGGTGCTCTCCCTGATGCTGTGCACGGTCACCTTCCCCGTGGTGGCCAAGGCGCTGGCCCGCGGCGACACCGAGCGGGCCAGGGACCGCGTCGAGCGGGACGTCGGGCTCGCCGCCTGCATCGTCCTGGCCGGGGCCGCCGTGGTCTTCGCGTGCGCGCCGCAGATCGTCCACGTCCTGTTCCAGCGCGGCGCGTTCACCGCCGCCGACACCGCCGCCACCGCGTACGTCATGCGCGTCTACTCGCTCGGTCTGCTCGGCCAGTGCCTCGTCGGCGCCCTGGTCCGCTCGTACTTCTCCGCCGGGCGGCCCACCTGGTACCCGGTCGGCGCCATGGCCGCGGGCATGGTGCTCACGGCGGGCGTCGGCACCTGGGCGGTCGGGCCGTGGGGCGTCGAGGGCATCGCCGCGGCCAACGCCGTGGGCATCACGTTCACCGCCGTGCTGCTCCTGACGGCGATGGACCGGCGCAGCGTCCCCGTACGGCTGCGCGTGGTCCTGCTGGAGCTCGGCAAGACGCTGGCCGCCGCGTTCGTGGCCGTGCCCGCCGGGCTCGCCTGCGCAGCCCGCGCCGGGCAGCCGCTCGTGTCGCTCGCGCTCGGCGCCGCCGCCATCGGCGCCGTCTACTGCCTTCTCCTGTGGGCGCTGAACGTCCATGCGTTCGCGCCCGTCGTCCGCATCGCCAACAGAAGGCTCCGCCATGCCAGTTGACATCGATGACGTCGGTGACACCGAACCGGCCGACGTCGAGACCGTCGAGTCCGCCCGCACGCCGGGGGGCGCCCCCGGCCCGCGCCGTCCCCACCGCCCGCGCCGCCCCCTGCTGCCCCGCGGGCCCGCCCACCTGTCGCCGGGCGCCTCGACCTGGGTGGCCATGTACCACTCGGTCGACCACTGCGCCGACGACCCGTACGCCATCACCGTCACGCCCGACCGTCTCGACCAGCAGCTCGGCTGGCTGCGCGCCCGTGGCCTGCGCGGCGTCGGCGTGGCCCGGCTCCTGGACGCCCGCCGCCGGGGCACCGCGCACGGCCTGGTCGGCCTGACCTTCGACGACGGGTACGCGGACTTCGTCGAGCACGCCCTGCCGGTGCTGCGCCGGCACGACTGCACGGCCACGGTGTTCGTGCTGCCCGGCCGGCTCGGCGGCGACAACGCCTGGGACAGCGAGGGACCGCGCAAGCCGCTCCTGACCGAGGACGGCATCAGGGCGGCGGCCGCGGCGGGCATGGAGATCGGCTCGCACGGCCTGACCCACGTCGACCTCACCACCGCCGACGACGCGCTGCGCACCGCCGAGATCCGGGAGAGCAAGCGGTACGTCGAGGAGCTGACCGGCCGCCCGGCGCCCGGCTTCTGCTACCCGTACGGCACCGTCGACCCCGCCACCGCCGACGCCGTCCGCGCCGCCGGCTACCGCTATGCCTGCGCCATCTGGCCGGGCCCGCTCACCGGCCCGTACGCGCTGCCCCGCGTCTACGTCGGACAGCGCGACACGCCACTGCGCCTCGAACTCAAGCGCCGGATGCACGCGATCAGACGCCGCGGCCTGCCGCCCGCCCCCGGGGAGACGGTCCGATGAACACCCCGGCCGCCGTGCCCGCGCACCCGGGACCCCGCGTCCTGCACATCATCACCGGCCTCGGCGCGGGCGGCGCCGAGCAGCAACTCCAGCTGCTGCTGCGCCACGTGCCCGGCATCCACGACGTCGTCACGCTCACCAACCCCGGCCAGGTCGCCGCCGCGCTGCGCCGCGACGGCGTCCGCGTCGCCCACCTCGGCATGACCGGCAACCGGGACCTGCGCGCCCTGCCGCGGCTGGTCCGGCTCATCCGGTCGGGCCGCTACGACGTGGTCCACACCCACCTGTACCGGGCCTGTCTGTACGGGCGGATCGCGGCCCGCCTCGCCGGGGTTCGGGCGGTGGTGGCCACCGAACACTCGCTGGGCGAGGCCCAGATCGAGGGCCGCGCCCTCACCCGGGGCGTACGCGCCCTGTACCTGGCCGGGGAGCGGCTCGGCCGGGCCACGATCGCGGTGTCGCCCGCGGTGGCCGGGCGGCTGCGCGGGTGGGGCGTGGCGCCGCACCGCCTGCACACCGTGCCGAACGGCGTGGACGTCCCCGGCTTTGCCTTCGACGCCTCGGCCAGGGCCGCCACCCGCACCGCGCTCGGCCTGCCGCAGGACGCGTTCGTGGTCGGCGGGGTGGGCCGCCTGGTGCGCGGCAAACGGTTCGGCGTGCTCGTCGAGGCGCTGGGCGAACTCCCTCACGACGTGCGGCTGTTGATCGTCGGGGCCGGTCCGGAGGAGGCGCGCCTGCGCGACTCGGCGCGCCGCGCCCGAGTCCTGGACCGGGTCGTGCTCGCGGGCGAGCGCCCGTACGCGGAACTGCCCGCGTTGTGCTCGGCGATGGACATGCTCGCCTCGCCCTCCACCGACGAGGCGTTCGGCCTCGCCGTGGTGGAGGCGCTGGCCTCGGGGTTGCCCGTGCGCTACGTCGCCTGCCCGGCCGTCGAGGACCTGCCGACCGAGGCGTGCGACGGGCGGGCCGTACGTGTCCCCTGCGAGGCCGCCTCGTTCGTCCGGGAGATCCTGGCCCTCCGCAGGAGCGCGAAGCCGTCCGGCGTCAGGCCACCCTCCAGCGCGGCCCTGCACTACAGCATCGCCCGCAGCGCCACGCGTCACGCCGAGGTGTACGCGACCGTCATGCACAACGCCCCCACCACACGAACCACATCAACACCGCCCACCGCGCCCGTCGCGCCTGCCGCGTATGCCGTGTCCGCCGTGTCTGTCGCGTCTGTCGCGTCTGTCGCGCCCGCCGCGCCTGCCGCTGCCGTCGCGCCCGTCGCGCCTGCCGTGCCCGTCGCGCCTGCCGTGTCTGCCGAGTCCGTCGTGCCCGCCGTGTCTGCCGAGTCCGCCGTGCCTGTCGCGTCTGCCGCGCCCGCTCCACCTGCCGAGTCCGCCGAGTCCGCCGAGTCCGCCGGGTCTTCCGTGCCGGTCGCGGCCCGTGCTCCGGGCGCGCCTGGAGCGTGCGCTGAGCCCGTCGCGTCACCGGCGTCCCCGTCTCCCAACTCGTCCGCCTCGTCAGCCACATCCACCTCAGCCACCTCCTTGACCTAACCGACCGCAGGAGTGAGTCCCCCGATGACCGAAGCAGCCCACGACAGGGGCGCCACCGCCCACCGCACCCCCCGTGCCCGCGCCCTCGCCCGCGCGCGGGGCCGTGTCAGAAGGCTGCCGCGTTGGTGGCCGCTGCCCGCGGGCATTCTGCTCGGGGTGGTCGCCGGTGGTTCGTACGGATTTACGGCCACACCCCAGTACACGGCGACGAGTTACGTGATCGCCGTCCCCGCCGACAAGGCCGACCCGGTCTCCGCGCTCGGCTTCGCCCAGGCATACAGCCGTGTCGCCACACAGATCGCGGTGCTGGCGGACGCGCAGGTCGCGGCGGGCGTGCCGGTGAGCACGCTGCGTTCCAGCGTGCGCGCCGAGACGTCGCCGGACGCCCCCATGGTCTCCATCTCGGCGCAGTCCGCCTCGCCGACGCGGGCCCGCGCGATGGCCGACGCCGTCGCCCGCGCCCTCGCCACCGAGGCCAACCACACCAAGGACGACACGCACGTCGAGCTTCTCCGGTTCACGCGCGCCGTGAAACCCACCGAGCCGTCCTCCGCCTCACCCGGCCTGACCACCCTCGTCGGCACGTGCGCGGGCGGCCTGCTGGGCGGTCTGGCCCTGCTCCTGCGCCCGCGCCGCGAGGCCGGGCAGAGCGGCGGCGCCGCCACCGTGCCCGCACCGGCGGACCGTACGCACCCGGCCGCCGAACCCGTACGGGGTGGCGCCTGATGGCGGCGGGCGCTTCCGAATCCCGCCCGCCCGAATCCGAACCCCGCCCGTCCGAATCCGGCCTGTCCGTCTCGGTCTGCCGGGACACGGCCGCGTTCGGGGCGCTGCGCGAGGAGTGGAACCGCCTGCACCGGTCCTGTGCCGGGGCCACCCCGTTCCAGAGCCACGCCTGGCTGCACTCGTGGTGGCTGTCGTACGGCGGCGGCCGGGGCAGCGCGGGCGGGCTGCGGATCGTGCTCGTACGGGATGTGGACAACGGGGACCGGCTCGTCGCCGTCGCCCCGCTGATGCGGCGCCTGCGGCCCCACCCGGTGCTCACCCCGCTGGGCACGGCCATCTCCGACTTCAGCGACGTACTGGTCGCGGACGGCGACCGCGCGGCGGACCGGGCGCGCGCCCTCGACGCCCTCGGCGCGGGCCTGTGGCGGCTGGCCCGCGGCGCCGTCATCGACTTCCGCGAGGTGCGGCCGGGCGCCGCCGTGGAGAGCCTGTACGGGCGGTGGCGCGGCCCGCGGCGCCGCCTCGACGACTCGCCGTGCCTCGAACTGCCCGCGGTGCCGATGGACGAGCTGGTCGGGCGGCTGCCCCGGCCGCGCGCCCAGCGGGCCCGCGCCAAGCTGCGCAAGATGGACGCGCTCGGCATCGAACGCCGTGTCGTCCCCGCCGCCGAGACCGATGCCTCGGTGCGCCGCCTGCTCGACCTGCACCGACTCCAGTGGCAGGAGCGGAAGGTGACGACCGAGCACCTGCGGCCCAGGTTCGCCGAACACCTCACCCGCTCGGTCGGCCTCATGGCCCGCGCCGGTGACGCGGTCGTCACCGAGTTCACCCTCGACGGGTCGGTGGTCGCGGCCGACCTGACGTTCCTCTCGCCCCACCTCGCGGGCGGCTACCTCTACGGCGCCCACCCCCGGCTGCGCGAACGCAAGGTCGACGTCGCCGCGATGCTGCTGCGCTCGTGCACCCAGTACCTGCACGAGACGGAGGGCGGCGAGGCCCGCACCTGCGTGCTGAGCCTGCTGCGCGGCAGCGAGCCCTACAAGCTGCACTGGCGCCCCGAGGAACGAGTCAACCAGCGCCTGCTCCTCGCCCGTCGCACCACCGCACCGCACCTGGCCGCGCTCCTCGCCGACGCCCGCGCCCGCACCTGGGCCAAACGGGCCCGAGGCGCCTGGCGCGACCGGAAGGAGCGCGGTGGCGACCCGACGTAGACGCGGGGCGCGCCGCCGGACCGCCACCGCCCGCCGCCGATGTCCGTACGGCTCAACGGTCGCGCGAGAACCAGTCGAACCGCAGGCACAGCTTCCCGCCCAGCCAGTGCTCCACCCAGTCGCCCAGGTCGAGCGGTGTGCAGTTCGGCGGGGTGGTCGGCGTGGTCGGCGTGGTCGGCTGCGTGGGCGCCACCGGCTTGTCGCGTCCGCTCAGCGCCGCGCGGTAGACCTTGGCCGCCTTCGGGTTCTCGTCGCACTCCCACACACCGTGCGGGCAGTAGTCCGTCAGCGTGTTGTACAGCGGATTGTGCTCGTCCATCCAGGCGAGCATCCGCCTCATGTACTCGGCGTCGTCGCCGTTGCGGAACAGACCCCACTCCGGGTACGAGATCGGCTTGCCGTGCTCGGCCGCGAAGTCGACCTGTTTCTGCAGCCCGTACGGCTCGGTGACCTGCTGGTCGAAGGAGATCCCGGACGGCTGGTCGTAGGAGTCCATGCCGATGATGTCGACGACGTCGTCACCGGGGTAGCACTTGGTCCACGGCACCGCGTCCCGCCCCCGGCTGGGCGCGAAGTCGAACGTGAACTTCTGGCCCGGCACCGAACGCATCACCTTGACGATGCGCTGCCAGTACTTCTTCCACAGCTCCGGGTCGGGGCCGCAGCGGTGCGTGTACGTGGTGCCGTTCATCTCCCAGCCGAGCACGATGACCGTGTCCGGGATCTTCAGGTCGACGAGCCGCTGGGCCAGTGCCTTGAAGTGAACGTCGAAGTCGCCCGCCGCACCCCGCCGGATCAGGTGGCGCACCTGCCAGTCGGAGACGCCCGCCTCGTTCCGCGCCTGCATCGGCACGTTGAGGACGAACATCCGGTCGTCGCGCTGGCGCCGCCACGCGGCCCACGCCGACAGGAACGGGGCCGTGCCCTCGATGTCGGTCCACCGCTCACCGGGCAGGTACGTGTGGCCGACGCGCAGGTCCGCGCCGCCGAGCCACTGCGACAGCTGCGGAATCCGGGCCACGCCGGTCTTTCCGGAGTCCAGGAACGCACCGAACGCCGGGAACATGTCCGTGCCCCGGCTCGCACCGGGTCCTGGGCTGGAGCCGGGACTGGAGCCGGGGACGGAGCCGGGACTGGCGTCGCCACTGGGACCGCCACTGGGGCTGCCGCCGGGGGACGCGCCGGGGGAGGCCGTACCGGACGGCGCGGCGGAGGGCGCGGCGGAGGAGTCCGGCTGCACCGCACCCGGCTGCACCGCCCCGGACGACCACGTCGGGCTCGGCAGCGCCGGGGCCGCGGGCGCGGGCGGGACCGGGGAGGGGCCGCCGCGCGGACTGGCGTCCGCGGGCACCACGGACACCGATCCGGACGCGACCACGAGCGAGACCAGCGCCCCGGACGTGATCAAGGGAAGTCTGCTGCGTTTCGCCCGCCGGCGTCGCCTGACCATGGCTGCTCCTCGTACCGCACCAGCACCGCATACGCGGCCGTTCCTGACACTCAGTCATATAAATGCCCCGGTCGCCACCCGTGGCCCGGCACTCGGCCGCCCCACGTCACCCGCACGGATTACCTCCTCGCACCGGAGGGGCCTGGAAAGGCCACGGACCGGCCCCGGCCGGAAGGGAACCGCCCCATGCTCGACCCCTGTGTCCCGGTCGTGCTGCTCCGCCTCGACCCCAACCCGTACCACCACGGCACCCTGGGCGCGGCACGGTCCCTCGGCCGCCGGGGCGTGGAGGTGCACCTGGTCGCCGACGCGGGCGGGGGACCCGTCGCCCGCTCCCGCTACGTCACCCGGCTGCACGCGCCACCACCGCCCGGCGCCCCGGACCCGGACGTGCTCGCCGCGCTGCGCCGTACGGCCGCACAACTCGACCGTCCGGCGGTGCTCATCCCGATGGACGACGCGGGCGCGGTCGCCGTCAGCCGGTTGCGCGCGCCCCTGTCCGAGCGGTATCTGCTGCCGCGTCAGCCCGAGCACGTCGCCGAGCAGGTCGCCGACAAGTCCGCACTGCCGGACCTGTGCCGTCGCACCGGCATCGCTCACCCCGCCACCGTGCTCCCCGCCGACGAGCGCGAGGCGTACGCCGGCTCGGCTCGGCTCGGCTCGCCCGGCGTCCCGGTCGTCGCCAAGTGGAGCCGCCCCTGGCGCCTTCCGCAGGGCTCGGGCCTGCGCAGCACCAGCCTCCTCGCCTCCCCGGACGAGGCCCGCGAGCTCTTCCTGCGCGGGCACGGCTGCGGCGCCGGACTGCTGCTCCAGAAGTACCTGGCCGCGGGCCCCGGCCACGACTGGTTCGTGCACGGCTACGTCGACCGGCACGGCGTGCTGCGCGGCGGCGGCGTGGGCGGCAAACGCCTCGCCTGGCCGCGCGGCGCGGGCCTGACCGCGGTCGGCCGCTGGACCCCGGTGCCCGAACTGGAGGCCATGGCCGGGCGTCTGGTCGCGGCCCTCGGCTACCGCGGCATCTTCGACCTCGACTTCCGGGTCGACGCCGGCACCGGCCGCTCCTGCCTGCTCGACTTCAACCCGCGCCCCGGCGCGCAGTTCCGCCTGTTCGCGGACGGCACGGACGGCAGGGGCGGCCGGAGCGGCAGGGGCGCCAGGAGTGGTGGCGGCCTCGACGTCGTGCGCGCCCAGTACGCCGACCTCACCGGGCAGCCCGTGCCCGACGGCCGTCCGCTGCCCGGCCGTACCTTCGTCGTCGAGAACTACGCGCCGCTGTCCGCCCTCCGCCTCGCGCCCCGCTCCTTCGCCGCCCGCGAGTTCGCCTGGTGGGCCCCCGACGACCCGGCGCCCGCGCGGGCCCTGGCCGCCGAGTGGCCCGGCCACGCCGCCCGCCGCCTGCTGCGCCGTGCCCCCGACGCCCTCGACACCCCCGCCACCCCTGGCATCCCGGCAGCGCCTGCCGATCCGACCGATCCGACCGAACCGACAAACCCTGCCGACCCTGCCGACCCTGCCGATCCGACCGAACCCGCCGCCGCTGCCGCCGGTGCCACCGGCACCGCGGCCGCCGACCGAAAGGCGAGCTGCTGATGTACGACCTGCTGATCGTGGGAGCCGGGCCGTACGGCCTGTCCATCGCCGCGCACGCCGCCGCCCGGGGCCTTGACGCCCGTGTCCTCGGACGCCCGATGGAGTCCTGGCGCCACCACATGCCGCGCGGCATGTTCCTCAAGTCCGAGCCGTGGGCCTCCGACCTCTCGGCGCCCGGCGGTCGTTACCGGCTCGGCGACTACTGCGCGGGCCGCGGCGTCGAGGCCCGCCACGGCAGCCCCGTCCCGGTGGACACCTTCACCTCGTACGGCCTGTGGTTCGCGCGCAACGCCGTGCCCCGGCTCGACGAACGGCTCGTCGAATCGGTCGACGCGACCGACGACGGCTTCACCCTGCGCACCGAGGACGGCGAACTCCTCCGCGCCCGCGCGGTCGCCCTCGCCAACGGAGTCCTCCCGTACGTCCATGTGCCGTCTGTCCTGCGGGAGTTGTCGCGCGACCACGTCACGCACAGCAGCTGGCACAGCGACCTGGGCAGGTTCCGCGGCAAGGACGTGACGGTGATCGGCGGTGGTCAGGCGGCCCTGGAGACCGCGGCGCTCCTCGCCGAACAGCACACGCGCGTACGCGTCCTCGCCCGCGCCCCCGAACTCGCCTGGAACACCGTCCCGCCGCCCTGGGTGCGACCGTGGTGGCAGCGGCTCCGCGCCCCGCACAGCGGCCTCGGCTGCGGCTGGCACAACTGGTTCTACGCCCAGCGCCCCGGCGCCTTCCGCAGGCTCCCCGAGGCCACCCGCGCCCGGGTCACCGAGACGGCGCTCGGCCCGGCGGGAGCGTGGTGGATCAGGGAGCGGGTGAACCGGGACGACCTCCGCATCGGGCTCGGCCGCACGGTCGTCGCGGCGCGGCAGGAGCAAGGCGGGCGGCTCGCCCTGCGTGCCCAAGGCCCGCACGGGGTCGAGGAGTTCGACACGGATCACGTCATCGCGGCCACCGGGTTCCGGGCCGACGTCGACCGCATGACCGTACTCGCGCCCGCCCTCCGCGCCCGCCTCGCCCGGCACCCGGACGGCGCACCGCGCGTGGGCCACGGCTTCGCCTCCGCCCACCCGGGGCTGTTCCTCGCGGGCCTGGTCACGGCGGCCGACTTCGGCCCGGCGATGCGGTTCGTGCACGGCGCCTCGTACACGGCGCCCGCACTGGTGGACGGGGTCGAGCGGTGGCTGCGGCGCCGCCCGGTGGTACGGGCCGGCGGCCCGGCCGTCCCGGCGGGGCGGCGACACGAGCCGGTCGGCGGGCGCGCGAGCACGGACACGGTGTCGGCCGCGTCCGACGGGTGAGCCGGGGAGAGGGCTCGTCGGGGTGACGCGGCGGGCGAACGGGTGAATCGGTTCTTCGCGGCCGTCCGGGTGGTGGTCGACCGACACCGCCATGGGGACGGCCTCGCCCCGCTTCCCCGTTTCCCCGCCGGCCATCGGGTGCACTCCGCCGTGGGGTGGGCGGGCCGTTCCGGCTTCCTCCGGTGGCCGGGAAGAGCACCACAACTGCTCTTCCCGGCCCGGCGTTACTGCCTGGCGTTCCCGGCCCGGCCTTCACCGCCCGGCCTTCACCGCCCGGCGTTCACCGACCCGCGGGCCGGGCCCTGCGGTAAAGGATTCCGCCGCCGACCAGGAGCCCGGCACTGGCGGCCGCGGCCGCGAGCAGGTTCTGGTCGACGCCGGTGTCGGCGAGCCGCTCACGCGTCGCCTGCGGCTGTGTGACGGCCTGCTCCGGCTGCTGCCCCATCGTCGAGGGGGCGTTGCGCGGGCCGGAGGCCACCGGCTGCGGCGCGGCCCGGCCGGTGCCCGGCGCCTGCGTGGGCGGGGCGGACCGGCCCTGCTGCGGCGGGGTGTGCTCCGCGGGGGCCGGGGGCGTGGACGTCTCCCCGTAGCCGGTCGCGCACTGGTTGCCGCCCGCCGGGTTGAGCGCGCTCACCACGTCGACGCTGTCGCCGCACAGGTTCAGGCCGAGGTCCACCGGGGTCTGGACCTGGTTGCCTGACAGCACGCCGGGCGAGTCCGAGGCGGCGCCGGAGGCGGTGCTGCCGCTGTCGCCGCCGCTGTCGCCACCTGCGGTGGAGCCGGAGTGGGAGTCGGAACCGGAGCCCGAGTCGGAGCCCGAGTCGGAGCCCGAGTCGGAGCCCGAGTCGGAGCCCGACTGCTCGCCGTAGCCCGAGTCGGAGCCGCTGTCCGTGTGCTGGGCCCCGGAGGCCGTCGATCCGCCCTTGTTCGCGCAGTCGTTGCCCATGGCGGGGTTCGCCGCGGAAGCCGCGTCGACGGTGTTGCCGCAGAGGTTCACGGGGACGGAGAGCGGAGCCGCGATCGAGTTCCCGGACAGAACGCCGGGGGACCCGCCCGACTCCTCCTGGTCACCGGTCCACGCGGACGCGCCGGTCGTCGAGAGGGACAGGATGCCCGTCGCCGCCGCGGCCGCCACCGCCCCGACCTTCAATGCCTTCCTCAATGCGTTTCCTTCCTTCTGGACATGGAACGGCCGGCCGCGGAGCACGAAAGGCACCCACGGCCGGCCGGAGGACGGATCGCCCGTACGCGGTACGTGCGAACGCGATACGTACGAAGGCGATGCGTACGAACGTCAGTCGGCGTTGACGCACTCGTTGCCGAAGGCGGGGTTCAGGCCCGCGATGCCGTTCACGGTGTTGCCGCAGACGTTGACCGGCACGTGGACCGGGACCTGGCCGAGGTTGCCCGACAGGACACCCGGGGAGTGCACGGCGGCACCCTCGGCACCCGCGTCGGCCATCGCCGGGGCAGCCATGCCGACGGCCATCAGGGTGCCCGCGACGACCGCGGCGCTCTTCTTCATGGACATGCTTTCTTCTCCTTGTTTCTTGAAAGACAGCCGAGGACTCGAGAGGAAAGGGGAGGATCCAAGTGTTCCGCTCAAGACCTCGCAAAATGCAAACGAGCCGACACCGTGTGAGGAAACTGTGTCGGCTCGCCCAAGAGAAAGAAATACGGAACGAAAAAGAGTCCGGGCCGCCCGCGATGGAGTGACGCGGACGGCCCGGACCGGTGGTGCGCCGTGGCGCACCGTGGTGCTGCGGACGGTCAGCCGTTGGCCTTGCCGTTGCCCGACAGGACCGGGATGTCGTCGATGATGTGCGACAGGGGCTCGTCGCCCTTGGCCTGCGTCGAGTTCTCGGTGCACTGCTGGATCTGCGGGTTCGACAGAACGTTGATGTCCTGGACCGTGATCGGCACGAGACCGACCAGCGAACCGGCGTTGCCCTTGATCGGCAGGCCGATGCAGGGCTTGTTCAGCGAGCCCTGGACCAGGCCGAGCTGGGGGCTCATGTCGCCCTTGGTCATCGAGTTGCCGAAGGCCTGCTGCGCACCGTTGCCGCTGGCCGACGTGGTGCCGCCGTCGTCGCCGATCGCGAGGGCCGGAGCGGCCGCGGCCGCACCCATGCCGACCACGGACGCGGTGACCGCGGCGGCGGCCATTGCCTTCTTCATCATGCTGAGTTCCTTTTCTGAACAGGCAACCGGTTACTGCGGAAGAGATAACTCCGGGTGAGCGGAATAGTTCCGGGCGTTCACCCGTACGGAGTGATTGTCGTATTCATGGCACTTGGAGGTCTTGGACGCCCCATTCGGGTGAACCAGGGCAACCGATCACACGATGGGGAGTTGATACAGATGCTCCGGTGCTCCTAGACAGCACTGGCTAGACAGCACTAGACAGCAAAAATGAAGGGGAAACTCCCATGATGAAGAAGGCTATGGCCGCTGCTGCGGTCACCGCGTCCGTCGTCGGTCTCGGCGCGGCGGCTGCCCCGCAGGCCCTGGCCGTGGGCAACGACGGGGGCACCACCTCGGAGAGCGGCAACAACGCCTCGCAGGCGTACGGCAACTCGATGACCACGGGCGACATGAGCCCGCAGATGGCGCTGATCCAGGGCTCGCTGAACAAGCCCTGCATCGGTCTGCCGGCCAAGGCCAACCTCGGCTCGCTCGTCGGTGTCGTGCCGGTCTCCGTCCAGGACATCCCGATCCTGTCGAACCCGCAGATCCAGCAGTGCACCGAGAACTCGACCCAGGCCAAGGGCGACGAGGCCCTGTCGCACATCCTGGACGACATCCCGGTCCTGTCCGGCAACGGTGTCGCCAACCACTGACACCTCCGCTGTTCCTCCGGGTGCCGTACGGAATCCCCGCGGATTCCGTACGGCACCCGTTTTTCTATTCGGGCCGCGGCCAGTGGTCGCGGGTCACGGCCTCGTGCCACTCCTCGTCGTACCGGTTCGGCAGAGTCAGCCCCTTCTGTCGCCATTCCTCCATGAGGGACGAGTAGATCGGTGCTGCGTCCGGAGTGTCGGGCGGTGTTCTGCTGGTCGGGATCAGCGACTGGTACTTCCAGCGCTCCTGCGAATTCCCCATGCCATCGCCTCTTGATCGACGGTGATGTCGTCCCGTCTTCATACCGGCGTGCGCGCGGCGTCAATCACTTTGTGGGACGAAAGGGTTACTTTTATTTACGGCCGCGCGGTTTCCGCTGAAGGGAAAAAGGTTTCACCTAATCTCCGTCGTGCATCTGCCCCTTGGCCCCCGTCGCAGTGGAGTGTCACGAATGAGGAAGTTCATCCGAGGCGGACGCGGAAGGGCCTTGCTCGGCGCGCTCGCGTTCGGCCTGCTCTCCGTCTCCGGAGCCGCGGCCGGACAGATGGCGCAGGCGCTGCCGCGCCACGTCGACGTCTTCGGCGGCCTGCGCGACCGCCCGGCCGACGGGCCCGGCACCAACATCCTGCTGCTCGGCACCGACTCGCGCGCGGGCCTCACCAGCGCCGAGAAGCGCACGTTCCACCTCGGCGGTGTCGCCTGCCACTGCAGCGACGTGATGATGCTGGTCCACCTGTCGAAGAAGCGTGACCACCTCAGCGTGCTGAGCCTGCCCCGCGACTCGTACACGGAGATCCCCGGACACACCGACGGCGCCACCGGCAACTGGGTGGAGAGCCACCCGGCCAAGCTCAACGCCGCCTACCAGGAAGGCGGCGGACCGCTCGCCGTGCGCACCGTCGAGTCGATGACCGGTGTCCGCGTCGACCACTACGTGCAGATCGACTTCCGGCGGTTCATGGACAGCGTCGACAAGGTCCGCGGCGTGGACGTGTGCACGTCGTACCGGCTCAAGGACTCCGCCACCAAGCTCGACCTCGCCCCGGGCCGGCACCACCTCGGCGGTGGCCGCTCCCTGCAGTACGTGCGCTCGCGCCATGTGGACACGGCCGCCGACCTCGGCCGCACCGTGCGCCAGCAGCGCTTCCTCACCAACGTCATGCGCAACACGCGCCTTGCCACGTTCCTGGCCGACCCGGCGGGCGCCACCGCGATGGCCCGCGGCGTCATGGGCTCGGCCTCCGTCGACCAGGGGCTGAGCGTGGGCCGGCTGGCGTCGCTCGCCCGCGCCGTCCACCGGATCCCGCTGTCGAGGACGGAGTTCGGCACGGTTCCGATCGGCGGGTTCAACGACCTCATCGAGGGCGTCGGGTCCACGCTGCGCTGGGACGACGCCCGCGCCGACCAGCTCTTCGCCAGGATGCAGAACGACCAGCCGCTGACCGCGGCGGACTCGACCACCGAGCCGGCCGACCCGCCGCGCCTCAGCGTCCAGCAGGTGGTCCACGGCGACAAGCTCGCCTGTGCGTGATGACGGGCGCGGCGGACGCGCGGGCACGCGGTCGTCGGCCACGGGAACGTCAGCCACAACGTCCGCCACAGGCAACGTCAACCACAGGCAACGTCAGCCACCGGCAACGGCAGCCAGTCGAACGGCACTGACCCGAACGGGTCGTGGGGCGCAACCGTCGGCCCCCTCACCAGTTGTCCAACTGAAGCTCCACAACCTGAAAGGCAAATCCATGAAGAAGCTGTGGGCAACCGCGACGATCGCCGCCTCCGTCGCCGGTCTGGCGGCGGCAGCCGCCCCGCAGGCCCTCGCCATCACTGACGACAGCGGCACGACGTCGGCCAGTGGCAACGGCGCGCAGGACGCCTTCGGCAACTCCATGACCGGTGGCGCCATGAGCCCGCAGCTCGGCGCCGTCCAGGGTTCGCTGAACAAGCTCTGCGCCGGCATCCCGGCCAAGCTCAACGTCGGTTCGCTCGTCGGTGTCGTGCCGGTCACGGTCCAGGACATCAACGTCCTGTCGAACCCGCAGATCCAGCAGTGCGCCGAGAACTCGACGCAGGCCAAGGGCGACGAGGCCCTGTCGCACCTCGCCGACGACATCCCGATCCTGTCGGGCAACGGCATCGCCAACCACTGAGGTGGCGTGACCGACGCGTGAGAGAGGGGGCAGCCGCTCAGCGGCTGCCCCCTCTCCCTTTTCCCTCTTTACTGTCGTGCCCGCGTGACTCAGCTCAGCGACGGCAGCGCGTTGGTGACCGGGGCGACCAGGTCGGTGGCCTTGTGCAGCTCGTTCAGCCGGTTGAGACCGTTCAGCTGCTGCGAGGCCGTCGGCAGCTCGGCACGCTGGTCGGCGGGGACCGCCATCGTGGAGACCGAGTCGAGCGTCGCGGTCGGGGAGATGGGCTCGCCGCCCGTGATCGGCAGCGAGGCCGCGTCGGCGGCGGGGGCGGCGATGGCCGCGGCTCCGGCGGCGAGGAGAACGGCGGTGAGGGCTCGTCGAGTTGAGATCATGTCCGTTCTAACGGTGTGACGCCCTGCCCGGATACGGGAGTGGCGGCAGCGGCGCCCAGGTGGGGCAATCACCCACGTCCGGCGCAACAGATCCTGCGCCCGCCGCCCACAGGGGCCAGGCTTCCAGTGACCGAACCGGAGGTGTGGCATGGCAGCGGCTACGGACCCATGGGGCGCACACGGCCCGCGGGGCTCACGCGGCCCGTGGGGGCGGCGCGTTCTTCTCGGGGCCCTCGTGCCCACGGCGCTCCTGGCCGCATCGGCCTGCGGCTCGCCCGGCAGCGGCGCGGCCCACACCGCGGCCGGGCAGGCGGCCGCCGCCGTGGCCCGCCCCGACCCCCGCCCCTCCGGCGCCGCCTTCGCCCACCCCGGCGTCCTGGTCGACAAGGCGCAGCTGACGGCGGTGCGGCGGCACGTCGAGCGCAAGGAAGAGCCGTGGTGGTCGGCGTACGAGGAGATGCGGGCCAGCAAGTACGCGAGCCTCGCCTACAGGGCGAAGCCGTACAAGGTCGTGGTGTGCCCGCCCGACACGCGGCCGGGCAAGGGCTGCGTCGAGGAGCGCGAGGACGCCATCGCCGCCTACACGCAGGCGCTGCTGTGGAACATCACCGGCGACAAGAAGCACGCCGAGAAGGCCACGGAGATCATGGACGCCTGGTCGGACAAGGTCACCGACCACACCGAGGGCAACGCCGGACTGCAGACCGCCTGGGCCGCCGTGTCCTGGGCGAAGGCCGCCGAGCTGATGCAGTACACGTACAACGACTGGGCCGACGGCAAGGAGCTGGAGTTCCAGCGGATGCTGCGGGACGTGTATCTGCCGGAGGTGGAGAACGGTTCCGCCGACTACAACGGCAACTGGGACCTGCTGATGGCCGACGCCACCATGAGCATCGGCGTCCACCTGAACGACAAGGCCGTCTTCGACAAGGCGGTCCACCACTTCCGCACCCGCGTCCCCGCGTACTTCTACCTCTCCTCCGACGGACGGCTGCCGGTCAGGCCGGCGGGCAGCGACATCGACACCCCGGCGAAGCTGGAGAAGTACTGGTTCGGCCAGACCACCTTCAAGGACGGCCTGGCGCAGGAGACCTGCCGTAACTTCAAGCACGCCAGTTACTCGCTCGCCGCGACCTCCCAGATGGCCGAGACCGCCTGGCACCAGGGGCTCGACCTGTGGGGGGAGGTGAAGGACCGGCTCGCGGCCGCGTTCGAGCTGCACTCCAAGTACCAGCTCGGCGCGCCCGCCCCGGCCTGGCTGTGCGGCGGCAAGGTGGAACGGGACATGGGGCCCGACACCGAGGTGGGCCTCGCCCATCTGCACGGACGGCTGAAGATGAAACTGCCCGAGACGCGGAAGCTGACCCGCGAGGAGCGGCCGGAGGGCACCGACAACCTGTTCGTGGCGTGGGAGACGCTCACGAACGCCGTCGCGGCGTAGGCCCCGCGTGGGCCTGTGCGCAGGCCCACGTCATGTGATTGGCGTTTGTTGCTCCTGATGGCGTACTGTTGGGTTCACCGACGCGGGGTGGAGCAGCTCGGTAGCTCGCTGGGCTCATAACCCAGAGGTCGCAGGTTCAAATCCTGTCCCCGCTACTGAAGGCCGAGGCCGGAATCTTCCGAGATTCCGGCCTCGGTTCGTTTTTGCGAAGACGTGGACACGGTGCGTAGTCTCGTGCGTGCCGTGAGTGAACGAAGTGGTGAGTCGCACGAGAGAGTGCGGGCGGTGGTCCTCGGGCTGCTGGTCGCGCTGTGCGCGCTGTTTCTCAGCGGCGGCTGTCATGACGCGCACACGCACGCGCAGGGCGAAGCGGCCGCGCGTCACGACCGGCACCACTGCGCCCCCGTCGAGGCGCACGTCGCGGCGCAGCCGCCCGCCGGCCGGGCGCAGCCGCACGGGCCCGGTGGTACGGGCACCGCGCGCGCTTCCGGGTGGCCGTGGTGCCCGGTGCCGTACGACGCGGCCCTCCGCGCCGACGCCCCGGCGCACGCCGCCGGGTACGGACTGCTCGTCGCCCTCGGGGTGGACCGGAACTGAGAGCGGATCCTCCGTGAATCCGGATCGCCACCCCACCCCGAAGGGCACGTACGCATCACCATGACCCCGAACACCCCGCCCACGGCAGCCGTGGGCAACACTCCCGTGCTGTGGATCGACGGCTACTGGGCCAAGCTCGAAGGCTTCAACTTCGGCGGCATCAAGGACCGCGCCGCCCTCCACATGGTCGAGCGGGCCAGGGCGCGCGGCGACCTGCGGCCCGGTCGCGCCGTCGTCGAGTCGACCTCCGGCACGCTGGGCCTCGGGCTCGCGCTCGCCGGGGTCCACTACCGCCACCCCGTGCACGTCGTCACCGACCCGGGCATGGAGCCCCTGGTGGCGCGGATGCTGGCCGCGCACGGCGCCCGTGTCCACGTCGTCGACGAGCCGAGCCCCGTCGGCGGCTGGCAGCAGGCCAGGGTCGACCGGGTCGCCGAGCTGATGGCACGGCTGCCGGGCTCCTGGTGCCCGAACCAGTACCACAACCCCGACAATCCAGCCGCGTACGCCGCGCTCGCCGCCGAGCTCGCCGAACAGGTGGGCGAGTTCGACGTGCTGGTGTGCGCGGTCGGTACCGGCGGGCACTCGGCGGGGCTCGCGCGGGCGCTGCGCGGACGGCACGGCATGCGCGACCTGGAGCTGGTCGGCGTGGACTCGGTCGCCTCCACCGTCTTCGGGCTCGCGGCCGGGCCCCGGCTGATGCGTGGGCTCGGCTCGTCCATCCATCCCGGCAACGTCGACCACGCCGCGTTCGACGAGATCCACTGGGTCGGCCCGGCGGAGGCGGTGCGCAGCGCACGGCGGCTCGCGCAGCGCCGGTTCGCGACGGGCGGCTGGAGCGTGGGGGCCGTGGCGCTCGTGGCCGGATGGCTGGCGCGGCGCGGACGCCCGGCCGGAACCCGGATCGTGGCCGTCTTCCCCGACGGGCCGCAGCGGTACTTCGACACCGTGTTCAACGACGAGTTCTGCGCGGCGCACGGGCTGCTCGACGGCGCCGTGCCGCAGGTGCCCGTACGGGTGGCGGGCCCTGGACCCGAGGTGACCGGGTGGGCGTGGACGGACGGGGCGCGCAGGGCGGCCGCCGCCGGGGGCCTCTTGGCGCGCGGGGGTGCCGAGTGACGCGGGCGCCGCAGGTGTGGGTGCGGACGCGGCGGTTCGAACCCGGCGTCCAACTGCTCTTCGTCAACCAGTTCAGCATCAACCTCGGCTTCTACATGCTGATGCCGTACCTGGCGGCTCACCTGTCCGGCGATCTCGCCCTCGCCGGCTGGGCGGTCGGCCTGGTCCTCGGCGTGCGCAACCTGTCGCAGCAGGGCATGTTCCTGGTCGGCGGGGCGCTCGCGGACCGGCTCGGGTTCAAGCCGCTGATCGTCGCCGGGTGCGCGCTGCGGACGGTCGGGTTCGGCGCGCTCGCCCTCGCGGACACGCTGCCGGTGCTGATCGCCGCGTCGGTGGCGACCGGTCTGGCGGGGGCGCTGTTCAACCCGGCGGTACGGGCGTACGTGGCGGCCGGAGCGGGGGGCGGCGAGGAGCGCCGCGTCGAGGCGTTCGCGCTGTTCAACGTCTACTACCAGGCGGGCATTCTGCTCGGGCCGCTCGTCGGTCTCGCTCTGACCGGCGTCGACTTCCGGCTGACGTGCGCGGTGTCGGCGGGACTGTTCGCCGTGCTGTCCGCCGTTCAGACGGTGCGGCTGCCCGCGCGGCGGCACACGGGTGCCGCGCGGGAGGCCGAGGGCGGGGCGGGGCAGTGGCGGATCGTGTGCGGCAACCGCACCTTCTGGCTGTTCTCGGTGGCGATGACCGCCTCGTACGTGCTGTCGTTCCAGGTCTACCTGGCGCTGCCGCTCACCGTGGAGCGGCTCGTGGGCGACGGGCGGTCCGGGCAGGCGGCGACCAGCGGCCTGTTCGTGGTGTCGGGGCTTGTGGCGCTCGCCGGGCAGCTGCGGATCACCGACTGGTGCCGGCGGCGGCTCACGCGTGAGCGGTGTCTGGTGGCCGGACTCGGGCTCATGGGCGCGGCGTTCCTGGTGCCGGCGGCGGGCGGGGCCGGGTGGACCGGGGTGGCCGGGCTGCTGCTGTGCGCGGCGCTTCTCGCGGCGGCGACGGCCGTGCTCTACCCGTTCGAGATGGACACCGTGGTGGCGCTCTCGGGCGGCCGGTGGGTCGCCACCCACTACGGGCTCTACAACACGGTGTGCGGCATCGGCATCACCGCCGGGAACCTCGGCACGGGCGCGCTGCTCGACGCGGGCGGCGCCGCCTCCTGGCTCGTCCTCGCGGCGGTCGGCGCGGCCGGTGCCGGCGCGCTGCACCGCCTGGGGCGGGGCGGGCGGCTCGACGCGGGCCGGGCGACGGCCGACGAACAGGCCGGGGCCGGGGCGCCCGTGGCGTAACCCGTCCGGACCGGCCGGGTCGCCCGTGGGGCGCGGCGAGGGAACCCTTGGGGAGACGACGCCGTACACCCGGGCGCGGACGTGGCAGGAGAACATCGGTGGGGCAGCGAGGAGGACGGCACGGGCACTACGCGCCGCACACCGACGGGGCCCGCACCTTCCTCGCGGCGCTGCCCGTCCTGCTCATCGTGGGCGGCACGATCTACGAGTACTTCACGCCGACCGGCTTCTACGGCGCCCCGCTGTTCAGCGCGGCGCCGCTGGTGGCCGCGCCGTTCTTCTCGCTGCGCGCCATCGTCTGGGCCGGAGCGGCGTCGGTCGTCGCGATCGTCCTGGTCCATCTGCGCTTCCCGGACTCGTTCCGCGCGGAGGTCGTCACCGAGATCGTCACCGTGGCCACCGTGACCGCGCTGGCCTGCTACATCCACGGCATTGTGCGCGGCAACATGGAGCAGCTCGCCTCCGCACGTGAGATCGCGCAGGCCGCGCAGTTCGCCGTGCTGCCCGAACCGGCCGGGCGGATCGCCGGCCTGGTCGTCGCGGTCCGCTACGAGGCGGCGCAGGCCGACGCGTTCATCGGCGGCGACCTGTACGCGGTGCAGGACACGCCCCACGGCGTCCGGCTGATCGTCGGCGACGTCCGGGGCAAGGGCATGGGCGCGGTCGCCGCGGTGGCCGTCGTGATCGGCGCGTTCCGGGAGGCGGCCGAGCAGGAGAACAGCCTGGAGGCGGTGGCCCAGCGGCTCGAACGGGCCCTGGCGCGTGAGGGGGTGCGGCGGCGCGGCATCGACGACTTCGAGGGCTTCACCACGGCGGTGCTCGCCGAGGTCCCGCACGGCAGTGACGTCGTACGGGTGCTCAACCGCGGTCACCCCGAGCCCGTCATACTGCTCGACGACGGCTCCGTGCGGATGCTGGGGCCCGAGGAGGCGGCCCTGCCGCTCGGCATGAGCGAGCTCGGCGCGTGGCCCGACCGGTCGACCGAGTCGGACTTCCCGGCCGGGGCCACGCTGTTGCTCTACACCGACGGGCTGTCCGAGGCGCGGGACGAGCACGGCGTCTTCTACGACCCGGTGGCCGCGCTGACGGGGCGTCGGTTCGGCGGGCCCGGCGAACTCCTCGCGACGCTCGCCGAGGAGGTGCGCGACCACACCGGGGGCGGGGCCTCGGACGACATGGCGCTGCTGGCGGTCAGGAGGGTATGAGCCGGGGGAGGCCGGAGGGCGTGAGTCGGGGGCGTGAGCCGGGGCGTTGGCCGGGAGCCGAGCCACTCAAGCTCTGGCCAAAGTTATGAACGATCAGTAGGAACGGCTTGGAAATCGGGTCTCGCTTCTATTAACGTTCGATAACGCAGCACGGTCGTCCCAGCCGTCACAAGAGGCGGCTCCGTGCGCACGCTCAATCCCGCAAGGGAGCCGGGGAACCACCAACTTGGGGTGAATCGGCCCTGCCCGCAGGGCCCGTAGGAGACCTTCCTGCTCCGAACCCGTCAGCTAACCCGGTCGGCGAGAAGGAAGGAAAGGAGCGCGCCTCCGTGGCGTCGAACCACCCCGATGAGGACGCGTACGGCTCGTACGACACGTACGGCGGCGGGCAACAGCCCTGGGAGGAATGGAATCCCACCGAGGAGTCCGTCCGCCCGGTCAAGGGCAGGCACCGCGTCGCCCGCCAGCGCGGCTTCGCGCGCGGCTCCACAGTGCTCGGCGTCGGTGTGATCGCCGCCGTCGGCGCGGGCGGCGTCGCCACCGCGCAGGGCAAGGCGCCGGTCCACATCGCCATGCCCGACCTGTCCTCGGTCACCGACTCGCTGTCCGACGCCGACTCCCTGCCGGGGGTCGGCGCGCTCATATCCGACGCCGAGTCGGGCTCCCACTCCGGCGCGGGCTCCGGCGGCCAGGCCGCCTCCTCCCCGCTGACCTCCGCCGGTGTCACGAAGGCCGACGCCGCCCAGGGCCGCACCGACGCGGGCGAGGCACTGCGCGCCCGCATCATGCAGCAGGCCGACTCGCAGGAGGACGCCGCCGACACCGCCGCGAGGAAGGCGGCCGAGGAAGCCGCCGCGAAGAAGGCCGCCGAGCAGGCCGCGGCCGAGCAGAAGGCGGCCGAGGCCGAGGCGGCGCGCAAGGCGGAGGCCGCGCGTCTCGCCAAGCTGCGGGAGAGCTACAAGCTGCCCGTCGCCTCGTACACGATCACCGGCACCTTCGGTCAGCCCGGCTCCCTGTGGTCGTCCGGGTACCACACGGGCCTCGACTTCGCGGCGCCCACCGGCACGCCGATCCACGCGATCCACTCCGGCACCGTCACGGAGGCCGGCTGGGCGGGCGCGTACGGCTACCGCACGATCCTCACCCTCGACGACGGCACCGAGCTGTGGTTCTGCCACCAGTCGTCGATCAATGTCGGCGTCGGCCGGAAGGTCACCACCGGCGACGTCATCGGCCGCGTCGGCGCCACCGGCAACGTGACCGGCCCTCACCTCCACCTGGAGGTCCACCCGGACGGCCAGGCGACGGCCGTCGACCCGGCGCCGTGGCTGCGCGACAAGGGCCTGACCCCCTGAACCGCACGCACGGACGGTTCACACGACTCCGGCGGCCCTGACGGCACCCCCCCCGACGTCAGGGCCGTCGGCCTCCGGCCGCCGACTGGCCGGCGGCGGAACGTGTTTTCCGGAGGGCGTTGCCGAAGGTGTTGAATCGGGGCATGACTTCACTTCGCCCCCTGGGCTCGTCCGACCTGAAGGTCTTCCCCCTCTCCCTCGGCGGCAACGTGTTCGGCTGGACGGCCGACGAACCCACGTCCTTCGCGGTGCTCGACGCGTACGTGGCCGGGGGCGGCAACTTCATCGACACGGCCGACTCGTACTCGGCATGGGTCGAGGGCAACGAGGGCGGTGAGTCCGAGACCGTCATCGGCCGGTGGCTCGCCGCGCGCGGCCGCCGCGACGACGTCGTCATCGCCACCAAGGTCAGCCAGCACCCGCGGTTCCAGGGCCTGTCGGCCGCCAACATCAAGGCCGCGGCGGACGCGTCGCTCCAGCGTCTGGGCACCGACCACATCGACCTGTACTACACGCACTTCGACAAGCCCGAGATCCCCGTCGAGGAGATCGTCGGCGCGCTGGACGAACTGGTGCGGGCGGGCAAGGTCCGCCAGATCGCCGCGTCGAACATCTCGCCCGAACGTCTCCAGGCGTCCCTCGACTTCTCCGACCGCGAGGGCCTGGCCCGTTACGTGGCCGTACAGCCGCACTACAACCTCGTCTCGCGTGACACGTACGAGGGCGGTCTCCAGGACACCGTCGCGCGCGGCGGTCTCGGCGCCGTCCCCTACTTCTCGCTCGCCTCCGGCTTCCTGACCGGCAAGTACCGGCCGGGCGTGACGGTCGACAGCGCGCGGGCCACCGGCGCCGCCAAGCACCTGGAGACCGAGCGCGGCCGCAAGGTCATCGCCGCGCTCGACGAGATCGCGGGCGAACGCGGCGCGGAGATCCCCACGGTCGCCCTGGCCTGGCTCGCCGCACAGCCCACCGTGACCGCGCCGATCGCCTCCGCGCGCACGGTCGAGCAGCTCCCGGCGCTGCTCGCCGCCGCGGACCTGGAGCTGACGCAGGACGAGGTTGCGCGGTTGACGCGGGCTTCGGAGTAGTCGCAGCAGGGGCCGCGCGGACCGAGGCCACTCACGGCGACGGCGAGCGGTAGGGGTTGTACGCGTACGGGGGGTACGCGGCATGCGCCGGATTCGAGGGGGGTGCGGGGTTCACGGGGTGTGTGGGGTTCACGGGGTGTGTGGGGTCCACGGGGTGCGCGGGATATCCGGCGTGCGGGTACCGCATGGGGTGGACCGGCGGCAGAGCCGAGACCGCGGGAAGCGGCGAAACCGCCGGTGTCGCCGCCACCGACGGAACCCAGACCGGTGGCGGCGCGCACACCCGCGCCGCGTAGGCGAGCGCGGGTCGCGCGGGCCCGCGCAGCTCCCACAGCGCGGTGAGCAGCTCCCGTTCCCGTACGACGAAGTCGGCCCCGGCCCGTCCTTTGTGGCCGCGGCGGCGCAGCACGGCGAGTGCGGTCGCGTGCCGCTCGTACGTGGCCACGGAGCGGGCCGCCGACCGACCGCCGTGGAACTCGGCGTACTCGCGGGCCAGGCGGCGCGCCTTGAGCGAGCCGAGGGCGTACGGTTCCGGCGGCGTCAGCCAGCCCGCGGCGACGTAGGCGGGCAGCTCCTCGCGCACGGTGCGCAGTTCGCGGTGGCGCAGGTGGACCGCGAGCCAGGTGACCAGCGCGAACGCGGGCACCATGAACGCCGCGTACACGATGAGGAAGCCGTACTCGGCGAGCGATGAGGAAGCGTTCCAGAAGGCGTGCATGCCCATCGCGGTGAGCAGACCGCCGAGCGGCGGAAGGACGCGGCGGAGCCGGCCGCGCTCGGGGGCGGTGACGGCGGCGACGCCGAAGCCGATGCCGGTGCAGACGGTGAACAGGGGGTGCGCGAACGGCGACATCACGATCCGCACGAAGAACGTGGCGGCGGTGACGGAGGCCAGGCCGTGGCCGGCGCCGGTGAGCTGGTCGGTGCCGAAGGCGTTGCCGAGGTAGAGGATGTTCTCGGTGAACGCGAAGCCGGTCGCGGTGACCCCGGCGATGACGATGCCGTCGACGACGGACCGGAAGTCCCGGCGGCGGAAGAGGAACACCAGCAGCACGGCCGCCGCCTTCGCCGACTCCTCGACGATCGGC
Organism: Streptomyces beihaiensis; assembly: GCF_026274175.1. Lineage (GTDB taxonomy): Bacteria > Actinomycetota > Actinomycetes > Streptomycetales > Streptomycetaceae > Streptomyces > Streptomyces beihaiensis. The sequence continues at coordinate 27,384 of NZ_JAPHNL010000280.1, forward strand.
GCTATGACGGTGGCGCCGAGGGTGTTGGCGTTCGAGGGGTCCGCGGTGTTCGTGGCGATCCAGTGGGTGGCGAAACTGTTGGCGACGATCGCGATCAGCGCGGCCGCGCAGGCGCCCCACGCGAAGGCGAAGACCGTGTTCCTCCAGGGGCCCGGCCGGACCCGGTCGAGCCACCGGAAGGCGGATATCAGCAGCGGCACCGGCACCACGGCGAGCCCGAGCCCGACGAGGAAGCCCTCCGTGCCGGTCTGCTCCCGTACCAGCGCCAGGATGACGGCGCCGGACAGCGCGAGCAGCGTCGCGAGGGCGGCGGCGCGCACGCCGGTCCGCTGCCACCAGCGCGGATGCGGAACCGCGACGCCCGGCGCGTCGGGGTGGGCACCGGGAGCGCGGTCCTGGTGGGTCGGGTAGGCGGCGTACGGGTCCACGGATTGACCCTAACGAGCGATGCGGCGCGCCGCGACGGGGCCTCGCAAGCTCACCCCCTGGGGCGGCCGGCTTGTCAGCGGCGCCGGAACAGCAGGTCGTGCACCACGTGCCCCTTGTCGAGCCCCTGGCCCTCGAACCGGGTCAGCGGCCGGAACGCGGGACGCGGCGCGTACCCGCCGTCGGCCTGCGTGTTCTCGTAGTCGGGGTGGTCGGTGAGTACGTCGAGCATCTGCTCGGCGTACTCCTCCCAGTCGGTCGCGCAGTGCACGAGCGCGCCCGGCTTGAGCGGCCCGGCGGCGAGCGACAGGAATTCCGGCTGGATCAGCCGCCGCTTGTTGTGCCGCTTCTTGGGCCAGGGGTCGGGGAAGTAGACGCGCAGCCCGTCGAGGCAGTCGTCGGGGAGCATGGCGCGCAGCAGGATGATGGCGTCGCCGTTGGCCACGCGGATGTTCGTCAGCCCGTTCCGGTCGGCGAGATTGAGCAGGTTGCCCTGGCCCGGGGTGTGCACGTCGACGGCGAGGATGCCGGTGGCCGGATCGTCGGCGGCCATCTGGGCGGTGGCCTCGCCCATGCCGAATCCGATCTCGAGGACGACCCGCTCGGTCCCGGGGAACAGCTCGTCGAGGCTGAGCACCCGCTGCCCGTCGATGTCGAGCCCCCACTTGGGCCACAGCCTCCGCAGCGCGTCGCCCTGCGCGCTCGTGACCCGGCTCCGGCGTGGCGTGAAGCTGCGGATCCGGCGTTCGAAGTGCGCCCCGGCGGGATCGGGCAGCGGCCCGTCGGGAAACCGTTCACCAGTGGATTTGATCGACTCAGACACAGTGCCGTCAATGGTACGGCCACGGCGTGCGCGGCCCGTCGGTGTGGCGGCGCGGCGGTGTGGCCGCCTGGTGGCGGGGGGCGAGACGGAGGGCGAGACGGGGGCGAGACAGGGGCGGCACCGTGGCTGACCGCGCGGTCACAACCGGCGCAGCGCCCGCCGGGCGACCTCCCGCCCGATCGGCAGAGAGGCCGTCGCGGCGGGCGACGGAGCGTTGAGCACATGCACGGTCCGCTCCCCCTCCCGTATCAGGAAGTCGTCCACCAGCGTCCCGTCCCGCAACACCGCCTGCGCCCGCACCCCGGCGGGCGCCCGTACGAGATCATCCGCCTCCACCGCGGGCACCAGACGGCGCACCGCGTCCGTGAACGCCCGCTTCGACGCGGACCGCCGCACCTCCCCGGCCCCGTACCGCCAGTGCCGTCGCGCTATCCGCCACGATCCGGGCCAGGCCAACGTCCCGGCCAGCTCCCGTGGCCGTACGACACCCCACCCGTACCCCTCGCGGGCCAGCGCGGGAACCGCGTTCGGCCCCACGTGCACACCTCCGTCGACGCCTCGCGTCAGATGCACGCCGAGGAACGGGAACGCCGGATCGGGCACCGGATACACGAGGCCGCGCACCAGCCCGGGCCGCGCCAGCTCGAAGTACTCACCGCGGAACGGCACGATCCGCATGCCCGGATCGTCCCCGGTCAGCCGCGCGATCCGGTCGCACTGCAACCCGCCGCAGTTGACCAGCACCTTCCCCCGCACCACGTCTCCCGCGCGGGTGCGCACCGCCACGCCGAGCCCGGCCCGCCGGTCGACCCGCACCACGTCCGCGCCGTAACGCACCTGTGCCCCGGACGCCTCACCGAGCCGCGCGGCAACGGCCGTGTAGTCGGCGATCCCGGTGGTGCCGACATGGATCGCGGCGAGCCCACGAACCTCCGGCTCATACTCCTCGATCTGCGCGGGGCCCAGCTCCCGCACCGGAATCCCGTTCTCCCGGCCGCGCTGCACCAGGGCGTGCAGCCGAGGCAGCTCGTCCCGCTCCGTGGCGACGATCAGCTTCCCGGTGACCTCGTGCGCGATCCCGTGCTCAGCGCAGAACTTCACCATCTCGGACGCGCCCCGCACCGCGTACCGGGCCTTGAGCGAACCGGGCCGGTAGTAGATACCGCTGTGAATGACCCCGCTGTTGCGCCCGGTCTGATGCCGAGCCGGGCCGTCCTCCTTCTCCAGCACGACCACCCGTGTCCCGGGCGCGGCCTGCGTGAGCGCATACGCGGTGGACAGCCCGACGATCCCCCCACCGATCACGAGCACATCCGCGTCAAACACACCCGACCCCACCAGCCCTCACCTCCACATCCCCATCTTGCCCGCCCCCACTGACAATCCACCTTCCCCACCCGGCCCGGCCCGCCGTCCGGTCCGCCGCCGGACCGGTCCGGGCCGCGTCGGGCGGTTCCGCCTGGTGCGGCCCGCCGCCTGGGCAGTCCGCCACCCGGGGCGGCAGGGTGGGCAAGGCGGCACCCCCGGTGCGGCGGCAAGGGACGGCGGGGCCCGGCCCCGCCGCCGCGAGCGGCGCCCCGGCCCAGCGCAACCACCCGCCCACCCCTACGCGGGAGCGACCAGCAGCGGCCGAGCCCGCTCCCGCAACTCCACCACCCGCGGCTCATCCCCGTACGGCTCCAACCGCTGCAACAAATCCCTGACGTACTCCGTGGTGCGTGCCGACGAGATCCGCCCCGCCACCTCGAGCGCCCGCGTGCCCTGCTCACACGCCGCGTCCAGGTTCCCCGACTCCAGCTCGGCAACGGCCGAGACCACCAGCCGCAACCCGTGCGAGCGCACATACTCCTCCGTGGGCCGCGACAGCGCCTGCTCCGTGAAGCGCCGCACCTGCCGCGGCGCCTTCAGATCCCGGTAGCACTCGGCCGCGTCCGCCGCGAAGCGGTCGTACGAGTAGAAGCCGAGCCACGACGGGTCGCTGTCGCCGTCGCGGGCCCGCTCCAGCCACCCCTCGGCGGCCCGCAGCGCGGCCCCGGCCGCGTGCGCGTCACCCGCGCGCGCGTGCGCGCGCGCCTCGATCAGCCGGAAGAAGCTCATGGTGCGGGCAGTGGCGAGTCCCCGGTTGCGTTCGATGGCGGCCTGCGCCAGGTCCACCCCCTCGTCGCCGAAGCCCCGGTACGTCGCCTGGAGCGACATGGAGGCCAGCACATACCCGCCCAGCGGCACGTCCGCCGCGGCGCGGGCCAGCCGCAACGCCTGGATGTAGTACCGCTGCGCGGCCTCCTGCTGCCCGGTGTCGAACGCCATCCACCCGGCGAGCCGCGTCAGCTCGGCCGTCGCGCCGAACAGCGAGCGCCCCACCTCATCCGTGTACGTGCCGAGCAGCAGCGGCGCGGCCTCGACCCGCAGGCACTCGGGCACCATGGACGAGCGCCAGTCACCGCCCCCGTACTTGGAGTCCCAGCGCCGCGCGTCCTCCGCCGCCTCCCGCAGCTTGCGCACATCGCTGTGGCCGACCTTCTGCGGCGCCCCCTCCTCGGGCCCGTCCGGCCCCTCGGGCCCGTCCGTCGCCGCCTGGAGCGAGTGCCGCTCGCGCGCGACCGACGAGTCCGCCGGGGTTATCAGCCACCGTGACGCGGGCGTCGCGTACGCGCTCACCGCGAACGACCCCGCCAGGGACTGCCAGATGCCGCCGCTGCCCGCCCGCCGCCCGGCGAGGTCGAGCCGGTACAGCTCGGTCGCCGACTTCACCGCCGCCCGCACGTCGCGCGGGAAGGCGAGCCCCACCTCGGGGGCCGGGTCGGCGTCGGCGAGGCCGATCTCGTGCAGCGGCACGGGCCGGCCGAGCTTCTGCCCGATGGCGGCCGCGATCAGGTGCGGGGCGGCGCCCTGCGGCACCATGCCCTTGGACACCCAGCGGGCCACGGACGTCTTGTCGTAGCGAAGGGTCAACCCGCGCTGCGCGCCGAGATCGTTGACCCGGCGGGCCAGGCCCGCGTTGCTGATTCCCGCGAGGGCGAGAACGGCGCCGAGTTTCTCGTTCGGGCCGCGTTGCTCCCTGGACATGAGCCACCCCTCGACACAGACGGCTGCCGCATCGGCGCTGCGCCCGGCCGGTCCGGCCTGGCATAACCGCGCGGCATCGTGCACCCAGCGTAGTTCGCCGGATCCCAAGCGTTAAGGGTCGTGGATCCGGATGGCGGGATTGTGGTCCGTACGCGGATACGGTCCACGCCACGCCCTGTGACCACGTGCTCCTGGCGTGGTGCCGTGCGCCCGTGCGTGCGCTCTTACCCGCCAGGGCGGGGGAGGCTTGCATGGGCCCTGCGTGGGTCGGCCCGCTGTACTGGATCCAGCGGGCTGGGGGACACCGCCGCCTTCATCCCCGCGGGCGGCGGACCGGTCCGGGAGGCGAAGCGCGCCTCCCGGACCGTGCGTTGCACACGGTGGCCGAACCAGGGTGGCCGACTCCGGCCAACCCGGGCCGATTTGGCCGAAAATCGACCCTGCGCGGCGGCGACTTTTCCCCTCCCGTCCGCGCCTTTTCTCCGTCGCTTTCGTAACGCGACGGTCCAACCGCAGCTCACAAGGGGCGCGTTCGGGGGCGCATGCGCCTCTGCGTCGCTCACGTCTTGCGCCCTCCTTCGCGCCGTCTTCGTGGCAGCATGGGGATCCCTTGAGTGTCCCTCGCGTGTCCCTCGCGTGTTCCTGAGTGTCCCCGAGAGCTCCCGAGTGTCCTTGGTTGCCCACAGGCTGTGGAGGCGGCGATGCGCTGGTTGGTGGGGTGGAGCAGTACCGCCGCCGGGCCCGCCCCGTTCGGCTCCGCGTCCGGCTCCGCGTCCGGCTCCGCAGGAGCCGCGGGCACGGACGGCGAGACGGTGCACCCGGTCGGCTCCCAGCTCCTGTGGGGCGACCCGGACCCGCTCTGGGCGGTCGGCGACTGGCGCCCCGACGAGGTGCGCGTCGTCCAGGCCGACTCGCGCACGCGCATCGCGGTCCTCGGCGTGTGCGGCGCCTCCGACGACGAACTGCGCGTCGCCCTGTTCGCCGCGCGCGGCGGCGCCCTGCGCCACCTCACGGCCTGGCCCGGCAGTTACACCGCCGTCGTCCAGGTCGGCCGCCGCGTCACCGTCGCGGCCGACCTCGCGGGCGCACGCCCGGTCTTCTACACCCCCTGGGCGGGCGGCACCGCCTACGCGACCGCCGCCCTGCCGCTGGCCGACCTCATCGAGGCCCCCCTGGACGTGGGCCACCTCGCCGCGCTCCTCGCCGCCCCCGACGTCCCCGAGGCGCTGCACGACTCGACGCCGTACCAGGGCGTGCGCCGGATACTTCCCGGCCACGCCCTGATCCTGCGCGCCGGGTCCCGTGAGATCGCCGGCTACGAGCCGGTGGCGTCGCTCGCCGTGGCCGCCCCGCCCGCCGAGCCCGCCGGAGCCCTGGACGCCGTCAAAGACGCCCTCGTGGACGCCGTACGGGCCCGCCTGGCCGCCCCCCGGCACGTGCCCGGCGCCGACCTCGATCCCGGCCCCGTACCCGGAATGGGGCCCGCCGAGCGGCGCGCCGCCCGCGGCATGCCCGTGCCCGGCATCGGCGCCGACCTCTCCGGCGGCCCGGCATCCGGCACCCTCGCGCTGCTCGCCGCGGGCCTGCCAGGGCTGCCCGGCACCGTCCTTGGCCACGGCACCGGCGCGGGCGAACGGCTCCTGGCGGTCACCTTCAACGACCTGTCGGCCGGTGCCGCCCACCGCGACGCCGAACTCCAGCGGGCGGGCGCCATCGCGGCCAACCCCCGCCTGCACCACGTGGTGGTGACAGGCGACGAACAGACGCTGCCCTACGCCGACCTGGAAGGCCCGCTCACCGACGAGCCGAGCGCCGTACTCGTCACCGCCGCCCGCCATCGCGCCCGCCTCGCCTCCGGCAGCGCCGACCACTTCACCGGGCACGGCGCACGCCAGGTCCTCGACGCCCACCCGGCCCGCCTGGCCGACCTGCTGATGGACCGGCGCCGCCGCCACATGCTGCGCCCCGTCGCCGCGCTCACCAAGGCGGACGGCTCCTTCACCGTGCCCGCGCGCGTGTACGGCGCCGCCCGCAAGCTCGCCCGTACGCCCTACAAGGCCGGACTCACCGCCCTCGCCGACCGGCTCCTGGAGCGCCGCTTCGACGAACCCCGCGGCCTCGGCGGTCCCGTCGGTGCCTCGCTCGCCGCGCTGACCTGGGCCAGGCCCGGCCCCGCCGCGCGCTGGCTGACCGGCGAGGCGCTCGCCGAAGTATCGGTTCGCCTCCAGGAGGGCACCGCCCGGCCGGGACCGGGCCCCGGCCAGCGGCCCGGAGCCTTCCGCGCCCGCGCGGCACTCGCCCGGCACGCCGCCGCCCTGCGCGCGCTCGAACAGGCCGCCGAGGTCCGCTTCCAGCGCCTGCACGCCCCGTTCCTCGACAACCAGGTCGTACGCGCCTGCCGCGCCCTGCCCGAGACGCTCCGCGTCCGGCCCGGCGCCCGCGCGGCCATCCTGCGCACCGTCCTGGAAGGCGCGGGCGTCACCGACCTGCCGCCCGGCTGGGGCGCCCCCTCGCACGCCTCGTCGGCGGCCGCGGCCCGCACCGGCCTGCGCGTCTCCGTCAACCACCTGATCACCCTGTTCGACACCCCGCTGCTCGCCCAGACCGGCCTGGTCGACGCCCGCGTCGTCCGCAAGGCGCTGCGCGCGGCGGCCGACGGCGAACCCCTCCCGCTGGACGGCCTCGCCGACCTCGTCTCCCTGGAGGTATGGCTGCGCCGCCTCCTGGCCCGCCGCGGCACCTGCTGGACCGGCACCCCGGCACGCGCGCGTGCCGTCCCCACCGGAAGCGTGGTGCCGGAGCGGGCACTGGGGGCGGGGCCGCGGTGACAGTGCCCGCCAAGGTCTGACGGCGGGCGGGGTTCGGTGGGCGGCGGTCAGCGCTGCGTCCGCGCCGGGGCGGCGGCAAAAACCGGGCGCCCTGACGCGGCAGCGGAGACAATGCCCGCGTGCAGTACTCGATCCTCGGCACCACACAGGCGTACGACGACCAGGGCACCCTCGTGCCCGTGGGCGGGCCGCGCCTGCGCGCACTCCTCACGTCCCTGGCGCTGCACACCCCGTACACCGCCCCCGTCGACGCCCTCATCGACGACGTGTGGGCCGACGCCCCGCCCGCCGACGCCCCGGCCGCCCTCCAAGCCCTCGTAGGCCGGCTCCGCCGCGCCCTCGGCCACGCGGCGATCACCTCCGAGACCGGCGGCTACCGCCTCGCCGTCGCCCGCGACGCCATCGACCTGTACGTCTTCGAACGGCTCGTCCGCGACGGCACCCGGGCCCTGGCCGCCGACGACCCGGCCACCGCGGCCGGCACCCTGCGCGAGGCACTCGCCCTGTGGCGCGGCCCCGCCCTCGCCGACCTGCCGGGACACACCGCCGCCACGCGCCCCGAGGCCGAACGCCTGGAGGCCACCCGCGCGCGCGTGGAAGCGGATCTGCTGCTCGGTCGCGCCCACGACCTCGTTCCCGAGCTGCGCGAACTCACCGCCGCCCACCCGTACGACGAGCCGCTGCACGCCCTGCTCATCCGCGCGCTGCGCGCGACCGGCCAGGGCGCGGACGCCCTCGCCGCCCACGACACCGCCCGCCGCACCCTGGCGGAGGGGCTCGGCACCGACCCGGGGCCGGAACTGACCCGCCTGCATGCCGAGTTGCTGGCGGAGACCACGCCGGACGAGCACGGCGGCGCCCGCACGGCCGCCGACCCGCACCTCGCGGGCCCTTCCCACTCCACGCAGCCGCCGCACTCCGTACAGCACCCGCACTCCGTACAGCACGCGCACCCCGCACAGCCCGCGCAATCGGCGGCCCGTACCGGCAACCTCACGCCGAGGCTGAATTCCTTCGTCGGACGGGAACCCGAACTCGCGGCCATCTGTTCTGACCTGCGAGGAGCACGCCTGGTCACGCTCACGGGCCCCGGCGGTTCCGGCAAGACCCGCCTGGCCGAGGAAGCCGCGGCACCGGTTTCCCAGGCATGGCTGGCCGAGCTGGCACCGCTCGACGACCCGCGGGACGTCCCCGGCGCGGTCGTCAGCGCGCTCGGTTTGCGGGAGACCGCCTTGCGGACCAGCGAGCTGTCACTGCCTCAGGACGACGACCCGACGCACCTCCTCGTCGAGCACTGCGCCCAGCGCAGCCTGCTCCTGGTCCTTGACAACTGCGAGCATGTGATCGACGCGGCGGCCCGGCTCGCCGAGACGCTCCTCACGCGCTGCCCGCGCCTGACGATCCTCGCCACCAGCCGCGAACCCCTCGGCGTACCGGGGGAGTCCGTGCGCCCCATCGAACCGCTGACCCCGGACCACGCCCACCGCCTGTTCGCCGAACGGGCCGCCGCGGTCCGCCCCGGCTTCGACCCAGACCAGGATCCGGCCTCCATCGCCGAGATCTGCCGCCGTCTCGACGGCCTGCCGCTCGCCATCGAACTGGCGGCGGCCCGACTGCGGCTGCTCACGCCCCGCCAGATCGCCGACCGTCTCGACGACCGCTTCCGTCTTCTGACCAGCGGCAGCCGCACCGTCCTGCCCCGCCAGCAGACCCTCCGCGCGGTCATCGACTGGTCCTGGGACCTGCTCGACGAGCGGGAGCGCGCCGTACTGCGCGAGGTCTCAGTCTTCGCCGGCGGCTGGGACCTGGAGGCCGCCGAGGCGGTCTGCGCGAGCGAGACCGACGGCGCGGCGACGATCGCCGACACCATCGGCTCTCTCCTGGACAAGTCCCTGCTGACCGCGGCCCCGTGCGGCGGCGGCCTGCCCGGCATGCGCTACCGCATGCTGGAGACCATCCACGAGTACGCTGCCGAGCGCGCGGCCGAGGCCCCCGAGCTGCGGCTCGCCGCCGAGCGCTCACACCTCGCGTACGTGCGCGCGCTGGTCGAGACGGCCGACCCGAAGCTGCGCACGGGCGACCAGCTCCCGTGGATCGCCCGTCTGGAGACCGAGCTGGACAACATCCGCGCCGCGCTGCACCGCGCCACGTCGTCGCCCGACCTGGCCGACGAGGAGACGGCGATCGGGCTCGTCCTGCGCCTGGGCTGGTTCTGGTGGCTGCGCAACTACCGGGGCGAGGGCGCCGCCTGGGTCGAGCGCGTCCGCGCGATGCTGCCGCACGGCGGCAGCCTGGACCACGTGGGCGAGCCCGGAGACCCGCTCTACTGGCCGCGGATGAGCCTGAGTCTGCTCGGCTTCTTCCTGCTCGCGGAGCACCGACCGCAGGAACTCGGCGTCCGGGAGGCCGACCGAGCCGACCTGGCGCGCCTGCGCGACGCCTTCGCCGCACCAGGCCCGCAGTCCGCCCGGTTCCCCGGCCTGATCTGGCCCTTCGCTGTCTTCTTCCTGGAGGGCGAGGGCGCCGACGCGGGGGCCGCCCTCGACGAGGCGGTGGCCAACTGCCGCAGATACGGCGGCGAGTGGGACGTGGGCGTCGGGATGATGTTCCGCGCGCACATGGCCGTCGACATGCCGGGAAACATGCACGGCGTCGACGCCGACCTGGCGGAGCTGCGTGGCATCAGCCGCCGCGTCGGCGACCGGTGGATGCGCGCCCAGGTGTGCAGCGCGGCGGGCGAGGCAGCCACGGCCCGGGGTCTGCTCGACGAGGCGAAGGAGGAGTACGAGGAGGCACTGCGGCTCGCCTATGAGGTGGGGGCATACGCCGAGGCCCCGTTCCTGCTGGCCAGGCTCGCCGAGCTCGCCTACCGCGCGGGCGACCGGGAGACCGCGCGGAAGGCGCTCGACGCGGCGAGCGACGAGGCCGACCGGTACGGGGTGGGGGACGCGCTGGCCTTCATCTCGATGCTGCGCGCGCTGCTCGCCCTGGCCGACGGCGAGGTGGCACGCGCGCGCGAGTTGTGCGACCGGGCCCGTGACGAATCCCGGTTCGGCACTCCGCCGCCGCAGTTCGTCGCCGTTCTCGGCGCGGTGGACGCCCGCGTCACGGCCGAGGAGTCCGGCGCCGCGGCCGGGCTCGACCTGCTCCTGAGGCTGCTGCGCGACGGTGAGGTGCGCCGCTGCGCCGAGACGGTCGTGGCGGGCCTGATGGACATCGGCGCCGCGCTCCTGGCCCGCCTGGACGGCCGGGAGAACCTGGAGCGCTCCGTCCGGCTGTACGCGGTGGCGGACGCACTGCGCGCTCGTCCCACGCGGCCGCAGCCGGAGCGCGCCGAGTACGAGGCGGTCGAGTCCCGCGCCAGGGCCGAACTCGGGGAGGCACGATGCGAGTCAGAGCGCTCGGCGGGGGCGCTCCTCACCCAGGACGACGTCCTGACGGAACTGACGCGGGCCGTCTCCGTGCGCTGACCGGCAGGCCCGGGAGAGCCGTCCCGGTCCCCCGGGCCCCGTGTCCCTGTGCCCCCCCCGGTCCTCCCGGCCCCCGGTCCTCCCGGCCCCCCGGTCCTCCCGGCCCCCCGGTCCTCCCGGCCCCCGGTCAGCCGCAGGTGAAGCGGGACTCCGCCCAGTCGGCGACGGCGACCGCGCCGAACGGGGCCTCGGGCTCGACGACGAGCCGGACCGTCTTGTGCCCGGTCAGGTTCACGTGCACCGGCACGGCGGGCTCGTGCCCGCGCACCACCGGCGACCGCCAGGCCCGCGCCCCGTCGACGTACACGGAGAACCGGACGGCGCCGAGCCCCAGCGTCATGTCGTCGACACCGGCGAACGCGTTGTACGCCGTGCACCTGCGGTTCAGGTCGATGGTGACGGAGGACCGGGAGTGCACCGAGACGCCGTTGGCGTACTTCTTGTCCGCGATCGACATGCCGTACCGCTGCCACACCCAGCTGCTGTCGGACATCCGTACCTCGGGCCCGGTGCCGTCCCCGGAGATGTCGTAGTCGAGCCGGTTCAGCTGGTAGACGGCCGGGGCGGGCGGGGGAGTCGGCGTCGGGGTGGGCGTGGGCGTCGGGGTGGGCTTCGGCGTCGGCGTAGGGGTCGGCTTCGGTTCGGGCTTCGGCGCGGGTGCCGGGGGAGGCGTGGGAGTGGGCGTGGGTGTCGGAGCCGGTTTCGGCGGCGCGGGAGCGGGCTCGGGCGGCGTGGGCTTCGGCTTCGGTGAGGGCCTCTTCGGCGCCGCCGGTTTCGACGCCGGCGGCGGCGCGGGCTTGGCCTCCGGCTTCGGATGCGGCGAACCGGCGAGCGCCATCGCCACCGCGACGGCGACCCCGGCCGCCACCACACCGGCCGCGATACCGGCCTTGGCGGGCGCGCCGAGCCCCTCCGACACGGCCGCGCCGCCGCCCGCGCCGCCCGACGAGCCGCCCGCTGCCGCT
>NZ_JAPHNL010000281.1 GCF_026274175.1 Streptomyces beihaiensis
AGCCGCTCACCCGCCCGTGCCCGCCCGCGCGTCCACCGCCGCGACGAGGTCCGCCACCGGCATAGCTCCGGCCGGGCGCCGGTGGCGCGCCGCGTCGTCGGCCAGTTCCTGCAGCACGTCGTTGACCGGGGTCGGTACCCCGTGCAGCCGGCCGAGCAGCGCGATCTCACCGTTGAGGTAGTCCGCCTCGATCGTGCCCGTGCCCCGGTGGAGGGACTGCCAGGACGAGCCGCCGCCGCGCGGTGAGCCGTCGAAGGGCTTGAGGGTGATCTTGTCCCCGCGGAACGTCCGCTCCTCGTCCTCGCCCGTGTATACGATCCCGGCGGCGGCGAGAACGGCCTCGCCCTCCGCGCGGGCCCTGCGGCAGAGGGCGCGTCCCTCCTCGTCGAGGGGCGCGCCGGAGAGCGCCTGGACCGCGTTGGCCAGGTTGGACAGGAGTTTGGCGTACTTCCAGCGCATCACGTCGTCCACGACGGGCGCCTCGATGTGCGAACGTTCCAGGTCGGCGCTGATGGCGCGCGCGGTGTCGTCGCTGCCCGCGGGGTGGCGGCCGATGTGCAGCATCCCGGTGAGCGGGGTCCCGGCCGCGGAGACCACACCCGGCTCGACGAACTCGCAGGGCAGCCACACGCACACCCCGTAGACCCGCCGGAAGGTGCGCAGCGCGAGCCGTTCGCTCTCGACGCCGTTCTGCGCGCAGACGAGCGGCAGACGGAAGGCCGCGGTGCCGCCGCCCTCGACGGGCCGCCCCGCCCAGGCGGCGAGCGCGGCGGCGCTGTCCTGCGTCTTGACGGTCAGTACGAGGACGTCGTCGGGGCGCAGGGTGCCGAGCGCCTCGGGGCGGTCCACGACCGGGAGCCGGTGGGTACGGGGTCCGTCGGGTGTCCGAAGGCACAGGCCGTTGTCGCGCAGGGCGGCGTACTGTGCGCCGCGGGCGACGAGGACGACGTCGTGTCCGGACTGGGCGAGCCGGCCGCCGATGGTGCCGCCGACCGCTCCTGCTCCGATGATGAGATAGCGCATGGCACCGAGCCTCGCACAGGTGATCAGCGGACGGAGGAGGGTCGGATGATCAGCCGTCGTCCGAGCCCGGTTCCGTTGTCATGTCGACCAGTTTGACCACGGTGTTCCAGTTCCGGCTGGTGGCCACGATCCCCTTGGTGACGGCCGGTCGCGACAGTTGCTCGGCGAGTTTCGAACGGCCGAGGCCGTCGGGCGCGTAGAGGTAGAGCGCGCGGTCGCCGAGGCGGAACTCCTCGGGGGCGTACGCGGGCAGGTCGATGGCGGCGAAGCGGTCCGGGGAGACCTGCTCGGAGAAGTATGTGACGTGCAGTTGTCTGCCTTCGAGTTCGGCGGCCGGGAACGGGCAGTCGTGCATGACGGCCGCCAGATAGGCGTGTTCACGTACGAGGACGTCGACGGCGAAGCCGAACTCGTCGGCGACGGCGGCCGCGATGTCGTCGGCGAGGCTCGGCTCGTCGCCGTGGTCGGCGGCGAAGGTGGCGTTTCCGCTCTGCAGGTAGGTCCGTACGTCGGTGAGGCCCAGGTCTTCGAGGAGCGGGCGCAGCCGGGCCATGGGGAGCTTGCGGCTGCCGCCCACGTTGATGCCGCGCAGCAGCGCCGCGTACCGCTTCGTCGTCGTGTGTCCGCTCATCCGCACACGATAGGGCGGCCGCCGTGCCCCGTGGGGGTGGAGCACGGAGGCCGCCGGATCGCGTCCGTCACCCGACGATGGTGAGGGACCTGTTCGGGGTGTGTGGTTCGTGGGGGTCGGGACGAAACCCTGACCGAATGACGCGATCAGATCAAGACCTTCATCCGCCTGTGACTTGTTCAACAAGCCCCTGCAACAACAGAGCCGGCATACAGGACGAACCGGAGACGGTGCGGTGCGGGTGCGAGACTGGGCCCGTACCTGGGAGGACGCGGGAGGCGAGTGATGGACGAGGCACGGGCGCGGGACGTGCTGGCACGGGCGGGTGTCGTGGACGGCGCTGCGGGGCCCGGGGCCCGCGGCGCCGAACTTCTCGCGCTCGGCGAGAACGCGGTGTTCTCCGCCGGTGACCTCGTCGTCAAGGTGGGCCGCAGCATCGAGCTGGCCGGGTCCGAACTGCTCGACCGGGCCCGCCGCGAGCTCGCCGTCGCCGCCTACCTCGCCGAGCACGGCGTCCCCGCGGTGCGCGCCGCCGAGGCGGAGCCGCTGATGGTGGACGGGCACCCGCTGACCCTGTGGCACCGCATGCCCGCGGCGGTCCGTCCCGCCGAGCCGCGCGACCTGGCCGAACTGCTCGGGCACGTGCACGCGCTGCCGGCCCCGACCGGATTCACGCTGCCCCGGCGGGAGTTGCTCGGCGGTGTGGAGCGCTGGCTGCGGCTCGCGGGCGACGCCGTCGACCCGGCGGACGCGGCGTATCTGCGCGAGCGCCGGGACGGCTTCGCCGCAGCGGCCGCCGCCCTGTCGCCGCACCTCGCGCCGGGCCCGATCCACGGCGACGCCCTGCCGCGCAACGTGCACGTCGGACCCGACGGCCCGGTCCTGGTCGACCTGGAGACCTTCTCGTCGGACCTGCGCGAGCACGACCTGGTGGTCATGGCCCTGTCCCGGGACCGGTACGGCCTGCCCGCCGGGGCCTACGAGCGGTTCGTGGAGACCTACGGATGGGACGTGCGCGCGTGGGACGGGTGCGCGGTGCTGCGCGGGGCGCGGGAGACGGCGTCCTGCGCGTGGGTGGCTCAGCACACGCCGACCGAACCGAAGGCGCGGGCGGAGTTCCGGCGCCGCGTGGACTCGCTGCGGGAGGGCGACCCCTCGGTGCGCTGGTATCCCTTCTGACGATGCTTCTTCCGGCTTCGGCTGACGGCGCCTTGCGGTTCCGACGGTCCTCTCGCGGCCTCGGCCGTCAGGCTCCGGCCGCGCTCGGCCTCGGGCGGACGTCCTCGGCCAGGTCGCGTACGGGCCACAGGGGATCGACGACCGCCTCCGCATCGCCCTTGCGGCGCAGGAAGCTCTGGAAGTCCGCCGCCCACCGCGCGTACCACTCCACTTGGCGGTGGTGCAGCTCCGCGGGGCCCAGTCCGGCGACCTTCGGGTGGCGCTCGCCTATCGCGCGGGCGAGTCGCGCCGCGGCGAGCGCGTCGGCGGACGCGTCGTGCGCCGCCTCCAGCGTCACCCCGTACTCCGCGCAGACCGCTTCGAGGTTGCGCTTGCCCTTGCGGTAGCGGTCGACGCTGCGGTCGATCGTGTACGGGTCGACGACCGGGCCCGGCTCGACGCCGCCGAGCCGCTCGCGCAGCGACGGCAGTCGGTGCCTGGCCAGCTCGGCGGAGAGCAGTGTCAGGTCGAACGCCGCGTTGTACGCGACGACCGGGGTGCCGGCCTCCCAGTACGCCACCAGCGTCCCGGCGATCGCGTCGGCCACCCGGTCGGCCGGTTCGCCCTCGGCCGCCGCCCGCTCGCTGCTGACGCCGTGCACCGCGACCGCGTCGTCGGGGATCGGCACCCCCGGGTCGGCGAGCCACCGCCGGTGACCGAGCACCGTCCCGTCCCTGACCTCTATGGCCGCGCCCGTGACGATGCGCGCCTCGCGCGGATCCGTCCCGGTCGTCTCCAGGTCGAATCCGACCAGCAGCTCTCGGTGCCAGCCCATGGCAGCCCCCTTCTCGTGGTGCATCCCCCAACGGTTCTCACCATCGCACGCGCCACTGACAACGCGGCTACGACACCGGTCGGGCGTCCGCCCACGCCTGTTCGAACTCGTCCCGGTACGTCACGAAAAGCCCGTTCTCGCCCGTGTCCGGTGAGGCGCTCGCCCTGACGGTGCGGCCGCCGCCGCGCAGCACGAGGACCGGGGCCTCCATGCCGCGGGTGCGGCGCAGGTAGGACTGGACGACGGCGATGCCGTCCGAGCCGTCGCCGTCGACGAGGTAGGCGGTGAAGCGCGGTGTCTCGTCGAAGACCTGGATCCGGAAGGCCGCGGGGTCCTTGAGACCTGCCCGTACGCGGCGCATGTGCAGGATGTTCATCTCGACGGCCCGGCTCAGCTCCCCCCGCTTGAGCCCCAGCTCCCGCTCACGCCGCTTGACCGCACTGGAGGCCGGGTTGAGGAACAGCAGGCGCACCCGGCAGCCCGCGTCGGCCAGGCGCACCAGGCGGCGGCCGGAGAAGTTCTGCACCAGCAGGTTCAGTCCTATCCCGATCGCGTCGAGGCGGCGGGCACCGCCGAACAGGTCCTCCGCGGGGAACTGGCGCAGCAGCCTCACCCGGTCGGGGTGGACGCCGACCACGTCCGCGTACCGGTCGCCGACCAGGTCCTCGACGGCGTCCACGGGCAGGCGGCGCGCCGACGGGACGTCCGAGCCCGCGCCGAGGATCTCCAGCAGCCGGGAGGCCGCCCGCTCGGCCTGGCCGAGGACCGCCTCGGACAGGGCGCGGTTGCGCGAGACGACGTTGCGGGTGACCTCCAGCTCGTCCAGGGCGAGCTCGACGTCGCGCCGGTCGTCGAAGTAGGGCTCGAAGCACGGCCAGTGCTGGACCATCAGCTCGCGCAGCTGCGGAAGCGTCAGGAACGACAGGACGTTGTCGTCGGCCGGGTCGAGCAGATAGCCCTTGCGGCGGCTGACCTCGTGCACGGCGACGGCCCGCTGCACCCACTCCTGGCCCGCGGGCCCCGCCGCCGCGACCACCCAGTCGTCGCCGTGCACGGGCTCGTACACGGGCCGCAGCACCGCCGCGACGACCGCGCGCAGCCGCTGCTCGACCAGGTTCAGCCAGATGTAGGCCCGCCCGGCTCGTCGCGCGCGCGTACGGACCTCACGCCACGCGTCGGCACCCCAGTCGAGCTCGGGGCCGATCTGCGCCCCCGCCTCCAAGGGCCGGGCCAGCGACACGGCCGAGGCCGGGATGTCCGCGGCGGTAGCCTCCTGAACGTCCTGTCCCTCGTGACCGCCGTCACCTGGGGGCAGCTCACGCCCTCCCGAGCTCACCCGCTCCGCACCGCCTTCCGCCCCAAGCCTGTCGAGCACTCCCCCGGCAACGATCAAGGAAGGGTACTCCGCGAGCGGGTGGCGGTGCAGCCGGATGGAAGTGAGAGTTTCTCAACTACCGTATCGGGGAACGGTGTTCCGCCGTGGGCGGACCGGTGAAGTGAGCTGATTCATAAGGTCACGCCGCTGCGGGGCGGCTCGGCGGCAGTGCGGACCGGTGTGCTTACGGTCGCCGTTGCGGGCCACGGCGCGCGGCTCCATGTTGACCCGAGCGGGCGCACATCTTCCGCTCTTCCGCTTCTCCCGGTGGTTTCGGGGACAGACTCTTCCGTGTCGCCCGGGCCGCCGGGCCCGTAGGAGAAGAGTCTTCGCATGCAGGTGTGGCCAGGTCGGGCGTTTCCGCTCGGCGCCTCGTACGACGGCGCCGGGACGAACTTCGCGGTCTTCTCGGAGGCCGCCGACCGTATCGAGCTGTGTCTGCTGCACGACGACGGCTCGGAGACCGCCGTGGAGCTGCGGGAGACCGACGCGTTCGTGCGGCACGCGTATCTGCCCGGGGTGATGCCGGGGCAGCGGTACGGCTACCGGGTGCACGGCCCGTACGATCCGGCGCGCGGGCTGCGCTGCAACTCGGCGAAGCTCCTGCTCGACCCGTACGCGCGCGCGATGAGCGGGCGGATCGACTGGGACGAGGCGGTGTACGGCTACCGGTTCGGCGCGCCCCAGACACGCAACGACCGGGACTCGGCGCCGCACACCATGGCGTCGGTCGTGGTCAATCCGTACTTCGACTGGGGCGACGACCGGCCGCCGCGCACCGAGTACCACGAGACGGTGCTCTACGAGGCGCATGTGAAGGGCCTGACGATGCTGCACCCGGGCCTGCCGGACGAGCTGCGCGGCACCTATGCGGCGCTCGCCCACCCCGCGGTCATCGAGCACCTCACCGAACTGGGGGTGACGGCCCTGGAGCTGATGCCGGTCCACCAGTTCGTCGACGACCACCGGCTCGCCGACGCGGGACTGAGCAACTACTGGGGCTACAACACCATCGGTTTCTTCGCGCCCCACAACACGTACGCCTCCTGGGGCGACCGGGGCGAGCAGGTCCTGGAGTTCAAGTCGGCGGTGCGGGCCCTGCACCGCGCGGGCATCGAGGTCGTCCTCGACGTGGTCTACAACCACACGGCCGAGGGCAACCACCTGGGTCCGACGCTCTCCTTCAAGGGGCTCGACAATCCGTCGTACTACCGGCTCGCCGACGATCCGCGCTACTACATGGACACGACGGGCACCGGGAACTCGCTGCTGATGCGGTCCCCGCACGTGCTCCAGATGATCATGGATTCGCTGCGCTACTGGGTCGAGGAGATGCACGTCGACGGGTTCCGCTTCGACCTGGCCGCCACCCTGGCGCGGCAGTTCCACGAGGTGGACCGGCTCTCGTCGTTCTTCGACCTCGTGCAGCAGGACCCCGTCGTCTCGCGCGTGAAGCTCATCGCGGAGCCCTGGGACCTCGGCGAGGGCGGCT
Source organism: Streptomyces beihaiensis (assembly GCF_026274175.1). Taxonomy (GTDB): domain Bacteria; phylum Actinomycetota; class Actinomycetes; order Streptomycetales; family Streptomycetaceae; genus Streptomyces; species Streptomyces beihaiensis. Next base: position 6,515 of record NZ_JAPHNL010000281.1, read on the forward strand.
ACCAGGTGGGCAATTTCCCGCCGCTGTGGACCGAGTGGAACGGCAAGTACCGGGACACGGTGCGCGACCTGTGGCGGGGCGAGCCGCGCGCCCTGGCCGAGTTCGCCAGCCGGCTGACCGGCTCGTCCGACCTCTACCAGGACGACGGGCGGCGCCCGCTGGCCTCCGTCAACTTCGTCACCTGCCACGACGGCTTCACGCTGCGCGACCTGGTGTCGTACAACGAGAAGCACAACGAGGCGAACGGCGAGGGCAACCGGGACGGCGAGAGCCACAACCGATCGTGGAACTGCGGGGTCGAGGGCGAGACGGACGACCCGGACGTGCTGGCCCTCCGGCAGCGGCAGATGCGCAACTTCGTCGCCACGCTGATGCTGTCGCAGGGTGTGCCGATGCTCGGCCACGGCGACGAGTTCGGGCGCACCCAGGGCGGCAACAACAACGCCTACTGTCAGGACAACGAGGTCGCCTGGGTGCCCTGGGCGGACCCCGGGGGCCCGCCGGAGCCGTTCCTGGAGTTCACGCGCGCGATGGTGCGCCTGCGCCGGGAGCACCCGGTGTTCCGCAGGCGCCGTTTCTTCCACGGGCGGCCGGTGCAGGGCACGCACGACGAACTGACCGACATCGCCTGGTTCACGCCCGAGGGCGAGGAGATGACGCAGCGGGACTGGCAGGCCGCGCAGGCCCGTTCGATGTCGGTGTTCCTCAACGGCAACGCGATCTCGGAGCCGGGTCCGCACGGCGAACGCATCCTGGACGACTCCTTCCTGCTGATGTTCAACGCGTCCGACCGGCCGCGCGAGTTCGTGGTACCGGCCGACCACGGGCGGCAGTGGGAGGCGGTCGTCGACACGGTGCTGCCCGACGGGCTGCCCGCGGACGGAGACCGGAAGGTGTACGGCGGCGACCGGATCACACTGGCCGGGCGGAGCCTCATGGTGCTGCAGCGGCCCGCGTAGCCGGCCTCAGGGCGCCCTGCGCGGGGCCCATGCGCGAGGCCGCCCGCTACGTGCGGGGCCGTACGAGCAGCGCCACGCCGAAGGCGAGGGCCGCGGCGGCGCTGCCCACCGCGAAGGCCGCTGGGGCGCCGTGGGACTGCGCCAGGCGGCCCGCGGCGGCGAGCGTGACGGCCTGCCCGCCGACGAACGCGCTCGCGGCGACCGTCATGCCCTCGGCGAGCCTCCCGCGCGGCACCGCCCGCTCGGTCAGGCCGAACCCGGTGATCAGATTGGGCGCGAACAGACCGCCGAAGACGGTCACCACGCCGTACAGGAGCGGCATGTCGTGGGTGACGATCAGCGGCAGCGACAGGATCGCGGCGGCGGCCGTGGCCAGTCGCCAGCGGCGGTGCAGGGCGAACCGCTCGGGCAGCGCCGCCATGGGCAGTCCCGCGACGGCGCTCATGACTCCCATGGCGGCGTAGACGAGCCCGGCCTGGTCCTCGTGGCCCAGGTCGCGCGTGAGCGCGGTGATCCCGGCGCCGCAGCCGCCGAGCAGCACCCCGAGCAGGGCGAGCCCTGCGCGCACCACGTGGACCTGACGCGGCATCGGCTCGCGCGCGGGCCCGCGGCGGCCCCGCGCGCGTGCGGGCGCGCCGGGGTCGGCGGCGGCGCGCGGGACCGCCGCGGCCGTCGGGTGCAGTGCGAAGGCGGTGCCGCAGACGGCGACGAGCAGGGCCGCCGCACCGAACGCCCAGGCGGGGTGCGCCACGACGGACGCGATGCCGACGAGGGCGGGCCCCAGGACGAAGGAGAGCTCGTCCATGGTGGACTCCAGGGAGAGCACCGCGTTCACGACCCGCTCCCCCGCGCCCGCGCGCCGCACGAGGGCGACACCACGCGCGCGTGCCAGCGGTCCCACGCCGGGCACGGTGACGCCCGTGAGCACGCCGAGAACGATCAGGACGGCGGTGGGGAGCCCGGCCAGCGCACCCAGCGTGTAGGCGGCGATCGCGGCCGAGTCGAGCAGCGCCAGGGCGAGGACGACGGGGCGCTGGCCGCACCGGTCGGCGAGGCGTCCGACGAACGGTCCGGTCGCGACCTGGCCGAGCGCGAGCGCGCAGGCGACCGTGCCACCGGTGGCGAGCGAGCCGCTGGTCCGTGTGACGAGGAGGACGCTGCCGAACTGGATCACCGCGACGGGCAGCCGCGCGAGGAACGACACGACCGGCAGCAGGACGCCCGTCACGGCGATCACCCGGCGGTACGTGCCGAGCGCGCTGTCGGCCGGGTCCGCCGGGTCCTGCGGGCGCGGACCCGGGGCCCACGTCCGAGTCCGCCGCCTCCACGTGCGTGCGCTCGTCTCGGTCATCGCCCGAAGTTAACGACACACGCGCGGTGTCCCGCATGCGGTGATGGCACGAGGCTCCTCGGCGGGGTATGTAGGTTCGCATGACGCCTCCCCCTCCGACGGCCACCTACCGGATTCAACTGCAACCGGACTTCGGGTTCGCGGCGGCCGCAGCGGCCGTCCCGCATCTGGCCTCCCTCGGGGTCTCGCATCTGCATCTGTCGCCGGTCCTCGAAGCCGTCCCCGGGTCGACACACGGCTACGACGTCGTCGACCACACGCGCGTACGTGGCGAGCTGGGCGGCGAGGAGGGGCTGCGGGCGCTGGCGCGCACGGCCCGCGGGCACGGGCTCGGCCTCGTCGTGGACATCGTGCCCAACCACATGGCGGCCTCCGCCCGCCACAACCGGCCCCTGCGGGAGGTGCTGCGCGAGGGCCCCGCCTCGCCGTACGCGCACTGGTTCGACGTCGACTGGGAGGCACAGGGCGGCCGGATGCTGCTGCCGGTCCTCGGCGGTCCCCTCGGCGACGAGCTGGAGCACCTCACGGTGGACGGCGACGTGCTGCGCTACCACGAGCACACCTTCCCGCTGCGCGAGGGCACCCGGGACCTGCCGGTGCGGCAGCTGCTCGACGCGCAGTGGTACCGGCTCGCCTGGTGGCGCCTTGCGCGCACGGAACTCAACTACCGGCGGTTCTTCACCATTTCGGAGCTGATCGCGCTGCGTGTGGAGGTGCCGGAGGTCTTCGACGCCACCCACGGCACCCTGCTGCGGCTGATGCGCGAGGGCGTCGTCGACGGGCTGCGCGTCGACCACCCCGACGGGCTCGCCGAGCCGGGCGGCTATCTGGCGCGGCTCGACCGGGAGACCGGCGGCCGGTGGACCGTCGTCGAGAAGATCCTGGAGGACGGCGAGCGGCTGCCCGCCGCCTGGCCGGTGGCGGGCACCACCGGCTACGACGCGCTGCGCCACATCGACGGCCTGTTCCTCGACCCGGCAGGGTGCGACCGGATGCTCGACCTGTTCCGCAGGTTCACCCGGGTGAGCGCCGACCGGGGCGGGCAGTGGGCGACCACGGTGCGGCACGCCGCCTACCGGACCGTCACGCACGACCTGGCCACGGAGGTCGACCGGCTGACGCGGGAGGCGGCCGAGCTGTGCGCCCTGGAGCCGCGCTCACGCGACCATGCCCCGTGGGCGCTGCGCACGGCCCTGTGCGAGCTGCTGGTGCGGGTCCCGGTGTACCGGCCGTACGTCTGCGGGGGCGTGGATCCCGAGACGGTGCTGACGCCGGCGGCGGCACAGGACGCGAAGGCCGCGTTCACGGTGGCCGACGAGGCCCGCGCGGTAGACGCCGTGCGTGACCTGGCGCTCGGGCGGCGCGGGCGGGGGCCCCGGTACGACGCGTTCCGGGCGCGGTTCGCGCAGACGTCGTCGGCGCTGCGGGCCAAGTCGGTCGAGGACGCGGCGTTCTACCGGCACACACCGCTCCTGTCGGCCCTTGAGGTGGGCGGCTGCCCGCTGGCACCCGCGGTGGCCGCCGGGGTGTTCCACGCGTACTGCGCGCGCGTGCAGCGGGACTGGCCGTCCACCTCGACGGTGCTGTCCACGCACGACACGAAGCGCAGCGCCGACGTGCGGGCGGGCATCTCGGTGCTGTCCCAGTGCCCTCAGCGGTGGGAGCGGCTGCTGGAAGAGGTGACGGAGGCGACCGCGCGCGGCGGTGCGCCCGCCCCCGACGCGCAGCTGGCGTGGGCGGCCTGGCAGACGCTGGCGGGCCTCGGCCCGGCGGCGGATCCGGGGCCCGGCGACCGGCGGTTCGAGCGGGTCGAGCCGGAGCGGCTGCGGCGGGCGATGCTCAAGCACGCGCGTGAGGCGGGGTTGTTCACGACGTGGACCGAGCAGGACGCCGCGTACGAGAGCGCGGTGGACGCCTTCGTGACGTCCGGGCCGTGCGGCCCGCCAGGCGACGCGGTGCTGCGGTTCATGGCGCGGCTGCGCCCCCATGTGCGGGCCAACGTCCTGGGCGCGGCCCTCGTCCACCTCACCATGCCGGGCGTGCCGGACGTGTACCAGGGCACCGAGCACGAGTACCGGGCCCTGGTGGACCCGGACAACCGGGCGCCCGCGCGGTTCGGCCCGGCCGAGCCCGGCACGCTCTCCGCGGAGAAGGAGCGGCTGACGCGGGCGGCGCTGGGGTTGCGCGCCGAGCATCCGGAGTGGTTCGGCGAAGGGGCGACGTACGAGCCGCTGACCGCGAGCGGGGCGGGCGAGGGGCACTGCGTGGCCTATGCGCGCTCGGGCCGGGTGGTGGTCGCGGTGACGCGGCTGTCGCTGCGCCTCGCCGAGGCGGGCGGGTGGCGCGACACCCGGCTGCGGCTGCCGGACGGCGTCTGGACTCAGCTCCTGGCCGGGAAACCTGCCGGGAAGCGTGAGGGAAATCCTGTGGGAAAGCCTGTCGAGAACAGGGAGTTCAGCGGCCAGGCACGCGTGGCGGAACTCTTCGCCGACAGTCCCGTGGCGCTCCTGGTGCGCGACGGGCGGCAGCGGCCGTGAGAGGGCGGACGGGAACACCGGGCGCCCACGAGACGTTTCCCTTCACTGCGGGGCGTGGGCCGTTGCGGTCACCGGGCCCCGGCACGGACCTTCTTGACAGGCACGGCGGGGCGTGGGGTACTGCGCATTGCTGACGCCGGGAGGACCAACGGGGGTGAGTCACCTGACGGAGCAGCGATACCCCACTTCGGGCGAACTGGTCAGGGCGGCACGGGAGCTGACGGCTCAGCGGCCCGACCTGTGCCGCCTGCGCCAGGTCGGCACGTCACGCAAGGGCCGCCCCCTGCATGTGCTGTCCGTCGGGCACGACCGGCGCGCGGTCCTCGTCGTCGCGGGGGCGCACGCCAACGAGCCGACGGGCGGCTCGACGGCCCTGCACCTGGCGCGGCGGGTCCTGCTCGAACGGCCGCTGCGGGCCGACCGGTCCTGGCACTTCCTGCTGTGCGCGGACCCGGACGGCGCGGCCCTGCACCGCACACCGGCGCCGCACTCCCTGCTCGACTACCACCGCGCCTTCTACCGGCCCGCGGGGCCCGATCAGCCGGAGTGGTCGCCTTCGGTGCTGCCGCCGGACCGGCTTCCGCCGGAGACCCGGGCGCTGACCGGCGTCATCGACGAGCTGCGCCCCTACCTCCAGGTGTCGTTGCACGGCACCGAACTGGGCGGCAGCTGGGTGCAGCTGACGCGTGACATACCGGGCCTCGCCGAGCCGTTCGCGAAGTCGGCCGCGGAGTTGCACATCCCGGTGGAGACGGGCCCGTCGGACGCGGCGGGCTGGCCCGCGTCGGGGCCCGGTGTCCGGGTGATGCCGGGCCCCGACGCGCAGGCCGTGTTCCCGAGCCTGCCGGACGACGCCCGGCTCTCCACGTGGCACCACGCGCATCGCTACGGCGGCTCGACGGCCATCGTCGAGGTGCCGATGTGGGCGAGCGACCTGGTGGACGATCCGGCGCCGCATCCGGCGCCCGACCGGGCGCTGCGCCGCCTTTCGTCGCGGCTGAGCCGGGACACGCGCCTTGTGGAGGAGATCCTCGTCGAGGCGCTGCCGCGGCTGCCCGACACCGGCGGGCCGCTGCTCGGAGCGGCCCGTTGGGCGCTCAGCCTGGTGCCGGGGCTCGCGGACGACTGGATGCGACCGCCGCCGCAGGACGCGACGATGGCGTACATCGGCAGCATCGACGCGTTCGCGCGGCGGCTTCCGTTGCGGGCGGCCGCCATGCTGCTGCGCGTCCTGGAGGAGGCGGGCGACGTGGCCGCTCCCCGCCTCGACCTGCTCGTCACCGAGTGGTGCGCGGCGTACGCCGAGCGGTTCGGGGCCCGCTGGATACCGCTGGAACACCAGGTCGAGCACCAGGCGCGCACCACGGTGGCCGCGGTGCGGCACGCGCAGGCGTGAGCGACGGGCCGGGTACCGGCCGCCGCCGGGCGCGCCTGTCAGTCGTCGAGCCGGAAGAGGGTTCCGGTGGCGGCGTTCAAGGCGCACGTGTTGGAGAAGGTGTGCGCGTAGGAGACGTGGCGGCCGTCCCACATGCCGTACGCGACCGCGGTGACCGGGTCGAAGATCATGGGACAGATGGCGTCCGAGTCGGCCGGGATCGCGCTGATGTCGCCCTTGGCGGCGGTGAGTTCGCGGCAGGCGTCGGCGGCGTGCGGGTGGTCCCCGACGGGCCGGGCGGAGCAGCGCAGCAGCGCGCTCTTCGCGTTCCCCGGGCGTTCGCCGTGCTGGACGGTCACATGGACCCAGTCGCCGGAGCCCGCGGGCGGCCGCGGCGCGGCGGCCAGGACCGGTGCGGCCGTGGTGGTGAGCAGCGCGCACGCGGCCGCCGCCGCGGCCAGCAGGGTGCCTCGTGGCTTCGTCGTCGCCGTCCCCAGGGGCATGGGTGTCACCGTTCCTCATGTTCGGGAGCGCGGGCCCTCGCCCGCGGCATAGCCCACATGGAACACGTGACACCGCGTCGCGTGGCGGGAACGCGGCCCGGTCCACCCGAACGGGCGGTGGGGGCCGTTCGGTCGGCGGACACCGGCCGGGGGCGGGTCAGCCGCTCGACAGCCGGAACGACATGCGGCCGAAGGAGACCTGGTCGCCGTCCCTGACCACCGCGGCGCCGATCACCCGGCGCCCGTTCACCGACGTGCCGTTGGTGGAGCCGAGGTCGCGCAGCACCCACATGCCGCCCTGCGAGGAGAGTTCGGCGTGCACCCGGGAGACCGTGTCATGGCTCAGCCGCAGCCCGTTGGCCGGATCACGGCCGATGCGCAGCGGGCGGTGGCCGCTCACCGGCGGCAGCATCAGCTTGGGCAGCCGCTCCACGGTCCACGCGCGGCGCAGCCTGACCGTGAGTCCGGAGACCGCGGCGACGGCGTCGACCATCGCGCGCGAGCAGCGGTTCTCGGGGCGCAGGTCGGCGGTGAGCGCCGCGAGTTCGTCGGACCGCCGGGCGGCGAGGGCGAGTTCCACGCGGCGCATGAACGTGTCCTGCGAGAGCCGGCCCAGCGCGACGCCGTCCCTGAGCACTTTCAGCGCACGGTCCCGCTCGGCGTCGCAGAGCCGGGCCGGGTAGGCGCTGTGTTCGAAAGAGGGCGTCACGGTCTTGATTGTCCGGGAGCGCGGCCGGGGTGTCCAGGAAACACCGGCGCCCCCGTGGGATCTCACAAAGTGCGGCCTGACGGCGGCGTTTTCCCAGCGGAACGATCATCCGTGACGCACCATGGAAGGGTCGTCACTGTCGGCCGTCGTACGGTCACGAGGGGGAACACGTCCGTGCAGTTCGAGGTGTGGGCACCACAGGCCGAGCGGGTCACGCTCCATTGCGACGGCGCCACGCGCGCGTTGGAGCGCGATCCGTGCCGCGCGGGATGGTGGGTGGGGTCGGCGCGGGCGCGCGACGGGTCCCGGTACGGGTTCGCGCTCGACGACGGTCCCGTGCTGCCGGACCCGCGCTCGCGCCGTCAGCCGGACGGGCCCGACGGGCTCAGCGCCGTCGTCGACCAGGACCGGTTCGTGTGGTTCAACGACTGGGCGGGTCGCGACCTCTCCGGAGCCGTTCTCTACGAGCTGCACGTGGGCACGTACACGCGGGACGGCACCCTGGACGCCGCCGCGGAGCGACTTGAGCACCTGGTCGACCTGGGTGTCACCCACGTCGAGCTGATGCCCTTGTGCCCGATGCCGGGGCGGCACGGCTGGGGGTACGACGGGGTCGCGCCGTGGGCCGTGCACGAGCCGTACGGCGGACCGGAGGCACTGAAGCGCTTTGTCGACAAGGCGCACGGGCTCGGCCTGGGAGTCGTCCTCGACGTGGTCCACAACCACCTCGGTCCGTCCGGCAACCACCTGGCCGCGTACGGCCCGTACTTCACGGACACGCGGCACACTCCGTGGGGCGACGCGGTCAACCTGGACGAGGCCGGCTCCGACGGCGTACGGGACTACTTCGTCGGCAGCGCGCTCGCCTGGCTGCGCGACTACCGGCTCGACGGGCTGCGCCTGGACGCCGTCCACGAGCTGCACGACCGGCGCGCCCTGCCGTTCCTCGAGGAGTTGTCGGCGGCCGTGGACGGGCTCGCCGCGGACCTGGGGCGGCCCCTGTTCCTGATCGGCGAGTCGGACCTCGCCGACCCCCGTCTGATCACGCCGCGCCAGGAGGGCGGCCTGGGCCTGCACGCGCAGTGGAACGACGACGTCCACCACGCCGTGCACGCGGCGGTCACCGGTGAACGGCAGGGATATTACGGAGACTTCGCGCGCGAACCGGTGGCCGCGGTGGCGAAGACGCTCACGCACGGGTTCTTCCACGACGGCACGTACTCGACGTTCCGGGGCCGCCATCACGGTCGGCCGCTGGACCGTACGCGCACGCCCGGGACGCGCCTGGTGGCGTACACGCAGACGCACGACCAGGTCGGCAATCGCGCGCAGGGCGACCGGCTCGCGGCCACCGTCTCCCCCGGGCTCCTCGCCTGCGCGGCGACGCTCGTGCTGACCGGGCCGTTCACGCCCATGCTCTTCATGGGCGAGGAGTGGGCGGCGAGCACGCCCTGGCAGTACTTCACCGACCACACCGATCCCGCTCTCGCGGACGCCGTGCGCAAGGGGCGCAGGCGGGAGTTCGCGGCGCACGGCTGGGCCGAGGAGGACGTGCCCGATCCGCAGGACCCGGCCACGCGGGAGCGGTCCTGCCTCGACTGGGCGGAGCGGGAGTCGGGCGACCACGCGCGCGTACTGGCCTGGTACCGGGAGCTCATCGCCTTGCGGCGGGCCCGTGCGGATCTGCGGGATCCGGACATGGCGGCCGTCAAGGTGGCCCACGACGAACAGGCGCGCTGGATCGCCTACCGGCGCGGTGACCTTCGGGTGGCCGTGAACCTGTCGGGGACGGCCGTGTCGATCCCGCTGGGGCGGCCTGTGCTGGATGTGCTGGCCGCCTGGGAGCCGGTCTCCCCGCCGGGCGCCGACGGGCTGTTGGTCGTTCCGGCGGAGTCCTGTGTGGTCGCCGTGGCGCCGTAAGGGTGGGCTCGCGTCGGCGGGGGTGTGTCCGTGGCCGGTGGCGCCCGCTCGGCGGCGGCCCGCGCGCCGCGCCTCATCCGTCCGAGACGAGCTCCAGGAGGATCGGCTCCCACGCACGCTCCAGCTGCGTACGCGGCAGCGCCCGTGGACCGGTGGTGTCCGGACCGCGCGGGACCGCGGCCAGTCGGATCAGGACGTCACAGCGGGCCAGCCACAGGCCGCGCAGGCAGATCCGCGCGCCGTACCCGGCCAGCGTCGCGGAGCGCACCGCCGCCCGCGCGCCGACCGCGACGGCGAGGCCCGCGATGTCCTCGGCCGGGTCGCCGACGATCGCGTCGGCCCAGTCGAGGACGCCGCGCACCCGGCCATCAGGCGACACGATGAGGTGCTCGCCCTTGAGGTCGTGGTGGACGAGGACGGCATCGGCGCCGGAGCCGAGCTGGGCGACGGCGTGGGCCGTGAGCTGCTTGAGGCGGGCCGCGTCGAACTCGCCCTCCTCGTCGAGGCGTTGTGCCGCGGGGCCCGCCTCGCGGCGCAGGTGGTCCAGGGAGCGCGGCAGCACCTTGGGCACGCCGAGCGGCACCACCCGCGCGGTCCGGATGTCGCGCAGGGCGCTCAGCAGTCCCGCGAGGTCCTCCTCACCGCCCGCGGTGACGTCCCTGGCCTCGGCGGTCTCACCGGGCAGCCGGGTGTCCAGGGTGTACGCGAGACCGGGCGCCCACTCCCCCGCGGCGACCGACGACGGTACGGGGACCGGGACGTGGGGGCGCAGGAGGTCGCGCAGCCGCACCTCGCGGCGCAGGCGCGTGGAGACGGAGCCTGACGTAGCCAGGCGCAGCACGTGACCGGTCCCCACCCACCAGGTGTCGTGGACGAGGCCCGCGCCGGCCGGTCGCACCTCGGCGCGGCGGCCGGGCAGCAGGGTGGCCACCAGGCGGCGCACGGCCTCCGTGGTGGGCGCCGTGGTCGGTCCGGTCGGCTGGGGTGTCGGCGGCATCGCGGCTCAGCCCACGATCGCCATGTCCCGCGCGGTGGCGTTGAGGCGCCTGCCTCCGTCCTCGGTGACGGTGACGATGTCCTCGACACGGACGCCGAACCGGCCGGGCAGGTAGATGCCCGGTTCGACGGAGAAGCACATGCCGGGGACGAGCGGCTGCTCCTCGCCCTCGATCATGTAGGGGGGTTCGTGGGTGGTGACGCCGATGCCGTGCCCGGTGCGGTGGATGAAGTACTGGCCGTACCCGGCGTCGGTGATGACCTTGCGGGCCACGCGGTCGACGTCCTGGCAGGCGATGCCGGGGCGTACGGCCTCGCATGCGGCGGTCTGCGCCTCGCGCACGACGTCGTGGACGCGCTGCTCCTCGGCGGTGGGTTCGCCGACGTGGACGGTGCGGGTGGTGTCGGAGCCGTAACCGTGTCGGAGGCCGCCGAAATCAAGGACGACCATGTCGCCCTCCTCGATGATCCGGTCGCTCGCCTCGTGGTGCGGGTTGGCGCCGTTGGGGCCGGAGCCGACGACCGTGAAGTCGACCTGGGAGTGGCCGAACTGCCGCAGCAGGTGGGCGAGCTCGCGGGCGATCTCGTTCTCCCTGCGCCCGGCGAAGGGAACTCTCCGGATCTCCTCGTACGTTGCGTCCGCAGCGGCTCCCGCCGCCGCCAGGCGCTCCAGTTCGGCGGCGTCCTTGACGGCGCGCAGCATCGGCAGCGCCTCGGTGAGGGAGACGTACGAGCTGTCGGGCAGAGTCCGCTGCAGGCCGAGCAGGTGCATGGCCCAGGCGTTGTCGCTGACGCCGAAGCGGCCGGTGGTCTCCAGCAGCGGGGCGGTGACGCCGTAGGGGTCGGTGCCGTCGGTCCAGTCGCGCAGGGTCATGGCGTCGGCGCCGGGGGCCGCGGCGGCGTCCGGGGCCTCCAGGGTCGGCACGACGAGCGTGGGCTCGCGGCCCGCGGCGAGGACGAGCACAGTGAGGCGTTCGGTGTCGGCGGGCACGTGGTAGCCGGTGAGCCAGACCAGATCGGGGCCCGGCGCGACGAGCACTCCGGCGAGTCCGGCGTCGGCCGCGGACCGCGCGGCGCGGTCCATGCGGGCCTTGTAGTCGGCGGCGGTGAACGGCGCGGGTGTGCCGGTCGTCATCTCCAGGGCCTCCTGCCCTACGGGCGGTCTCGGGGTCCACGCGGTCGCGGGCCCACGGGCAGCATCCTGCCCGTCCGGCGCGGACGGCGCGAGTCCGCCTCGCTCGGCGGGTGGCGGCCGTACGGGCGGCGGCCGGGTCCCGGTACGCGGCCGGTCCGGGGTCCGCGGCCGGTCCGGTCCGGGGCGGGTGTCAGGTGATGACGCCGGGGAGGGCGGACAGCTGCTGGCGGCCGCCGCCGCTGTGCCGGACCGTCAGCGCGAGGGGGCTCCCCGGGTGGGCGGCGGCAACGGCCGCCGCGAGGTCCTTCGCGGAGCCGATCCGGGTGCCGCCGAGGTCGAGGAGTACGTCGCCGCGGACCAGGCCCGCGGTGTAGCCGGGCCCCGGGACGTGGACGGCGACGACGAGCGCGCCGCCGTCGCCCGGCGCGTCCACCGCCTCCACGCCGAGGCTCACGCGGGCCGCCGCGATCGCCGGGGGCGAGGCCGGGGGCGGCGTGGTGGCGGGGCCCGGCTTCGGGGCGGTGCTGCCCGCCGAGTGCGAACCGGGCCTTTGCCCCGGTCCCGCGTTCGCCTGCTGCCGCGCCTTCTGGAGCGCGGCAAGCCTGCTCATGCCGATCACGGTGGCGCCGACCGTGCCGAGGCCCACGCCCGCGAGCACCAGGACGAGGGCGCACCCGACGCCGAGCACGGTGCTGACCAGGCGCTTGCCGCGGCGGCGTGCGGCGTGCGGGCGGCGGCGCGCGGGCCCGCGGGCCGGCGCGGAGCCGGCCGGGCCGCCGGGACCACCGCCGGGGTCGGGGTCCGGGGCTCCCGGCAGGGACTTGGGACGCAACGCCGTCTGTTCCATAGCTCGCTCGCTTCCGGTCCACGGAACGCCTCGGCCACAGCCCTACCCTCGGCGCCCCTGCCCGACGATCCACGAACGAGTGAGAGTGGACGATTCCGCTCGATTTTCCCCTCTTCGCGTCTTGGGGGGGGCGGGCTCGGCGGCCGGGTCAGACCTCGGCCAGTACGCGCGCGTACTCGGCCGCGGGACCGCGCAGCTCACCCGCGTGGACGAGCTCGACGCGGTGGACGACGCGGGGTTCGGTCAGCGGCACGGCGACGGCTCCCGGCGCGTGCGCGGCCACGCTCGCGGGCAGCACCGTCAGGCCGTGTCCCGCCGCGGCGAGGGCGAGCAGGGTGGCGACGTCCGTGCCGTCGTAGCGGAGAGCGGCGCGCAGGCCACCGTTGCCGAGGGCGGCGCGCAGCTGGTCGAGCGGGAGCCCGGCGCCCGGCGCGTCGAGCCAGCGGGCGTCCACGAGGTCGGCGAGGCGCAGGCCGGTGCGGTGGGCCAGTGGATGGCGGGCGGGGAGGACGACGTGGACGGGTTCCTCGGCGACGCCGCGTGTGGTGAGCGGCGCGACGTCGGGCAGTCTCAGCGGGTCGCTGGGCGCCGCGACGCCGTCGACGAGCCCCACGTCCGCGGCGCCCGTGGCGACCTCGGCGGGCACGGCGTCGCGGCGCAGCACGCGCACGGTCACCCCGGCGAACGGCAGCGACGCGGCGGCGCGCTCGCGCAGCGCGGTCGGCGTGGCGGCGACGGTGAGGCCCGGTTCGGGCGCGGCCGCGGTGCGCCGCACGTCCACGCGCGCGGCGTCCAGGCGCAGCAGCAGTGGCCCCGCGTGTTCCAGCAGCCGTCGACCGGCCGGGGTGGGGGCGACCGGCCGGCGGGTCAGGAGGGATGCGCCGAGGTCCTGTTCGAGCGCGGCGATGTGCTGGGAGACGGCGGACTGGGTGTAGCCGAGCTCGTGCGCGGCGGCCGAGAAGGAGGCGAGGCGGGCGACGGTCACGTACGTGCGCAGCAGATGCGGGTCCATGCGCACAGGATCGCTGATCCACGTGGGCCCGCATCAGGCACACTTATGGAGAGTGCAGTCTTCATCGTTGGACGTGAACGGGTGCCCGCGCCGACGATGGAGCGCATGAACACCGCAGAGCACCGCCCCGGGCGGTCCCCGGCCCGTCTCGCCCTCGTCGGCGACCGTTCCCCTCATGTCGTCTCCCACACCCGCGTCCCCGTGCTCCTCGACGCCCTGGCCGCGCGTGAGCGGCTGGTGCTCGACGCGTACTGGATCGCGTCCGAGGACGCCGGGCGGCCGGGCGCCGTCGACGGGTTCGACGCGGTGTGGGTGCTGCCGGGCAGCCCGTACCGCAGCGAGGCCGGAGTGCTCGCCGCGATCCGCACCGCGCGCGAGCGGGGCATCCCGTTCCTCGGCACGTGCGGCGGATTCCAGCACGCCCTTGTGGAGTACGCGCGCGACGTGTGCGGCCTGTCCGGGGCCGCACACGCCGAGAACGACCCCGGTGCGGCGGACCCGCTCATCGCCCCGCTGTCCTGCTCGCTCGTCGGGCACGAGGGCACGGTGACGCTGACGCCCGGGTCGCGCGCCGAGGAGCTGCTCGGCGCGGACCGCACGGTCGAGCGCTACCACTGCCAGTACGGGCCGGTGGCCGCACACCTGGGCACGCTGCGCGCGCACGGGCTGCGGTTCACCGGCACCGACACGGAAGGGCAGGCGCGGATCGCTGAACTCCCCGTGGAGCGCCACCCGTTTTTCCTCGCCACGCTGTTCCAGCCGGAGCTGCACGGCGACGGCAGCCGCCCGCACCCGATCGTCCAGGGCCTGGCCCGCGCGGCGACCGCCCACGCGGCGACCGCCGCGCCGTCAGCCGCGGGCTAGGAGGCGACCGCGGCCCCGAGCCACCCGGGCGCCACCGGCGTCACGGGCGGCGCGGGAACCGTGTCCGGCAGGAATCCGTGGGCGCGCCCGGCGAGGTAGTCGGCCCGGTAACGGTCCACCTCCCGGTGCCAGTTGAGGATGCCGGCCAGCCAGTCGCGCAGCGACTCCAGGTACGCCTCCATGCCGTCCCGCGCGGTCCGGCCGAGACGGAAGTCGTCGTACAGGACGGGCAGTTCGTGTGAGGTGATGTGCTCGAACTGCTCCATGCGCTGCGTCATGAGGTCGTTGACGACGGCGAGCGCCGACGGGTAGTCGATGCCGAAGAAGTTCTGTACGACCAGGATGCCGTTGTGGATCTCGCCCTCGTACTCGATCTCCTTCTGGTACGAGAACACGTCGTTGAGCAGGCACGCGTAGTCGACGGCCGCGTTCTCCAGCGCGCGTACCGGACCGCTGCGGTACACCTCCGGCGGGACGTCGGGTCCGTGGCCCATGCGGCACAGGCTCAGGGTGAGGTCGGAGCCGAACGTGGCGCGGCGCATCTCCAGGTAGTCGACCGGGTCGGGGACCCGGTTCTGGAGCTGGTTGTTCAGCTCCCACACCCAGCTCTCGGTCATGACGTCGACGGCGGCCCGCAGGGTGCGCCGCTGCTCTGGAGTCATCCGCGCGGTGGTGCGCCGCCACAGGTCGGCCAGGGCGCGCTCCATGGCGTTGGCCGGGGGCGGGATCTCCTCGCCGTCGACGGGCATGCAGGCGGACAGACGCCGGGTGCACGCCTTGGCGGCGGCCAGGTCACGGCGGTGGCCGAAGACCAGCGGGTAGTAGTCGTCGCCGTACGTGCCCCAGGTCAGCCACCGCGCGCTGAGGTCGAGGGCCTCCGGGGTGCCGTCGGGGTCGAGCCCGGCGGAGCACAGCGGCAGGTCGTAGGCGGCGAGCTTGTCCTCGTCCCAGACGCCCTCCGCCAGGATGCCCGTCTCGCGCGCCCAGGGCAGCAGACGCGCGCGGGCGCCTTCGAGGTCGGGGTTGAGCCGCAGCTGGAACGGCATGTGGATGTCGGGGATGCGGGCCGGGCCGACCTTCTGGTAGGGCACGTGCGTGTACGCGCGCAGCCGCTGGGCGCCCAGGTCCTTGAGGAGTCCCGCCACGTCGGCGCCGCCGACGCCCAGCCCGGTGGGGCCGTCCAGCGGCGACGCCTGGGCGGTGGCGCCCTTGTTCATGTAGCGGCTGGAGCGCATGTGCCACTCGTGCCCGCCGGACTGCCAGTCCTGCAGCCCGCGCGCGTACGCGGCGACGGCGGCGGCCTCGTCCGGTGTCAGCCCCTTCTCCAGGCAGAGCGCGGGCACTTCGGTCAGGGCGGTGTGTTCGAACTGGTGAAGGCGTGAGGTGAGCACGTCGTTGACGGTCTCGGCGGCCTCCTGGGTCGTGCAGCCGAAGAACTTCTCCAGGACCAGGACGCCGTTGCTGAGTTCGCCCTCGTCGCGCACCTCGCGCTCGTACGAGAACAGGTCGTTGCGCAGGTGCACGCCGTCGGAGAACGTCTCCATGAGGACGCGCAGCGGCCGAGACGTGGCGACGGCGGCGGGGACTTCGGCCGTCGCGTACTCGACGAGCCCGGCCGACCAGGGGGCGCCGCCGACCTTGCGGCGCATCTCGATGTACTCGACCGGGTTGGCGACGCGCCCCTCATTGATGTTCGACAGTTCCCACATCGACTCGTTGAGCAGGTGTTCGGTCGACTCGGCGAAGCGCCTGCGCCAGTCGAGCGACATGGCGGGGACGGTCCGCCGCCACAGGTCGATCAGGCCCGCCTCGACGGGGTTCTCGGGCTCGGGCACCTCCGCGTCGAGGTCCATCGGCATGAACAGCGGAAGCCGGTCGAGGTGGGCCTTGCCGGCCTCCCGGTCGTTGGTGCGCTTGTACATGTCCAGGAAGTGGTCGTCGAAGAAGAAGACCCACACGTACCAGTCGGTGACCAGGGACAGCGCGGGGCCGTCGCAGTCGGGGTGAGTGTACGCGCACAGCAGGCCGTAGTCGTGCGCGTCGAGGTCGCTCTGCTCCCAGACGCCGCTCCCCTCCAGCATGCCCATCTCGCGTGCCCACACGCTGGAATGGGCGCGGGCCTCTTCGAGGTGCGGGTTGATTCGGGCCTTGTAGGGCATGTAGAAGCGCGGCAGCTGGAACGGCTGTGAGGACTGCTGTGTCATGGGCGCGGCCCTACCCGCGCCCGTCAACGACCATCCCTGCGAGGGCACATGATCGCACCATCGCGTGAACCGATGACTGACCGGGCCTGTTCCGGGGAACGGTACGGTAAAGCCGCCCGTCGCCTGGCCGTTCTCGGCGCGAGCGCGGCGGCGCTCTGTCTGGGCTTGGCGGTCACCTCCGCGTCAGCCGCTCCGGCTTCGGAGCCGTCCCCGGCCGGGGCCCGCGCCGTCTCGCACGCCGCGCCGCGCGCGCAGGCCGCGGTCGCCTCGCTCGCGGCCGAGCGGGTCGCCCTTGCGGACAAGGTCGCGGCGGCCAAGTACGGCACGGACAAGCCCATCGACGACCCGGCGAGGGAACGGCAGATCCTGGCCGAGGTGGCGGCCAGGTCGGCGGCGCTCGGGATCGATCCGGCGTACGCGCGGGCCGTCTTCCGTGACCAGATGGAGGCCAACAAGCTGGTGCAGCGCGGCCTCTACGCCCGGTGGGACGCGCACCCGGACGAGCGCCCGACCCACCGGCCCGACCTCGCGACGCAGGTGCGGCCCGCGCTCGACCGGATCACGACCCGACTCCTGGACGCGCTGCGGGACATGGCGCCCGCGCGGGCCTCGGCGGGGTGCGAAGCGGTCCTTGAGGCGCGTGCCGCACGGGCGGCGCGCACCGACGGCTTCGACACGCTGCACGTACGGGGCCTCGCGCGAGCGCTGCCGTCGGTCTGCTCCGGACAGGCCCCGCCGCTCCGGCGCCCACCGCCCCTGGCCCCGCCGCTCCTGGGGGCTCACGCCTCGGGCGAGCGAACCCCGCACCTCGGGTGAGTCCCGCACGTCGGGTGAGCCCCTCGCCTCGGGTGAGTCCCGCACCTCGCGCGAGCCCCCGCACCTCGGGCGAACCCCGCACCTCGGATGAGCCCCGCACCTCGGGTGAGTCCCGCATCACCGGCGGGCCATGCCACTCCTGGGGTTCGCCCCTCGCGTGGGTCCCGCCCCTGCGGTGGGCCATGCGCCTGCGGGGCCCCGCCCCTCGGATGGGTCCCGCCCCTTCGGAGGACCCTGCCGCTCCGGGACCCGCCCCCTCCAGGTGGGCCCCGACCCTCCAGGTGGGCCCCGCCCCTCCAGGTGGGCCCCACCCGCCGCCACGCCTGAGCCGTTCCGTGCCTACGCCTCCCAGTGGGCGGGCCGCCGCAAGGTGGGCGGCAGCTTGGTGGTGCGGTCGCCGCGGGCCGCGTTCAGCTGGGCCTGGGTGAGGAAGACGCTGCCGGTGAGGTCGGCGCCGGCCAGGCGCGCGTCGCGCAGGTCCGCGCCGATCATGTCGGCGACGCGCAGGTCGGCTCCGGTGAGGTCGGCCGCGACGAGCAGGGCGCCGCGCAGATTGGCGCCGCGGAGGTCTGCCCCGGCCAGGCGCGCGCCCACGAGGTCGGCACCGCGGTGGTTCTTCTTGCGGCCGGTCACCTGGGCCCGTTCCAACTCGCCGGCCTTCAGGAGCAGCGTGTTCACCTCGGCCCGGATCGCCGGCACGTCGGCGGCGGCCAGTTCCTCGGGGCACGCGCGTGTGAGGCGCTCGATGTCGTCCAGGGCGCGCCGGGCGTCCCGGTGCACGGGGCGCGCGCGGCGCAGCCCCAGGACCTCGTTCAAATACCAGAGCAGTTCATGCAGTTGACGCATGACGGGAAACACCTCGGACATCGCACGCGCGCTCTGCGGCCGCTCCCGCCAGCTCACGCCGCCGAACGTCACCTGGGACACCTTCTGGCCCGCGCCGAAGCAGTCGAAGACCGTGCAGCCCGGGTAGCCCTCGTCGCGCAGCCGCTCGTGGATGCCGCAGCGGAAGTCGTCCCGGAGGTTCTGGCAGGGGTTGCCCGCGCTCTTGTCGCGCGCGAAGTCCTGCGATCTGGCGAAGGGCAGCGCCACGCAGCACAGACCGAAGCAGCTGCCGCAGTCGGCCAGCAGGTCGGGGCGGTGGCCGCGGTGCGGTGCGGTGTCGCCGGGGGCGGGCCGGGAGGAGGAGGTATCGGGCGAAGTCACGTACCCATTGTCCCCGACCGTCGCCGCGTGCCCTCTTGTGGACCGCGGCGGCCCGCGTCACGGTGTACCCGACCGTCCACCCAACACCTCCGGGAGTCGACGTGGCCTCCTTCCACCTGCCGTACGCGCTGCACGGCGACGGGCCTCACAAGGTCATCGCCGTGCACGGCTGGTTCGCCGACCGCTCCGCGTACGAGCCGGTCGTGCCCGACCTGGACCGCGACGCGTTCGAGTACGCGCGCGTGGATCTGCGTGGCTACGGGGAGGCGAAGGACGCGCCGGGCGCGTACACCACGGCGGAGGCCGCGGCCGACGTGCTCGATCTGGCAGACCGGCTCGGCTGGGAGCGGTTCTCGCTGGTCGGGCACTCGATGGGCGGCAGCGTGGCGCAGCGCGTCGTGGCGACGGCGCCGCGGCGGGTGCGGCGCATCGCGGGTGTCTCGCCGGTCCCCGCGTCGGGCCTGTCGATGCCGCCCGAGCAGCTGGAGCTGTTCGCGAGTGCGGACACCGTGCCCGCCAACCGCCGCGCGATCCTCGACGCGACGACCGGCGGTGTCCGCCCGGCGGCGTGGCTGGACCGCATGGTGGAGCGTTCGCTGGCGTGCAGCGACACGAAGGCGTTCCGCGCGTGGTTCGACTCGTGGTCGGGCGACGACTTCCATCGCGACCTGGCGGGCTGTACG
Source organism: Streptomyces beihaiensis (assembly GCF_026274175.1). Taxonomy (GTDB): domain Bacteria; phylum Actinomycetota; class Actinomycetes; order Streptomycetales; family Streptomycetaceae; genus Streptomyces; species Streptomyces beihaiensis. The sequence continues at coordinate 25,632 of NZ_JAPHNL010000281.1, forward strand.
ACCCCTGCGCTCGCTGTGACGGGCAGCCTCGACCCGGCGCTGTCGGCGGAGCTGATGCGGACGACGTGGTTGACCTGGTTCACGCGCGGCGAGCTGGTCGACCTCCCGGTCTGCGGACATTACGCGATGGATGAGGCGCCGCTGGCGCTGATCCGGGTGGTGGAGGACTTTCTGCGGGCGGACGAGGCGTGACACGAGGGTTCAAAGACAACACGACGGACGGCACGACAGACAGCACGGCAGACGGCACGGCACGGAACACGGCACCCCGTGCGGCGAGGGCCGACGTGTTCGATCCCCGCGTGTACGCGCGCGGGGTGCCGCACGACCGCTACCAGGTGCTGCGCGACCATGATCCGGTGGCCTGGCAGGAAGAGCCCGCGGTACTCGGCTGGCCCGAGGGCCCCGGGTTCTGGGCGGTGACCCGGCACGCGGACGTCGCACGGGTCCTCAAGGACGCGTCGGCGTACTCCTCGTACCTCGGTGCCACCCAGATCCGCGATCCGGACCCGGCCGACCTTCCGTTCATCCGCGGCATGATGCTCAACCAGGACCCGCCCGCCCACGGCAGGCTGCGCCGCCTGGTGAGCCGGGCCTTCACGCCGCGCCGCGTGGAGGCGTTCACGGCGGCGGCCCGCACCCGCGCGCGCGAGTTGCTCGGCGCGGCGCTCGCCGGGGCCGCGCCGGGCGAACCGGTGGACCTGGTGGCGACGGTCACCGACGACTACGCGCTGCTCAACCTCGCCGACCTGCTGGGCGTGCCGGAGTCCGACCGGACTCTGATGCTGCACTGGACGCACCGGGTCATCGGCTATCAGGACCCCGACGAGGCCGCCGCCCCGGTGCTCGGCCCGGACGGAAAGCCCGTCAACCCACGCTCGCCGGCCGCGCTCGCCGACATGTTCGCGTACGCGGGCGAGCTGGCCGCCCACAAGCGCGACCATCCGGCCGACGACATCATGACGACCCTCGCCGCGGACCCCGAACTGACCGGCCCCGAGCGGGAGATGTTCTTCTTCCTGCTGACGATCGCGGGCAACGACACGGTCCGAAGCGCCGCCCCTGGCGCGCTCGCCCTGCTGGCCGAGGACCGGGCCGCGTACGCGGGTCTGCGGGCGGGCGAGGTCGACATGTCGACGGCGGTCGACGAACTCCTGCGCCGTCACCCGCCGGTGCTCACCTTCCGCCGCACCGCCGCCAGGGACACCACCCTCGCCGGCCACGCGATCAGGAAGGGCGACAAGGTCGTGGTCTTCCACGCGTCGGCCAACCACGACGAACGCGTCTTCGCCGAACCGTTCCGCCTCGACCTGTCCCGCACCCCCAACCCCCATGTCTCCTTCGGGGGCGGGCCGCACGTCTGCCTGGGCGCGCACTTCGCGCGGCTCCAGCTCCGGGTGCTGTACGAGGAGGTGGGGCGCGCGCTGCCGGCGCTGACGCTCGCCGCACCGCCGCGCCGCCTGGTGTCGAACTTCATCAACGGCATCAAGGGACTGCGGGTCACCGCCCCCGCGGTCACCGACTGAGCGGCATCCCCGGCCAGGCCCTCCCTGGCCCGGGACATATGCCCCAATGCCCCGGCACCGTAAGGCAGTTGTGATGCCCCAGAGGCCACCGATACCTGGTGACAGATCAGGATCGGATGTAAATTCGACCGCTCAGACACTGTGCGGTACGCCACCGCGCCTACGGGGTTGGGTTCACGATGACGCGACGCGCGGCCGCGCCCGGCCGCTACGAGGTACGGCTGCTCCTGTGGCTCCTGGAGCAGTCCGGCCGCCGTACCCGGGTGCCGGTGCCGACGGGTGACTTCGCCCGGCAGCAGAACAAGCCCGCGCTCGGCGTCACCGCGGTCGTCGAGGACCTCCAGGAGCGGGGCCTGGTCCTGGCCCACGAGGACGGCGAACGCCCGCCGCCCGACACCGAGCTGACCGCGGACGGACTCGCCCTCGCCCTCGAACTCGCCGACGAGCTGCACGACGAGGGGGCGCTGCACCGCTACACCGAGGACGCGCTGCTCGACTGGGCGAGCGAGCAGGAGCGCGCCGGGCACCGGCCGCGCCTGAAGGAGTTCTTCGTCTCCGAGCAGGTCTTCTTCCACGGCACCCCGCTCAGCCAGGGCGATGTCGAGGGCAGCGCGCGCTTTCTGCACCAGACGGGCCTGCTCGCGCTCGACGGGGAGACGGTCGAGGCGCGGGTGACGCCGACCGGGGCGGGACGGCGGTGCGCGGCCGCCGGGCAGGGCGTGTCCGCGTTCCTGACCCGTGAGCCGCCCGGCGCGGGGGCCATCCACATCGGCACCGTGCAGGGCGACTTCAACGTCACGTACGGCAATGTCGTGCACTTCGTCGACACGATCCGTGACCGGGCCGCCGGGCTCGACCTCGACGACGAGCGGCTTCGTCAGCTGATCCGGGACAGCGAGGAGCTGCGCCGCACCGGCGCCCTGCCGCAGCAGCGCGGCAGGCTGCGCGCCCTCGCCACACGGATCAGAGAACAGCTGGTCGCGGCCCCCAACTCGGTGGCCGCACAGGCCTTGTTGCAGAGCATCGGCCCCGTACTGACGAGACTGCTCGGCTGACGGCGGCGGGGCGGGGAGGAAGAGCGTGAGCAGACTGTACGGGCGGGACGTCCTGCTCGACGACCTGGTGCCGCGCCTGGTGGGGCTCGACGCGAACGAGCCGAAACTGCTGCGGCAGGCGCACCCCGACGACCCTCCCGCCCTGCTGCTGACGGGGCCGCACGGCAGCGGACGCACCGCCGTCCTCGACGCGCTCGCGCGCGCCTACCAGGCCCGTCTGCCGGTGGCCGAGGTGAACTGTGCGGACGGCGGCGACGCCACCGCGGCGATGGTCGCCAACACCTCGCCGGTCGTCGACATCCTCACCGACGCCGCCTGCGGGCTGTGCGCGCCGATCACCGGCCGCAAGCGGTTGCGGCTGCCGCGCCTGTGGACCGGACTGGCGGCCGTCTCCGCCTGGACCCGCGGCGACGCGCGCGAGCAGGGCGTCGCCCAGGCGCGCATGCAGCGCCTGCTCACCGAGTGCGGGCTTGCCGACGACGGCGACCCGCGGGCGGGCAGCTGGGCACAGGACGTGGGAGCGCTGGTCGCCCTCGGCGACCGCAGCGATCTCGCGCCGATCGCCGACGCCTGCGTACGGCTGTTCTCCGACCGGTATCTGCACCGACGCCAGGCCCGTGACGTGCAGTCCTTCTACGCGTCCCGGCTCGGGCCCGGACGCGACGCCGAGCCCCTGGCCGAGCTGTGCCGTGCCTTCCATCTCGGCGACGACCTGCGCGAGGAGTCCGAGGCGTCCCTCGCCGCGGCGCTCCTGGAGGACCTGCGCGCCCACTACAGTGGCTGGACCCACTTCAACCAGACACCACGCCCGCTGCTGCTCCTCGACGACGTGCACAGCGGCCACGGCTCCCGCCTGTTCGGCCAGTTCCTCGCCCACCGTGCGCAGGGCGCCCGCGACCCGCTGGTCCTGGTGGCCGCGGCCCGCGGCGACGCCCGCCACCGAGCGGGACCCGACGCGGCCGTGCGCACCCTGGCGCAGCTGGCGGGCGGTGCGAGCGGCTGGAGGCGGCCGGAGACCGGGACGCCGTCGGCCGGGGTCGTCGCCCTGGAGCTGCCGCCGCTCGACCGGGGCGACATCGTGGCGATGCTGATGGCCGGCGATCCGCCCCCGCGGCCCGAACTGCCGCGTGCGGTACGCCGGTTCACGCAGGGGTCGCCGCTGGGATGCGGTCTGGTGCGGGACGCGGTGGCGGCCGACCCGCGCGCCGCCGACCTGCCGGGCCACGACGTGGGCACCCTGCGCCTGGCCGGGCAGCCGGTGACCCGGCGGATCGCGGCCCGCCTGGTCCCGGACGCGGAGCTGCGTCGGGGCCTGGTGCTGTTCTCGGTGGCGCAGGACGACGGCGCGGCCCACGCCCTGGCCGACACGTTCCTCACCTCGGACGCGCAGCAGGCGGCGGTGGCGGCCGCGCGCATCCACCTGCGGACCGAGCACGGCGCGGCGGCGGACCGGCCGTTCGTCGCCGACCCGTTCCTGCGCGCGGTCCTCGTCCACGAGCTGCGGCGCCGCTCGCCCGCGCCCACCGAGGACCCGCCGCAGACGTGGGACGCCGTCCACGCGACGCTGCGCGACCACCACGCGGGCGCGGGCGACCCGGTCGCCGCGCTGCACCACACGCTCGCGCTGGGCGACGCGGACGAGGCGGTGCGCGGCCTGACCGACCTGTTCGCCCCGCCGACCACCGCCGAGGAGTGGCTGCGCCACCTGTGGCACGTGGCGTCGGCGCCGCATCCGCCGCGCCCCGAGTGGGCCGAGGAGTGCCGCCGGATCGCCCGGGGCGCGCCCGGCACCGAGTCGGCCGGCGACTACGTACGGCGCTGCGTGCACCGCCTCACCCACGCGGTGTGGCTGGCGGCGGACCCGCTGACCGCTCCGGACGGGACGCTGTGCGGACGGATCAAGTGGGAGCTGGAGCAGCTGTCGGGCCGGCACGTCACGGGGGCGGGCACGCTGTTCGACGCGGCGCAGGAGTGGCACGACGAACTGCGCGAGCTGCGCACACCGCCGTCCGCGCTGCCCGCCCAGGACCGGGGCCCCGGCCCTGGAAGGAGCCACGGTGAGAGTCATTGACGTGTTGGTCCGCCCCGCGCTCTGGCTGGGCCGGACGGTGTTCGTGCGACCGTTCACGCGGCTGCGGGGCCGCCCGCCGGGGCCCGCGGAGAAGGGCCTGGCGGGCCTGGTGGCGCTGGCCCTGGTGATCACCGCGGCCGCCCTGACGGTGCCCGTGCTCACCAAGGGCGACTGCTCGCACGGTCTGGAGGAGCGGCAGGGCGAATGCGTCGGCCTGGTGGACGCCACCTACAGGACGCCGTCGTTCAAGCCGGGCGCGCACGGACCCGATCCCCGCTTCGCCCCTCTGGTCGCGCTCGTGGCGAAGGAGAACCAGCGGGTGCGGGACGCCTGGGAGCATCCCGGGGACGAGGACCGCCGCAAGCCGTACGTGAAGGTGGCGCTGCTGCTCCCGTTCAACCCGTCGGACTCCGGCGCGATGACCGCGGAGCTGATCCAGCACTCGCTCGCGGGCGCCTACGCGGCGCAGCGCGCCGCCAACACCGCTCAGACCGGTGTGAACTTCGAGATGCTGCTCGGCAACCTCGGCACGGACCTGTCGCTGTGGCGCCCGGCGGTCGACCGGGCGACGGCGATGACCGGCCCGCAGAAGCCGAAGGAGGGCGACGCCCCCCTGGTCGGCGTGATGGGCCTGCCCAACAGCGTGCAGGCCACCGAGGACGCGGCGCGGGCGCTGTCCGACGCGGGCGTCCCGGCGGTCAGCGGCGTCCTCAGCTCCACGGACATCGCGGCGGACACGCTGTTCAAGGTGGCGCCGAACAACCGCAACTCGGTGGACGCGCTGGAACGTTACCTGGCGAAGAACCCGGGGCGTGGCCACGGCTACCTGGTCTGGGACTCGCGGGCCAAGGACAAGTACGTGACCAACACCAAGAAGGAACTGCTGAAGACCTTCGGCAGGAAGTACCAGCTGGGCATCCGGCAGAACTCGTACGTGGGCACCATGGGTCCCTACGAGGGGGCACCGCATGCCGTGGCGGCCGCGGCGGAGGGCATCTGCCGGACGGATTCGGACACGGTGTTCCTGGCGGGCCGGGACTGGGACCTGCCGTACCTGGTGCAGGCCATCGCCAACGATCCCGAGTGCCGCAGCCGCACGACGAAGGACCCCATCCGGATCCTGCGTGTGTCGACCGGGCTGACGTCCCGGCTCACCACGCCCGAGTCCCGGAGGCACATGGAGCAGGCCGGTGTCGTCACGCTCAACGCGGCGCCAACCGACGGCCCTTCGTGGCGCGCGGGCCAGAACGCTCCCGGTCAGTTCGGCCCGTTCGCCGCCGTCATGGAGAAGGAGGCGGGGCTCAAGGGGGCCGCCCTGGACGACGGTTACGCGATCATGCACTACGACGCGTTCCGCGTGCTGAGCCAGGCCGTCGACGACGCGCGCAAGGAGCTCGCGGCCCGGCGGCTTCCGTCCGAGCAGGACGTCACGAACGTCATCAGGAACATGCGGATGCTCCCCGGCGACACCTGCCAGGGCTGTGTGCGGGGAGCGAGCGGCGACTTCGGCTACACGGCGGGCAACGGCAACTGGCCGGTCTGCAAGGCCGTCCCGGTCGTCGAGTTCCCCCGCCCCAAGGGCTACCGCCCGCCGAAGCCGTACCGCACGGACCAGGCGGCGAACGGTTCCTGTCCGGGGTGACCGCCCTGCCCCTGGCGCGCCCGGCAGGACCACGGCCGGCCGGACGGCGGCCCGGCAGGACGAGCGGCCCGGCAGGACCGTGGTCCGGCCGGGCGGCGGAGACTCAGGGGCGGCGGCGCGCCAGGAGGATGACGCCCAGCTTGCTCTCCGCGGAGGTCAGCGTCCGGTGGCTCTCGACGTCGAAGCCCGCCGCGTCCAGCCACTCGCTCATCCGGCCGGGCCGCCGCTGATGGACGTGGACCCTCATCGGATGCCCCCCGTAGCCCGAACTCTTGAATCGGGACTCGTCGCCGACGTGAAAGCTCACGATCAGCGGCCCTCCCGGTCTGACGGTCCGGTGGAAGTGCGCAAGGACGGAGGGCATCTGCGCGTCGGGCACGTGGATCGTCGAGTACCAGGCGATCAGGCCGGTCAGCGAGGCGTCGTCCAGAGCGAGTCGCGTCATGGAGCCGAGCTCGAACCGCGCGCCGGGATGGTCACGGCGGGCCATCTCCAGCATCCCGGGCGACAGGTCGATGCCGAACACGTCGACGCCCAGTCGCCGCAGATGACCGGTGATCCTCCCGGTGCCGCACCCCACGTCCGCCACCGGCCCCCCGCCCCGGGCGCGCACCAGGTCGGCGAAGTGCGCAAGGACCGTGCGCTCCTCGGGCGTCTCGTCCAGGAGGTGCCGTGTCAGATCCGCGTAGTCGGCGGCGACGGTGTCGTAGGAGGCCCGTGTGTCGGCGAGCCAGCCGTCGGAGTCGTCCGCCCCCGCGTTCGTTCCCCGCTCCATGTCGGGCAGCCTATCCGGCGTCCTCCGCGCACCGAGCCGCCTCGCCCAAGCTCGGGCCATGCCCACCCTCACGCCCCCTTGTGCGGGCCGCCGCGGCCGAGGCGAACACGGTGTCGCGGCGGGTGCTGGCGAAGGCCGGCTTCACCGCGTCCGGCCCGGCCGACCCCGCCGGCCTGGGCGGAGAACCGGGCACCTGGTACGAACGCCCGCTCAGTCCCCGTCCGGCTCAAGGCGCAGCGACACCGAGTTGATGCAGTACCGCTGGTCCGTCGGCGTCGGATACCCCTCGCCCTCGAAGACGTGACCGAGGTGCGAGCCGCACCTCGCGCAGCGCACCTCGGTGCGGACCATCCCGTGCGAGCGGTCCTCCAGGAGTTCCACGGCGGTGGAGTCCTTGGGGTCGTAGAAGCTGGGCCAGCCGCAGTGGGACTCGAACTTCTCCGTCGACGTGAAGAGTTCGGCGCCGCAGGCACGACAGGCGTAGACGCCCTTGGTCTTCGTGTCGGTGTACTCACCGGTGAAGGCGGGTTCGGTGCCGGCCTGGCGGAGCACCGCGTACTCGGCCGGGCTCAGCTCCTCGCGCCACTGCTCGTCCGGCTTCTCCACGTCGTACGCCATGGGGATCTTCTCCTTGTCAGCGCTTGGCCAGGTCGTCCAGGATGCGCGGGCCCAGTTCGGTGACGTCGCCCGCGCCCATGGTGAGAACGAGATCGCCGGGCTTGGCCATTCCCGCGAGCATCGACACGGCGGCCGCCTTGTCGGACTCGCCGTGCACGTCGGCCCCGGCCGCGCGGGCCGCGTCGACGATCAGGGCGCTGGTGATGCCGGGGATCGGGTCCTCGCGCGCCGGGTAGATGTCGAGGACGACCGAGGCGTCGGCCAGGGCGAGGGCGTCGCCCATCTCCTTGCCGAGTTCCTGGGTGCGGGAGAAGAGGTGGGGCTGGAAGAGGACGAGCAGGCGGGCGTCACCGGCGGCGCCGCGCATCGCCTCCAGGTCGGCGGTCATCTCGGTGGGGTGGTGGGCGTAGGAGTCGATGACCTGGACCGAGGCGGCCTCGCCCTTGAGCTGGAGGCGGCGCTTGACGCCCGTGTACGACTTGATGGCGCCGGCCAGGTCCGCGGCGGGGATGCCGAGCGCCGCGCCCGCGGCGAGCGCCGCCACGGCGTTGTGCGCGTAGTGGCGGCCGGGGACCGAGACGGTGAAGGTGAGCGGCGCGCCGTCGATGAGGACGGTGACCTCGCTGGTCAGGCCGCGGGGGGTGACGGCGGTGATACGGACGTCGGCGTCCTGCGACTCCCCGTACGTGACGATCGTGAGGCCCGATGCCTGGGCCGCCCCCGCGCGTACGCGGCGGGTCAGCTCCGCTGCGCCCGGGTGGTCCGCGGCGACGACCAGGGTGCCGCCCGGGACGATCTTCGAGGTGAACGTCTCGAAGGACTCGTAGATCTCGTCCATCGACGCGTAGTTGGCGTGGTGGTCGAGCTCGACGTTGAGGACGATCGCGACTTCGGGCCGGTACTTGTGGAAGCTGCGGTCGGATTCGTCGGCCTCGGCGACGAAGATGCCGCCCTCGCCGTGCAGCGCGTTGGAGCCGGGGGCGTCCAGGTCGCCGCCGATGGCGTAGGAGGGGGACAGGCCCAGGGAGGTGAGGGACACCGCGAGCATCGACGTCGTGGTCGTCTTGCCGTGGGTGCCCGCCACCGCGATCGGGCGCAGGCCGTCCATGAGGGAGGCCAGCGCGTCGGAGCGGTGGACGACCGGGATGCCGAGCTCCTTGGCGCGGGCCAGCTCCGGGTTGTCCTCGCGGATCGCCGAGGAGACCACGACGCAGCTCGTCTTGGGGCAGACGTGCGCGGCGTCGTGCCCGATGTGGACCGTGACGCCGAGCGCGCGCAGCGCCTCGGCCGTGGCGGAGTCACGGGCGTCGCTTCCGGCGACCCGGGCGCCGCGCTGGGCGAGGATCTTGGCGATGCCCGACATCCCGGCGCCGCCGATGCCGATGAAGTGCGGTCGGTCCATGTCGGAGACGGACTGGGGCAGGCCGGGTGCCATGCGCTTTTCTCCCCTGGGTTCTCGGGTGTGCGGCTCCGCGGACACGTCGAGCGCGGAACGGGTCAAGCCTATTGCCTCGGTCCGTGCCGCCACGCACCCCGCGCTGCGTCCGTGCTCACGCCTTGCTGTACGAGAACAGCTTCAGGACCGGCACGCCGACCTTGTGGCGGGCGCGGGAGGCCCAGTCGCGGTGAAAGAACTCCTCGACGTAGTGCGGGTCGGTCAGGACGATCACCTCGTCCGCCCCGACCTCGTCGACGAGGGACTTGAGGGCGTTGAGCGGATGGTCCTCGACGAGCCGCCCCTCGGCGGCGCAGCCTGCCTGGTGGAGCGCGGCCAAGGAGACGTTGAGGGCCTGTTCGCCGGGTTGCGCGGCCTCGTCGCCCTCCGGGACCTCGCGCTCGCGGGCCGCCTCGTCCAGTTCGCCCATCGCGATGTCGTCGATGGCCCGCAGCAGGCGGTCCGCCTGGTCTCCGCGGGGCTGGAGCAGCACGTGGAAGGAGACTTCCTCGTCGCCGTGCAAGGTGGTGACGAACTCCACGTCGGCGGACGTCAGGGCCTTCTCGATCATCAATACGCTCGTGAACACGACGGGCGCCCTTCTTCTCCTACCGTGGGCCGCCTTTCGGCGGCCTCCTGGGGACCTGCGGAAACCATCCTGCCCCGTGCCGCCACGGGGTCTGCGAGTTTTAGTGTGCCCAGCGGAAGCGAAACGGAACGGATCATTCCGGGGTGTGTCGATTCCGACGGTATCGGGTGAAGAGGAAACCGTCCTGCTCCAGGAGAGATGCCAGCTCGAAACGTTCCGGCATGGTCATCTTCGGACCTCCGGCGATGCGTTGCGCGTCGCCCGCGGTCAGCATCGGAGACACGGTCAGACAGAGCTCGTCGAGCACGTGTGCGGCCACGAACTGGCCGAGCAGCCGCGGCCCGCCCTCCGTCAGGAGCCGGGTGAGCCCCCGCTCGGCCAGGGCCCGCACCGCGAGCGCCACATCGACCCGGGCGCCGTCGCCCGCGACGAGGACCTCGGCGCCCGCCTCGCGCGCCGCGCTCACCCGGTCGGCGGGCGCCCAGGCACCGGTGATCACGTAGGTCGGGGCCAGTGGCTCGGTGAAGAGCGGGAGGCCGAAGTCGAGGTCGAGGCTCTGGCTGATCACGGCGATCGACGGGGCGGGGCCCTGCCCGGCCGCAGCCCGGCGCGCGGCGAACGCCTCACGGGCCCGGGCCGGGCGGTACCCCTCCTGACGCACGGTCTCGGCGCCGACGACGACCGCGTCGGCCAGGCCCCGCAGCGTGCCGAAGATCCGCATGTCGGCGGGGCAGGAGATGGGCTGGGAGCGGCCCTCGTGCTGGGCGGCGCCGTCGAGCGTGGCGACCATGTTGCCGCGCAGCCAGGGGGCCCCGGCCGCCTCGGGCGGGTAGGCGTAGGCGTCGGCCAGCGCGTCGAGTGACCACTCGCCGCCGTCCGGCTCCGTCACCTCGCCCCCCGGATCACTGCCCCGGCCGGCCGTCCGGGAGACCTCGTAGCCCTTGACAGCTGCTGTTTCGTACGTCACAGGGAACAGGCGTCGCATGACGTGCAGTGTGGCACGGAGGCTAAGGTGGGGAGTTGTGTCGTCCTCAACCGAAGCCTCCGGTGCCCGCCAGTCGGGTAGTGGCGCGGGCATCAGCCCCATAGCCGACGCGGCGCCGCTGTCCCTGTGCGCCCGCGAGCCGCACGTCCCCGCGGAGCGCCTGGTCGCGGAGATGGTGCCGCCGCCCCGGTTCGACGCCGTCCGCTTCGACACGTACATACCGGACCCGAACCAGCCCAGCCAGCACCAGGCCGTCCAGATCCTCGGCGGGTTCGCCACCGGGCTCGACGGGGCGCGGGCCCCCGGGGGCAAGGCGAAGAAGAAGTGGTTCGGGCGCAGGTCCGCCGCCGTGCCGAGCGGACCGCGGGGGGTGTATCTCGACGGTGGGTACGGCGTCGGCAAGACGCATCTGCTCGCCTCCCTGTGGCACGCGACCCCGGCCGCGCCCGAGCAGAAGGCGTTCGGCACGTTCGTCGAGCTGACGAACCTGGTGGGCGCGCTCGGCTTCCAGCAGACGGTGAGGACGCTCAGCGGTCACCGGCTGCTGTGCATCGACGAGTTCGAGCTGGACGACCCGGGCGACACCGTCCTCGTGTCGACCCTGCTCGGCAAGCTCGTCGAGGCGGGCGTGGCACTCGCCGCGACCTCGAACACGCTGCCGGGCAAGCTGGGCGAGGGCCGGTTCGCCGCAGCCGACTTCCTGCGCGAGATCCAGGGCCTGTCGGCGCACTTCAGGCCGTTGCGCATCGACGGCGACGACTACCGCCACCGGGGCCTGCCGGAGGCGCCCGCGCCGTTCACCGACGAGCAGGTCACCAAGGCCGCGTACGCCACCGACGGCGCTTCGCTCGACGACTTCCCGCATCTGCTCGCGCACCTCGCGCGCGTGCACCCCAGCCGGTACGGCGCGCTGACCGACCGGCTCAGGGCCGTGTGCCTGACCGATGTCTCGGCGGTGCCCGACCAGTCGACGGCCCTGCGGCTCGTGGTCCTCGCCGACCGGCTGTACGACCGGGAGATCCCGGTGCTCGCCTCGGGTCTGCCCTTCGACCGGTTGTTCAGCGAGGAGATGCTGAACGGCGGCTACCGCAAGAAGTACTTCCGGGCGATATCCCGGCTCACGGCCCTGGCGCGCGACGCGAAGGCGCTCGTACGGGACGCGTAGGACCTGTCGGCCGGTTTTGACCGGTGCGGCGCGGAGTGTCGCGCGGGCCGCCTGGGCAGGGTCCCGGCATGGATGAACGGTCGCGTACAGCTTGGGAGTTCACCGACGACCGCGGGCACCTGGCCACCGCGCCACGGACGCCCGAGCGGGTCGTCGCGTACATACAGGCCGCCGCCGGCCTGTGGGATCTGGGGGTGCGGCCCGTCGGGTTCTTCGGCTCGTTCCACGACGGGGAGAACCCGGACCGGACCAAGGCGGGGTCCCTGCCCCTGGGCGGGGCGGAGGGCGACGGTGTCCCGTACCTCGGGGCGGGCTCCGGGCTCGCCGTGGACGACGTGCTCGCCCTGCGGCCGGACCTGGTGGTGGCCCTCACGTACGGCGGCGGACAGGTCTACGGGATCGAACCGGACCTGGCCAAGCACCTGGAGGAGCACGTGCCGGCCGTCGTCATCGACGTCGGCCGGGGCAGCTCGCTGGCCGGGGTGCGGGAGCGGTTCGCCGAGCTCGGCCGCACGCTCGGCGCGGCCGAGGAGCCGGGCGCGACGGCGGAACTCGCGCGCGCGAAGAGCGAGCTGGCGGCGGTCGCGGAGCGTGCCGGGTCGGTGCGCGTACTGGCCCTCTCCCCCGGCGGCCCGGACAGCGTGCATCTCGCACGGCCCGCCAAGTGGCCCGACCTGAGCGCGCTGACCGGTCTCGGCGTGCGGGCCGTTGAGCCGCCCGAGGGCCCCGGCGTCAACTGGTCCACCGGCACCTGGGCCGACGCCGCGGAGCTCAGGCCCGACGTGGTGCTCCTGGACGCCCGGGCGAACGCGGCGCCGCGCGAGCGGTACGCGCACGACCCGCACTGGACGTCGGTGGCCGATCACGCGACCGTGCTGCCCTGGAACCCGGAGCTCGCGCCCAGCGCCGCCGCGCACACGGCGTACCTCGGCGCGGTGGCGGAGGCGCTGCGCGGGCGGACGTGACCCGTTCAGGTCTCACCGCAGGGCCCCCAGGGGTCGGCCGGCCGGGGCAGACCTTCCGCGCGGCGCCCGAATAATCCCATTTACAGCGCTATCGTGCGCCGGGTGATCAGCTGCCCCGCTTCCGTACGCCGCTCCGTACGCCGAACCGCGCTCTCCTGCGCCCTGGGCGCGCTCGCCGTGTACCGCAGCAAGCTCACCGAACTCGATGCGCTGATCGGGGAGTTGACCGCCGTG